>QZKO01000025.1 GCA_003599505.1 Nitrospiraceae bacterium | reverse complement strand
CATAATCAAAATCCGAAAGTATTTGTTTGGACAGCTTCAGTTGAAAGCATTATGAGAAAAATTTCAAATGTAAAGATCTGTTAGAGACAGGACACTAGACTGTACACAGGACATGCCTTAAATAGAGAAGAAGTTGCTTTTTTATATCCTGAGAACATAGGACTGGGAATCTTTTCTGTCGATAACAATAACATTAATCATGCAGCGGTAACTAAGATAATGGAACTTCTTCCGGGTAAACATACAATATCGGCTAGTTTTGCGAAAACGACTCAATTCATTAGAGAAAAAGTTACTAAGGATTTCAATACTGAAGCTGGTCATGTGTATATCATCAGAACGGAGCTATTGAAAGAGGATAGTTTGACCGGTATTTTTACTGATGAGTATCGTATACATATTGATGATGTTACAGGCAAGGAACCATATGAAACATATGTCCGACATTTATATGGCATATATAATATTAAATAACAAAAATGATTGGTCAGCCCAGGATATAGGCCAAATATAGAAGGAATGGCTAACAAGCGGATTTAGTTGAGACCATAATTCTGTGCGCTTTTGAAGGTTTTGATATTTGTTTATATTTTTTTGGCTTTCAATGTTGTATTTTTTCATCGGGTTCTCTGATCCCGGCGTTCGACCTACATAAACTACATTTAACTAAAAGGCAAAGGAGAATGAAATTAGAATGATAAAAATTAGGACTTCATTTATTACCGCTGTATTGATTATTTTTATTGCATTAGGGAGCGTTTCTGCTGATGAATCAAAAAGGACTTTAAAAGAAGCATTTGATGACGGGGCTGTCTCATTATCCTTTAGAGCTAAAAATGCAGGTAACGATTTGCAAATTGAGGTAAAAAAGGTTTTTCTCCCCCTGGTAGTTTTAACTGTACCCGAAGGGACAACAACATTTGACTTTGGAACAGATGAATTCACAATTTTTACAGACAAGAAACTTGAATTGGATTTAAGTAAAAATAATGAGGTCTCGTTTATTGTTCAACAAAGAGGAAAGACTAAAATAACAAGTGGCGCAGTAACATGGACAAAACTCCCAAAACAAAAATAGCAACATGATATAAAAGTATTTACTTGTCTTAAATGAGATGTTTTTTATACAGAGCCAATTGAAATTGAACGAACGAGGACATAGGTAACACTTTATTCCAGGTACAGGGCAAGCAAGAAATGTACGAATGTACGCAAATGTACGGGGTCAAGCAAATGTACGGGGTCACCCATTTAAAGGCTTGTTGTCAAGCAAAAAGACACCCCTATACGTGAAAAGGGACTTTTCACGCTTTTTTAAATTGCCGAATGTCTTCACCATTGCCGTAATTTCAACCGTTCCGGTGTCAGTCCTCACTGCACCAGTCACCCATCAGGTTCAAGACTGATTTAAAAAAATGTTTACTTTAAACGAATCAGTCCCTGGCATCTTCTGATACCCAGAAAATCTTCGGTTCCATGCCGTGTCCATATGTTTTATTTCAAATCTCATGGTTGTTAATCAGCCCCTTTGTGGCTCACGCCATGGGCAGTAAAGATGTTCGGCAATTTTTATTTTAAACGGGTGGGACGGATTTCCAATCAAAGCTTATGGTTCTACCAACCCCATTCCAGGTTCACCGTCCCAGCCGGTTTATTATACGAATATCTTTTCCGGCTTAAATGGAACTCCATCTTTCATATAAAAGAAACCGGGGTCGACCCTTGAAAAAATACTTTTGATTCTAAATTCAAGGGCCGACCCCTTGAACGCACTTCTTTTGTATTTTTTTCGTGACAAACGCCACCAGGGAAGTTTATAATTTTCTATCAGCGAATTCCGGGTTCTTCTTACCGTTCCTACTGCGTAGTATAGATATCGTTGAAGCTGTAGGAAAAGTCTCTTGACAATATTATTTGTAATCAGAATGAAAATGTTGAATGCGTAGAATGAGCTGTATTGAACGATCTCGGGTGAGGGAAGGGTAAAGTGACCCCCGAAAAATGGGGTTTTTGACCCCCTGAGGCTTTTCCTACAGACTCGTTAGGCTTTGAAGATTAAAGGAGTTTTTACGGAAATTATGCACGAAGGTTTAAGACGTTTTAAACATTGTAAATTAATTTTATTTATTGTTGCTATCTTATTTTTTACTGGATGTGTAGGTTCAGCAGGGATAAAAACGCCCATACATGCCACTGACTACCGCGACAGAGGTAATATATACGAACAAGAAGGCCAGTATGATAAAGCCATCTCAGATTACAATAAGTCTCTTGTGATAAATCCTAAGTATACTGACGCTTATAACTCTCGAGGAAATGTTTACTATAATCAAGGCCTATACGATAAAGCCATTTCTGATTACAGTAAGGCAATCGAGATAAATCCAAGATATGCCTACGCATATCGTAACCGGGGTCTTGTTTACTATAAGCAAGGCCAATATGATAAAGCCATTTTTGACTACAATATGGCCATTGAAATCAATCCTAATTATGCTGACGCTTATAACGATCGTGGCAATGTTTACTATGATCAAGGTCAATACGATAAAGCACTTTCTGATTACAATAAGGCGATTGAGATAAACCCACGGTTTGCTTATGCCTATAACAATCGGGGGAATACATATTCTATACAGGGCCGATATGACAAAGCCTGCCCTGATTATAAACAAGCTTGTGAGTTAGGTGATTGTAGCGGTTATGAATGGGCAAAGAAAAATGGTTTTTGTAAAGAACAACAGAAAGTAGAAAGTAACCTTACATGAAGAAGCCAAACACACTCCGTACCTTGAACGAGTGCCACAGTAGACTTTTTATTACACTTTATATTTAATTTACCTTTATTAATCAAATAGTTATTCTGGCTTGACATCGAGTGTAAACAGTGATAATTTTTAATTAGGAGATGATATAAGCCCGTTGTTATCGGGGCTTATTGACAGGCCTTGCGGCCTGGGAAAGGAGGTCACGAAAATGGCGACCAGAAAGATGAATACGAAAAATTACTGCGACTCTCTCTACTCCGAACTCTTCGGCATGAAGACCCGTCTTGCTGAATTCGTGACTGAGATCGAGCATATGGATACCAGGGACAGGTCCTTGCTCAACCACTTTGTAAGGCACCTGAACGAGATAATAAACACCATAGACTGGAAGCTCGAGATCTTCACCAAGGTATGTCCGGTGGAGTGGAGCAGGTATGTGAAAGAGGTTGAAAGCACGGTGTCCGTTCCTTCGGAGAGCAGTCTGAAGGAATCCGAAATGCCCGCTGGTGGATATGTCGGCGGTTGAGGGAGCTGAAGAGCGGGATCTCCTGCGGCATGATATTTCATCCGCAGGAGATTTTTTTTGACATAAGGAGGTTGACGCACTGATACGGGCGGAAATATCAGAAAACTCTTATGATGAAACGCAGGCCGTTGTAATTAAAGACGACACTGTTCTCGGTAATCTCGTCTATCATGATTTTTTCGTTTATTTTGTCCCCTTCCCTGAAGACGTTGCCGTTAATATTGACCATCCGCGTGGCGGGACTGTCGGAATAGACATGTCCGAAGACCTTCAAAGGTGATATTTCACCCTGGACTGTCTGGGGCAGCCGGCTTAATTCAGGGACGTCCTGCTGTTCTTTTTTATTATTATCATGCTGCATGACCTCTTTTCGGTTGGCAGCTCTCCCCTGTGTTTTAGCCTGCCGGTTTTGTTTTTTGCTGCTGTCCGGCTTCACAGCGGTTTTTGCCGGGGCTACCACCTCTTCGCCCACCCTTACCAAAGGGGGAATAGGGGGGGTAGCGGACTCCTTCATCTCCTGCTTGTTCTGTTTCTCAACAACAGGTATCGGCGGTCTGAGCAAGGATGCCAATATCCCGGCATTAAGGACCAACGCCGCCAGTACCAGATAAAACCATACCGGACGTTTGAGGGGTTTATGCGGCTCCGGCATATGGACCGTCATAATATCCGGCACAGAGCCGCGCTTTTTTTTCTGCTCCAGTTTCTTCAGCGCTTCGAGAATAAATGACATACGTTAATCCTTTTTATCAGGCGCTTCTTTTGTCAGCCTGGGGGCGCTGCTTTCTCCGGAAGAATTGAGGCGCATAAGTGTCTGGGGACCGATTATCCCGTCCGGAAAGAAACCGGATGACGCCTGAAATTCCTTCACGCGGTCCGCGAGCTCTTCATCATATAATATGTTGCTCCTGTTACGGTATGGCGTGTTTTGAATCAACGCCAGTTTGTTGTCAATCCAGGGCACTAACGCGTCTTTTGCGCCCGGTTTAATCTCGCCCTGATACTTCTGTGGGACCTGCCAGAGAAGGATGTAATCGCCGAGCCATTGTGACTCAATGGCGCGCAGGGGGACTACTTGCGGTTTGTCTCCTGTCACGACAGTTGCGAAATCCCCCTTAATGTCTTTCAGCGTGGCATAAAATTCCTGACCCTGCACATCGATCAACCTTAAGACCGCGGGATGATCCAGGATAACCAGGCTGCGCAAGTTTCCGCGTTGATAGTAGCACTGCAAGCCCCTGGTTTGAGCGTAGTCGCACGCGTTATTATATTCCACGGGATTATAAGTCAAGTTCCATTCACTGAAAAGGGACTGAAATGCCGTGATCTTGCTCTGTCCTGAAGTCAGTGAGGCAGGCCGCAGCAATGGACCTGAAGGCGCGGGAGACTCTTTCAGTTGTGACACGGGCGCGGCGGAAACTTTGTTTATTTCAGTTGAGCGCTTCGTGTTGTAATAAGCCGTTCCAAAGACAACGCCGGCAATAACGATTATAAAACCGGACAGGGACAGGGACCATGCGTAAATTTTTCTAAATTGAACAGGACTGCCGGATTCACCTGATATCTCGCGTGACGCTTTTTTCAGAATGACTTTGGTGACCCGGTTTTTTTCCTGCGCAAAGGCCCCGAGCAGGGCGCGGTCACAATGGAGGTTGATAAGGCGCGGAACGCCCCCTGTGAGCCGGTACAATTTATTAATCGCTGAATCAGAAAATAATTGCCTCTTTGCGCCGGCAAATGTCAGCCTGTGCGCGACATAAGCGGCAACATCTCTTTTAGACAGAGGCCCCAGATGATAGCGGGCGATAATACGCTGTGTAAGCTGCTTCATCCCGGGCCGGGACAGTTTTTCACGGAGCTCGGGCTGGCCTAACAGGATAATCTGGAGAAGTTTGACCTGGCTTGTCTCAAGATTGGTCAAAAGACGCAACTGCTCCAGGACCTCGGCGCTCAGGTTCTGGGCCTCATCGATGATAAGGACAGCTTTTTTATCTGTTGCATGAAGTTCAAGGAGATAACTATTGATAAGATCGATAAATAATTTTATGCTGCCGCTGCCTTCCGGATACTGTATGCCGAACTCGTCGCATATGGTCGCAAGGAGTTCTTCTACGGTCAAACGGGGGTTTATGATAAAAGCGATGGCGATGTTTTCAGGCGCCTGCTCCAGCAGGCAGCGGCAGACAGTGGTCTTTCCTGTTCCGATTTCACCGGTGAGCAGTACAAAACCTCCGTCACTGTTAAAACCGTATAGAAGATGCGCCAGGGCTTCCCGGTGCTGACCGCTCATGTAGAGATAGCGTGGGTCGGGGGCAATGGAAAAAGGCATTTCCTCAAGGCCAAAATATTCTTTGTACATAAGCGGTAATATAACCTGATAGCCGGGGAACCGTTTTGATTTAAGAGTAATACAAAGCACTGGAAAATACAACAGTCAGGGAGGTTGTAACAGCGCTCAATCCGTGATAAAAGATATACGTGGGAAGCTTCCCCGGAAAGGAGAGATAATATGAAAAGATCAGTGGAGAAATCAGACAATTTCCTGAACCTTATGGTGGATTGTCAGGCGATCGAGACCGAAAACATAGAGTATTCGGACAAAGAGCTGTCGAAGACACAAAACCCCTTTATCAAAGGGATGTTGAAGGCCCTCAGGCTCGAAGCGGAAAAGCATTGTGTCATAGAGCAGATGATAATCGAAGGGGTAAAAAGGGAGGCCGTCCATCTGAGCCCCGTAGAGCTTGAGAACCTTTCGGGCTATCTGAACAGGCATCTGGACGCCGAAGAGAAGGCGGTATCCCTTGCTGAAGAGGCGCTAAAAAAGAGCGAGCTCGCGGTCCCGAATTACATGCTGGAATATCTTATCTCGGACCTGAAAAAACAGGGCAGCATACTCAAACAGTTTGAAGACGAATTGAAGACCGCCGCCATCCCTACATCCGCCACCTCAAAGATATTCAGCTCCGCAAAGGCTGAAAAATAACAGGCGCCGGCAATCCGGACAATGTTTACTGATAATCCCGCTCATATGGGCGGGATTATTTTTCCCCGGCGCGGACAGGAAAAGTTACGCTTATGGTATCCTTAAGTTTAATTTGCGGCGGCTGAGCGCCGGATTTTTTTATTACATGAAACGGATATCAAAGAGAATATTATGGATATTATTTTCCCTCCTGTTCATAATGATACTCGTCCCTTCCGTCCTGGTCTTTTTGGCTCTTGAAGATACGCCCGCGGTCGGCAAAACCGGGCTTGTAGACACCGACAAGGCGACACGCGCAAAACATTTTACCGCCAGGACCCTGAAAAAGCTTCTCAGCCATGATGACGCGGTAATTATTTCCGTTTCAGCGTCTGAAGAGGACCTCAACAGCCTGATGGCTGTTGCGGCAAGCGGTTTGGACCGCCTGGAGGGACGTTTAAGAATAGCGCCGGAAGGACTTCATGCTGATTTGACTGTCCGCCTGCCGCGCAATCCGGCAGGTGATTTTCTGAACCTGCGTTTTCGCGTTTTACCGTCCGCGTCCGGTTTTCATATATCACCTGTTGCCGTCGGACGCATTAATATCCCCGGAAAGACGGCCCTTTCCCTCATCCGCTTTGTCCTTGATATGGTCCTCGGAAATGAAAACGGGGCCGTTGCGCTGGGGGCCGTGCATTCTGTCGTCTTAAGGGATGACTCGGTTATTTTCAATCTATGGAAAATACCCGACATCAGGGAGCGCAAGGAGTTGATTGTGCAGCGGTTTAAATTTCTCCGTGACGCGATGCCTCTCGTTGCGGAGCCTGAGACGGTCCGTGATTATTACGTCAAACTTATGGAGCTTGGACATCGCGTCGAGACAGGCCGGCAGGTGTCACTGGCGTATTTTATAGGACCATTATTTGAACTTGCCAGGGAACGCTCGACGCACGGCGACCCCGCTGAAGAGAACAAGGCCGCATTGCTCGCGCTTGCCATTTTTACAGGGGACGCCAGGTTCGAGCAGTTGATAGGTGAAGTGCGGACTGAAACAATGAAGTTGTACAGACCCGGATACCGGCGCGTGCTGCTCGGGGGACGGGAGGACCTGAAGCTTCATTTTGTTATTTCAGCGGGGTTAAAGATAGTCGCCGACAGCGGCTTAACATACGCGGTCGGTGAATTCAAGGAGCTGCTGGACGCGAGGCGGGGCGGCAGCGGATTCAGTTTTGCCGACCTCGCGGCCGATATGGCGGGCACGCGGTTGGCCGAAGAGGCTGCGGACCCGTCGGGCGGCGCCGGGAGAATTCAGTCCGCGCTTGCGGGCGAGGCAAGAGAAGGTATATTTTTCCCGGAAGTCTCGGACCTGCCTGAAGATATTTCACAGCAGGAATTTGAACTTGCTTACGGCAATGTCGAAAACCCCGGGTATCTCAGTCTCGTGGAAAAAATTAAAAGCCGTATTTCGCGTCTTCCTGTTTACAGCGGTGGGTGAAGGGCGCCCTTTTGAGGTACGCTGTTCATGTCCTCAAGCGTCCATCTGCCTTTTTTAGTCGGGGCTTTTAAAGCTGATTTCAGCATTGACAGGAAATCACCGCGCGGGACCTCCTGCGCTCCGAAGCTTTTGAGATGGGCTGTTGTCATCTGACAATCGATAAGGGTGAAATTCCATCTGATTAATTGTTGAACTAAAGCAACAAGCGCGAGTTTTGACGCGTCGCTTTTTTTTGCGAACATCGATTCTCCAAAAAAAGCTGAACCGAGGGAAATTCCGTAAAGACCGCCTGCAAGCTCTCCCTCAAACCAGGTTTCAACAGAGTGCGCGTATCCTGAGCAGTGAAGGCTGACGTACGCGTCAATCATCTCTCCGGTGATCCATGTGTCGCCGTCTTCCCGCAGGTGTATGGAAGCGCAATTTCTGATTACCTGTTCAAAGGCCGTATCGAAGGTAATGCTGAAAAGTCCTTTTTTCATTTTCTGAGACAGGCTTCTTGATATCTTTAAGTCTTCCGGAAGCAGGACAAGGCGCGGGTCGGGTGACCACCAGAGGACCGGGTCGCCCTCTGAATACCACGGGAATATTCCCGCGGAATAGGCGAGAAGCAGCCGTTCTTCGGAAAGGTCTCCGCCTACGGCGAGCAGGCCGTTGTCTTCCGCAAGGTGCGGCAACGGGAAGACGAGTTCATCTGTGAGTCTGAAGATGGGCATTAGATAGTATCTATTGACAGAGATAATAAGAACACAGAGACACTGAGACACTGAGAAATGAAAAACCTCCGTGCCTCTGTGTCTCGGTGGTTACACTTATAATTTTATTGCTCGTGATAGTTAAAGGAAAGTTTATTATTGTCTGTATCAATATTAACCTTCCCGCCTTTCATGAGTCTGCCGAAAAGGATTTCCTCGGACAGCAGGTCTTTTACCTCTTTCTGGAGGAGCCTTCCCAGAGGTCTCGCTCCAAGCTGCGGGTCGTATCCATGCTCAGCCAGCCAGTTCCTTGCCGCGTCTGAAACATTGATGATGACTTTTTTCTCATTAAGCTGCCGCCGCAGCTCATGAATGAATTTATCCACCACTTTTTTCATTATTTCAGGCGTAAGGGAATTGAATGTGATGGTAGAGTCGAGACGGTTTCTGAACTCCGCGCTGAACAGCCTGTTGATCGCGTCCATGCCTTTTGTGCGCGTGTCTTTTAACCTGTCGCCGAAGCCTATGACCCCTTTGCTCATGTCCGTTGTGCCGGCGTTCGAAGTCATGATGACGATGACGTTGCGGAAATCGGCCTTTTTACCGTTGTTGTCGGTCAGCGTGGCGTAATCCATTATCTGCAGCAGGATGCTGAATATGTCGGGATGCGCCTTTTCAATTTCATCCAGAAGGAGGACGCTGTGAGGGTGCTTTCTTATCGCGTCGGTAAGGAGTCCGCCCTGGTCGAACCCGACGTAGCCCGGGGGCGCTCCGATCAGCCGCGAAACAGTATGCTTCTCCATGTACTCGCTCATGTCAAAACGGATGAACTGAATGCCGAGTACGTTCGCGACCGTCTTCGACACTTCGGTCTTGCCTACGCCCGTGGGCCCGACAAAGAGGAAGGAGCCGATCGGCCTTTCCTGGGGGCCGAGACCGGCGCGGGCCCTTTTTATTGAAGAGGCGAGGGAGCGTATCGCTTCGTCCTGCCCGAAAACCGCGCGGTTGAGCTCATTTTCAAGTCCCTTCAGTTTCTCCATATCGGACACCGATACGTTCCTTTTCGGTATCTTTGCAATGACGGCGACGACGTCTTCGATTTCGCGCCGGCCCACGGTCTTCCCTGATTTATATGACGGGGAAAGCTTTAATGACGCCCCGGCTTCATCAATAACATCGATCGCCTTGTCCGGCAGGTATTTGTCATTTATATATTTCGCGGAAAGTTCGGCCGCGGTCTTAAGAGCGGCGTCGGTGTATGTCACTCCGTGGTATTCTTCATAGTAGGATTTTAACCCCTTCAGTATCCGGAACGTCCCGCTCACGTCGGGCTCGTGGATCTCTATTTTCTGGAAACGCCTTGAGAGAGCGCGGTCTTTTTCAAAATAATTTTTATATTCTTCATAGGTGCTGGCCCCGATGCACCTCATCCTGCCGGAATTCAGAACGGGCTTGAGAATATTTGAAGCGTCCATGGAGCCGCCGCTTACGGCTCCGGCGCCGACAACGGTGTGTATCTCGTCGATAAAAAGGACCGCGTCAGGGATTTCTTCCAGGCTTTTTATTGTCGTCTTGAGGCGCGCCTCGAAGTCGCCGCGGTATTTTGTCCCCGCGAGCAGCGCCCCCATATCAAGCGCGAAAATACGGGCGTTTTTCAGCGGGCCGGGGACCGCGCCTTTATGGATATTTAACGCGAGGCCTTCAACGATCGCCGTCTTGCCTACACCCGGATCGCCCACGAAAACCACGTTGTTTTTCCTCCTCCTGCAGAGGATCTGTATAGTCCTTCGCAGTTCTTTTTCACGGCCCACAAGAGGGTCGATGCCGCCTTCAGCGGCCTTCCGGACAAGGTCCACGGTAAACTGTTCCAGGGGGCCGGTCTTGGGAGAACGCTTTTTTTCAGGAACGGTTTCCGGTTCCTGAAGGTCTTCGTCTGAAAATTTTTCTCCGGCTTTTGTGACCCCGTGGGATATGAAGCTCAGGACATCAAGACGTGTGATCCCTTCCGATTCCAGGAAATATACGGCGTGGGATTCGCTCTCCAGGAATATGGACGAAAGTATGTCGCCCGCGTCGGTTTCCTGTTTCTCCGCGGACTGCACATGGCTGACTGCGTTCTGTATCACCCTCCTGAAAGAGAGGGCGGGCTGCGGATATTTTCCGGATTTCCCGGGGAGTTTGGGGATATGTTTATTGAAAAAATCGTCCAGCAGTCCCTTGAGTCTTGCGACATCACCTCCGCAGCCGGTAATGATATCAACTCCAAGGTCATTATGGAGCACGGCGTATAAGATATGCTCTACTGTCAGGTACTCATGTCCTCCGGCTTCCGCCTCCCTGATGACGGCTTCTATTGATAATTCAAATTGTTTGTTGATCATTCTTTCTCCATCGCGCATTTCAGCGGATACCCGTTATGACGGGCCTGTTCATGCACTGTTTCAATTTTTGTTTCGGCAATCTCACGGGTGTAAACACCTGCAAGCCCTTTGCCGGTTTTATGGACGTGGAGCATTATCTTAACGGCCTCAGACGGATGTTTGTGAAATACTTTTTCAAGTATATGTATCACGAAATCCATGGTCGTGTAGTCGTCGTTGATGAGGAAGACCCTGTAGAGGGCGGGGACGCCTGCTTCCCGTCTTTCCTTTATCCCGACGCCTTTGTCCGTCTTGAATCTGATCTCATCCATTGCGTGTCGTCCTATCGGATATTTTAACATGAAAAAATTCACGAAAGGGAAGAGGGGGGGAGGGGGGGAGGAAGTCAGGTAAGTGATAAAGTGAGGAAGAGGATTAAAGTTTATGCTTTTCAAGAATAAGTTTCACATCATTTATATCCTTTCGTATCTGTACGGCGAGGTCCTCCACATCTGAAAATTTTATTTCGTCACGTATCCTTTTAATAAAAGAAACCCTTAGCGTCTTTCCAAGCAGTTCTCCTTCAAAGTCCAGTATGTGGGTTTCGAAGCTGAATTTCTTGTCTTCAAAAGTCGGGTTGTAGCCGATATTGGTCGCGCCCCCGTATTTTTTCCCGTCGATCTCCGCGATAACGGCGTATACGCCGTCTCTTGGAAGCAGCTCGTTAGCGGTCAATAAATTGGCCGTGGGGACATTCAGGATTTTTTTCCCCCGTCTGGCGCCTTCCACGACGATGCCTTCAACGGAGAAAAGTCTTCCAAGCAGGACGGCGGCTTCATCAACCTTGCCTTTCGCGACAAGCCCCCTTATGCCTGAGCTGCTCGGCGTTAAACCGTTGATCCTGATTTCCTCAACAACGTTGACGGTAAAACCGTATTTGGCGCCTAATTCTTTCAGCAGCTCCGGCGAGCCCTTCCTTCCCTTCCCGAAAAAATAATTGGCGCCGATAAATATCTCTTTTACCCCCAGTGTCTTATGGAGGACATCGGCTACAAAGTCTTCAGCGGATACGCCCGCAAACTCTTTTGTAAAATTGGCGCAGATGATTACGTCAATGCCGAAGCTTTCAATCAGCCTGAACTTGTCTTTATATGTGGTGAGGAGCTTCGGGGCCCTTTCAGGGGCGATGACTCTCAGGGGATGAGGCACAAAAGTAAAAACAACCGAAGTGCCGTTATGTTCACGGGCGCACTCCGTCAACATGCGGAAAATAGCCTGATGACCGGTATGCACGCCGTCAAAATTACCGAGAGTCAACACCGGATACGGGATGCCTTTTTTAAGGTTTTCAATACCGTCGATTATCTTCATTTTAATCCTGAAAGCGTCATTCCGGCGGTCCTTAAGCCGGAATCCATTTTTTTAAAAGACTCTGGATTCCCGCTCAACAGATTGCGGGAATGACAACTTAACAGTTACTACCCATAACTGAGCGGTTACTATGAGTTTATATTTTCCCTTGACAATTTCAAAATGACGTTGATATTGTATTGGCAGAAAAATAGAAAAATTAAGAATAATGATAAGTTTAATAAACTTACTTTGTCAATTACCAGAAGACGTTTGTTAGATTATTTTACAGTTGATTGTAAAATAAAATAAAAGCTATAATAAATCATCTTAGAACTTAACAAATCCTTAACCGGAAGGATTTAAGCGCATGTCAAGGCAAAATATTCATATTTTACTGGCTGAAAATCGCCAGCCCGCTATTAATGCCATTAAAGCAGCATTGACTGACCACAATGACCTGAAATACAGTTTTAATATTGCCCGCACCGGAAAAGATATCCTTGAAAAGACGGACAGCAACAAGTTTGATCTTGTTTTGATGGAACAGTCCCTTTCAGATACAGACGGCATTAAGGTGCTTGATGAAATCAATAAAAGAAAACTGCAAACCCCGGTAATCATCATTGTTGAGGAAAACAAAGAAAATCTGGGCGTGGAGGCAATGGATAAAGGCGCGTATGATTATTTGACGCGTGACGAGATTAAAACAGCGGCGTTGAACCGCGCCGTCCGGAGGGCCATACAGAGGAAGAAGCTGGAAGACGATATAAAAGAATCCCTGAAAAAGCTCGAAAAGATGGCGATAAGGGACGGCCTGACCGGATTGTATAACCATAATCATTTCAAGGAAATATTGAAACTTGAGTATAAGCAGGCCAAAAGGAATATTCTGCCGCTCTCGTGCATAATGCTCGATCTTGATCATTTCAAATCGGTGAATGATACATACGGACACCAGTTCGGAGATTTTGCGCTCGTCAAATCCGCCGAGATACTGAAAAAGCTGGTGAGGGACACGGATTTTGTGGCCCGTTATGGAGGGGAGGAATTTTTCATTGTCCTGCCGAATACAAACCAGGCCGGCGCTTTTATTCTCGCTGAAAGGATCCGCAGCGCGTTTGAGAAAAATGTATTCAGGAAAGGGGACATTTCCAGGCCTGTTACGGTGAGTGTAGGGATATCGTCGACTTCGGACAATAATGTGGCAGGGGACAGCGACCTTATCGCAAACGCGGACAAAGCCCTGTACCGCGCGAAGTGGAGAGGGAGAAATAATGTCTGTACATACGAAGAAACCGAATTTGAGAAAAAAGTCCATATCAGGGAAGAGGATGAAATGATAAAAGATTTTTCCCTGAAATTCGAGAACGTTCATGAAAACATAAAAGAGACCTGCATAGAGTCGGCCCATAACATATTGCGCGAGCTCAGCAGCGGATGGGACTACATCAATGAACATCTGGTGCGGGTAAGCCGTTATGTGGAAAAAATGACCCGCGAGATGGAAACCCCGGAAGAAGACGCGCATGTGATAAAACGCGCCGCGCTTCTTCATGATATCGGCATGGTGGGAATCAATTCAAAGATATTGAAGAAAAAAGGCAGGCTGACAGATGAAGAATATGCTCTTGTAAAAAGGCACGCCAATATCGGCGTGAAGATAATCGAGAGGACCAGGCTTTTCCATAAAGAGCTGCCGATAATCCTCCATCACCATGAACGGTTTGACGGCAGCGGATATCCTCACAAGCTGAAAGGTGAAAATATACCATACGGCGCCCGCCTGCTTGCTGTCGCGGAAGCTTACGACGCGATGAGCTCGGACACGGTCTACAGAAAGTCATGCTCGTCAGGGAAAGCTGTCGCTGAACTGAAAAGCTGCGCCGGAAAGCAGTTCGACCCGCATATAGTTGATGTCTTTGTAAGGGTTGTCAATAAGGATTGATTCTGCAGGGGCGGATTTTAAACCAGCCTCTGTTCAACCTCTTAACTCTCTACTGAAACCCGGTTTATAAGGAAGGACGATGAAGATAACCGCATTTTGTGGAAGTCCGAGAAAAAACGGCAATACCGAACTGCTCCTGAAAGAAGTTGTAAGAGGCGTTGAAGACGCGGGCTTTCAGGCTGATGTTTTTTACCTTAACCTGATGAATATCAAGCCGTGCCAGGACTGCGGCGGCTGTAACGAGACAGGGGAATGCATCATACAGGATGACATGGAGCTGATTTACGCGGCGATAAGGGCCTCGGACAGGATTGTCCTTGCTTCACCGGTATTCTTTTTTTCACTCAGCGCCCAGACAAAAGCCATGATAGACCGATGCCAGAGTTTCTGGTGTGAAAAATATCTCCTGAAGCGGCCTCTCGAAGAAGGAAGGTTTGGAAGGAAGGGACTGCTGCTGCTCGTAGGGGGCATGAAAAAAGAGATCGGGGTGCAATGCTCAGGGGAATGCGCCCGCGCGTTTTTCAGGACCGTCAGCGTCCCTGAGCATGAAACGCTCTCTTTTTTAGGCATCGACGCGAAAGGAGAAATACTCCATCATCCCGCGGCGCTCAAAGAAGCGTATGAAGCGGGGAAGAAGCTGGTGGAGTAGGGGCAATTCATGAATTGCTTATTTCTCATCAATATACCGTGCCTTCAACTGTCCGCAGGCCGCAGCAATATCCGCACCCATGCTTTTTCTGATTATCGCGGTGAGCCCGGCTTTGTGCAGTATGTTCTGGAAGTCGTGTATCTTTTTCTCCGGGGGTTTTCTGAACAACTGCCGGGTATCCTGATCAGGCAGGGAATAAGGATTGTATGGTATTAAATTGACTTTGGACCTTATCCCGCTTAAAAGCTTTACGAGTCTCAGGGCGTCTTCTTTTGAGTCATTGGTCCCGTCAAGCAGGACGTATTCAAAAGTGATTCTCCTGAATGGAGAAAGCGGGAATTCCCTGCATGCCTTCATAAGTTCTTTCAATGGATACTTCTTATTGACCGGCATTATTCTGCTTCTGACCTCGTCTGTTGTCGCGTTTAATGAAACGGCGAGGTTGATTTCAGGGGCCTTTTCGGCAAGCTCATGGATTTTAGGAACAACGCCTGCTGTTGAAACGGTGATTTTCCTTTTCGAGAACCCCATGAGGTCAGTGAGTCTGCGCAGGGCGTCCACGACTTCCCTGAAATTATTTAAAGGCTCCCCCATCCCCATAAAGACGATGTTGGTGATATAAGCGGGTGCAATAATCCTGCTTACGCTTATTACCTGGTCCACAATCTCATATGCCCTGAGATTTCTTCTGAGTCCCTGTCTGCCTGTCGCGCAGAACGCGCAGCCCATCGCGCAGCCGGCCTGGGAAGAGATGCATAACGTGAACTTGTCTCTTCCCCTTACGTTCGGAATGAGCACGCTTTCTATTGATTCTCCGTCTTCAAGCCCGAAGAGGAATTTCTGCGAGCCGTCAATCGAGATTTGCCTGTCCAGGAGATGAAGATTGCTTATATACGCCGCCTTGTTGAGCTCATCACGGAGATCTTTCGGCAGGTCGGTCATTTCGTCAAATGAACACGCCAGCTTTTCATATATCCAGTTGATTATCTGTTTTGCCCTGTATGGCTTCTGACCGGTACTTTCAATGAACCTGGAGATATCTTCTTCTGATAATTGTCTAAAGTTTTTTTTCATTATGCCGATATTTTAATACATATTCAGAGAATATTTGCGGTTGGGCGATTCTCTCTTTCTCATAGTTGGAATAATTTAAGAAAGACTAAGCTGCAAGTCTGATGCAAAAAAAGATAAAGACTTGAAGGCATTTTTGCGTTTGGAGGAAATTAGGGAATTTATTAAGTAAATGGAGGAGTTAGGGGATAGGAGGTTCTGAAAATGCTTAGGCAAAAAGTAAGTTGTGGTGCAATTTGGGTTCTTGTACCTGCAATAATCCTGATAAGCTGCGGCGGGGGCGGCAGCTCCGGCACAAGCGGAATAATCAACAATCCAGATTGCAGCTTGCCTGACACACCCGGCGTGTCCGGTTTAATCTCCTGGCCGTTTATAAATCCGGGCGATTACATATATGACGCCGCAAAGGTCCTGATTTCAGACGGCACAGCGAGCCTGGTATTGGTGGACCAGACTGAT
>QZKO01000038.1 GCA_003599505.1 Nitrospiraceae bacterium | reverse complement strand
CCCTTATTTTCTTATAAAGAGATCGGAGGATATGGGGATGTGTCCCCATATCCTATATTTATTTATTTATTTATTTATTGAATTGTGGAAAAACCACGCCCCTGCATCACGTCTTTGGTATTATTAAGGTAAGGGAATATGGCAATGCCATAGTCTATGGCCCATTGCCTCTGAGAAAATGGAATTTAACGAATACAAATCAAAACGGAAATTCGAGAAAACACCCGAACCGGAACCGGGGGCCCGCCCTGAAGGCGACCATCTTATTTTTGTCGTGCATAAGCACGCGGCGCGGAACCTCCATTACGACCTGAGGCTTGAGCTCGACGGAGTCCTGAAGAGCTGGGCTGTGCCGAAGGGGCCTTCAATGGACCCCTCCCTGAAAAGGCTCGCCATGATGGTTGAGGACCATCCGTTTGATTACAAAGATTTTGAAGGCGTCATACCTGAGGGCAATTACGGGGCCGGGAGCGTCATCATCTGGGACAGGGGCTTTTATCATCACCCCTCCGCAAAAGATAAAGAAGAGAGTGAGAAGCTTCTCCGGGAAGGATTGAAAAAGGGGGATGTGAAGTTTGTCCTCAAGGGGGAAAAGCTTCAGGGTGAATTCGCCCTCGTGAGGATGCGGAAAGACGAGAAATCATGGCTGCTCCTGAAGAAGAAAGACCGGCATGCAGGCGAAATGTCCATTTTAAAAGAGAACCGTTCCGTAGTATCAGGCAAAACTCTGGAGGAGGTTGCCGAAGCCGGGCCGGAGAAATCTTTTAAACAAAAAAAGATGGGACAGATCCGCCTGCGTGAAGCGCTGGAAGAGGAAGACCTGAAGGATGCGCCGGCCGGCCCGATGCCGCATAACGTAAAACCGATGCTCGCGACCCTGATCAAAAAACCCTTCGATCATCAGGACTGGATATTTGAGATGAAATGGGACGGCTACCGGGCCATTGCGGAAATCCGGAACGGAGACGTTTCGCTTTATTCCCGCAACCGGATATCCCTCAATCAAAAGTTTTCTCCCATAACCGACGCGCTGCGGAAACTCGGGTTTGATGCTGTTCTGGACGGAGAGATTGTTATAGTGGATGATCAGGGGCATCCGGATTTCCAGATGCTGCAGGATTACCGGAAATCAGGAACCGGTCATCTGCTCTACTACGTATTTGATCTCCTCTACTTCCGGGGACATAATCTGACGGACTTGCCCCTTCTCAGGAGAAAAGAGCTCCTGGAAAAAATCCTCCCGTCTTCCCCGAAAATAAAATTCAGCGGTCACGTATGGAAAGAGGGCGTCCTGTTCTTCAATGTTGTCAAAAAAAAAGGACTCGAGGGGGTCATCGCCAAACATTCTCACAGCGCGTACCAGATGGGCAAAAGGAGCCGGCAGTGGCTTAAAGTAAAGACCCGGCTCACTCAGGAAGGAGTGATCGCGGGATTCACGAAACCAGGCGGCGGCAGGAAATATTTCGGTTCTCTTGTGCTGGGCGTATTCGAAGGGGACGAGTTGATTTACATCGGTCATTCAGGAGGCGGATTCGGGACGAAAAATTTAAAGGAAATCCGGGATAAATTGGATCCCCTGGTCCGGAAAGAATGTCCCTTTAAGGTAGAGCCGGAGACTGGCGCCCCAATCACATGGGTACAGCCGGAGCTGGTCTGCGAGATCGCTTTCACCGGCTGGACTGAAGACTGCATCATGAGGCAACCCGTTTTCTTGCGACTGCGCGAAGATAAATCCGCCCGTGAAGCTGTACGCGAAAAACCCTGTCCTGTTGCAGGCATTAAATATGGCCACGGATAAACGCGGATAAGCGCTGATTCATTTCGTGTTAAAGGGTCAGGGGCCGGCTATAGAGTTTCTAAACCGGATTTTGTTCCTGTTTTTTTTGCTTTCCTTTTACCTTGCCGTAAAAGTTTTGCAGTCCGCATGGTTAGAATGCATCCCGACAAGTATGTTGTTCGCCGTGCATTCCAGAGATTTATTGAACTTGCAATTGTCCGCCCTGCAGGCGCCTACTCCACCGATTGTGCCCGGGTCTCCACCTTTCATACCCGTTTTGGTGAATGTATCGCACATGGCGCAGGACATATCGCCGACAGTTATCGCCATCGTATGGCATTTCTTGTCCGTATTATACGAACAGTCCGAAACCTCACAAGCTGATATTCTGGACATTGACATAGCCATTACCTAACCCTCCTTTTCTATGCCGGTCCCTTTCCCTTTTAATAAAGGATAGCAGAATTAAAAGGCAAGTCAAGACCCGGATGACGCTTTCCGGAACATCGAATATGGAAGGGCTCAAAGAGGGTCTGTTATAATTTATTCAATATGAACAACAATGCCCTGATAATCATTGCAAAGTTTCCTGAGAAGGAAAGCGTTAAAACAAGGCTTAAGGGTTTGATGCCGGATTTAAAAAGGCTGGAGCTTTACGTCTCGCTGCTTGAACATACAGTTCAGAAACTGAAATCAATCCCCGGAGCGGACACATTTATCGCGTATGCGCCGGCAAGCGCCGGAGAGTATTTTAACAGGTTCGGGACCAGGCTGATAGCTTTGCCTGAAGGAGACCTCGGCGTGAGGATGTTCCACGCGTTCAGAGAGGTATTTCATGCGGGTTATCAGAAAGCTGCGCTCGTGGGCGCTGATATACCGGACCTCTCGGCGCCGGTAATTCAGAAGGCTTTTGAACTGCTCTCTGATAACGACGTAGTGTACGGTCCGGCAAGAGACGGCGGTTACTACCTGGTGGGAATGGGAAAGCTAATAAAGGAAGTTTTTGAAGACGTGCCGTGGTCGTCTGATCAGACCCTGAAGAAGAGCCTTGAGCAGGCGAAAAAATCCGGTTGTTCATCTGCATTCACTGAAACGCTTTCCGATATTGATACTATCGAGGATGTAAGAAGGGCGGGGTTAGAAGACATGGCTGACCCTTGAACCTGTTTAAACAGAGCTCACCACGAATAATGCAGCCCCGGCATATTGTATAATTGACAGATGTCGGACCTTCTCAAGATCGCGTCAGTGCTTGGCATTATGGTCTTACTCCTGAAGAAGCGATGGGGCCTCGGGTCCGTAATGGCTCTTTCATCCGTTGTCCTCGCCTTTCTTTATTGGCTCCCTCCGGCTGACTACCTGACGGCGCTATATGCCGCCGCAACCGATAAGACAACCATCGGCCTCATCCTCTCGCTCACTCTGATACGGATATTCGAAAACGTCATGAGAAAAAACGGGATCATGCAGAAAATGATGGATTCATTCAGGGGGATGGTTATGGACAGGCGGGCGCTTATGGCGTCAATGCCGGCCCTTATAGGTCTCCTTCCGTCTATGGGCGGGGCACTTTTTTCAGCGCCTATGGTGGAGGAGGCGTCAAAAGGCGTTGACGTCTCTCAGGAAAAGAAGGCGTTCATAAACTACATATTCAGGCATCCCTGGGAATTCGTGCTCCCTCTTTACCCGGGGGTAATACTTGCTTCCGCTATCACCGCGTATTCATTAAGAGACCTGATACTCGCCAATCTTCCGTTCGCCTTGTGTCTTTTGGCCGGAGGGACCCTCTGGGGGCTAAGAGGGACCGGGACGCAAAAAGAAAGTTTCCGGAAGGTATCGAGGTCCGGCATGTTAAGTTTTCTTCCCCTGATCATCATCCTTTTCGCGGTCATCATATTGCATCTTCATTTATCGATAACCCTCGGCATGGTAATCATCGGTCTTTTTGTAATATTACGCTACTCGTTAAAAAATGTTGTCCTGAGCATAAGGGAAGGGTTTTCATGGGAGATTATCTTCATTATACTTGGAGTGATGGCCTTTAAAGCGGTCCTCACCTCTTCAGGGGCCATAACGAATATAAGCGGCTTTCTCTCGCAGACAGGCGTTCCTGTTATGCCTGTCCTGTTTCTTCTGCCGTTCCTCTACGGGCTCCTCTCCGGACTTACTGTAGGCTTCGTGGGAAGCACCTTCCCTATCCTTCTGGGACTCGACAATGCAAATCACATCGGCGCAGTCTCCTTTGCTTTCGCTTCAGGGTATGTGGGGGTGCTCCTGTCACCGGTACACCTCTGCCTCGTATTGACGCGGGAATATTTCAGGGCGGAGATGAGCGGGATATACAAAAAGATCATCCTGACGGGCATATTGATCATGATCGCCGCCGTACTGGAATATTTCATATTCGACCGCTATGTGCTTGCAAGATAGCCGTATTACATTTACAATATTTTATAGCTGCGCAGCTATCAGCTTTTTACCCTGTGTGCCGCGGGAAAGGGGATTCTTATAATTGAAAAAGCATATAGAACAATTTCTCGATTATTTAAAAGGAGAACGTGGGGTATCCCCCCTCACTCTGAAGGCGTATTCGGAAGATTTAAAGGAGTTCCACATCCATACGGACAAACGGCTTAAGGACATCGATAATCATGATATCAGAAGTTTCCTCGCATTTCTTCATCACAAGAAATTAAAAAAATCATCTATTGCGAGAAAACTCGCCACGGTCAGGTCCTTTTTTAAATATCTTCACCGGGAAGGTTTCATACCCAAAAATCCCGCCAGGCTCGTATCAACTCCCAAAGTCCCCAAGAACCTCCCCCGCTTTCTTACCGTCGATGAGGTCTTTGCCCTTGTTGAAAAACCGCAGGGAGACACCTTTTCCGCAACAAGGGACAAAGCGGTCCTTGAGCTCCTCTACTCCTCGGGACTGAGGGTAGCGGAATTGACCGCACTCGATATCAGCGACCTTGATATCAAGGAATCTCTTGTCAGGGTGAAAGGCAAAGGGATGAAAGAGCGTATTATTCCTATCGGTTCAAAGGCCATGGACGCGATAAGGAACTATCTTCCGGAAAGGATTTCCCTGAAGAAAAAGTCGCAGGCCCTGTTTTTAAACATCAGGGGCGGCCGGTTGACACAGAGGAGTGTAAGACGTATAGTAGTAAACTACAGCAGGATGGTCCATCTTAACAGCGATCCCGGTCCTCATACTTTAAGACATACATTTGCGACACATTTACTGCATGAAGGCGCGGACCTGAGGTCTATTCAGGAGCTCCTTGGACATTC
Source organism: Nitrospiraceae bacterium (assembly GCA_003599505.1). GTDB lineage: Bacteria > Nitrospirota > Thermodesulfovibrionia > UBA6902 > UBA6902 > SURF-23. Next base: position 11,385 of record QZKO01000038.1, on the reverse strand, counting down.
ATCCCTGTCAACGACCCAGAAATATACGCACGTAGACATCAGACACCTTATGGAAGTTTACGATAAGGCGCATCCGATGGCGATTAAAGACAGTGACAAAGATGAAATGTAGGGGCGACCTGCCATGTCGCCCCTACGCAACGAGCGGGTTTTAAACCCGCCCTCATATAAGAAGATATTGGGAGATACTATGTTTCACGGGACAACAGTTCTTTGTGTAAGAAAAGACGGCAAGGTCGCTATCGGGGGAGACGGACAGGTCACTCTCGGACAGACCGTGTTAAAGCACAACGCAAAGAAGATAAGGAAGATGTACAACAATACGGTCCTTGCGGGCTTTGCCGGCGCGACCGCGGACGCGTTTACACTCTTTGAAAAATTTGAGGGTAAACTGGAGACATACAGGGGGAATATTGCGAGAGCGGCCGTAGAGCTCGCAAAGGATTGGAGGACCGACAAGATATTGAGACGCCTTGAAGCGCTCCTCATTGTCGCCGATAAAGAGCACTCACTGATTATCTCGGGCAACGGTGACGTAATAGAGCCGGAGGACGGGATAGCGGCTATCGGCTCCGGAGGCCCTTACGCGCAGGCGGCAGCAAAAGCCCTTACACAACATACCCTGATGGGACCCCGGAACATAGTTGAAGAAGCGATGAAAATAACTTCAAGAATATGCATTTATACAAATGAATCGATAAGCATTGAGGAGTTAAATGGATAACCTTACGCCAAGAAAAATAGTTGAAGAACTGGATAAATACATTATCGGACAGAACAGCGCGAAAAAAGCCGTTGCGATAGCCCTCAGAAACCGCTGGAGGAGACAGCTCCTGTCGGAAGAATTAAGAGACGAGATACTTCCCAAAAACATACTCATGATAGGCCCGACCGGCGTCGGTAAAACAGAGATCGCGAGAAGGCTCTCGCGCCTGGCGCAGGCGCCTTTCATTAAAGTCGAGGCGTCAAAGTTTACCGAGGTCGGTTATGTCGGCAGGGACGTGGAGTCCATGATAAGGGACCTGACCAATCTGGCGCTCAGTATGGTCAAGACCGAGCATATCGAAAAGGTGCAGGAAAAAGCCCGTTCCCTCGGCGAAGAAAAGATACTTAATATCCTGCTGCCCCCTCCGCAATTACGGAAAAAAATTCCCCGGGCCGACCCCCCCGAAGCAATAGAAAATGAGAAAGAAAATTACAACGAAACCCGGGAGAAACTGCGTCTCCAGTTGCGGGAAGGGAAGCTCGACAACAGATACATCGACCTCGAAGTGCGTGAAAAGGTCGTGCCTTTCGGGATCGTCTCAAACATAGGGATGGACGAGATTGAAATGAACCTGAAGGAGATGCTGGGCAGTTTCCTGCCTGAAAAGGCCAAGAGGAAAAAGGTGAAAATTTCCGAGGCAATCCAGATTATCCGGCAGGAAGAAGCCAATAAACTTATCGACATGGATAAAGTCGTTAAAGAAGCTATCGAGAGGACCGAACAGAACGGGATAATATTCATAGACGAAATCGACAAGATCGCGGCCCGGGGAAGCAGTTACGGCCCGGACGTGTCGAGAGAAGGCGTGCAAAGAGACCTTTTGCCCATTGTCGAAGGGTCTACGGTTTCAACAAAACACGGGCCGGTAAAGACAGACCATATACTTTTCATCGCTGCAGGCGCTTTCAGTATATCAAAGCCTTCCGATCTCATACCCGAATTGCAGGGGAGGTTCCCTATCAGAGCGGAGCTTGAAGCCCTCGGCAGGAACGAATTTCTCAGGATATTGAAAGAGCCACAAAACGCGCTGATAAAACAGTATATCGCCCTTATAGAAACCGAGGGGGTCAATATCAGCTTCACTGATGACGCGATAGAAGAAATTGCCGGCATCGCGGCGCTGGTTAATGAGAAAACCGAAAATATCGGCGCGAGAAGGCTCCATACCATTCTTGAAAAACTCCTTGAAGAAATATCTTTTGAGGCGCCTGATATCACTAAGAAAAAACTTGTAATAGACGGAAAATATGTAGAGGGGAAATTAAATGATATTATCAAGGATGAGGATTTAAGCAGATATATATTGTAGCTGTCGCCAAATTTGCCGGGATTCTGTTGCCTCATGCCATTTGTCCGGGTTAAATATAAGCTTCTTGTGTAAAAAAGGGCAGATTTAGTAAAATATAGTAATTTCCAAATAAGGCAATCTTATAATCCGATATAACCTTATGCCCTGTAAATCCGAAACCTTACAACCATCCGGGAAAAAAGATGACCAGTTCAGGCAATTTATAGAATTATCACCCATCGCGATGGGCGCGCAGATTGATGGAGAAATAATATTCCTGAACAGCGCCGCCCTGAAGCTTTTTTGCGCGGCCGGTCCCGGACATATTACCGGGAAACCGTTGTCAAGCTTCCTTTCCCGGGAACATCTGAGTATTGTCGAAGGGAAATTCAGGGACCTCCTGAGAAAAGGGACCGACTTCCCTCCTCTGGAAACAAAACTCTCGTGTATCGACGGGGAAGAGCTCGATGTGGAACTGATGGCGTCCCGTTTTATTTTCAATAATAAGCCGGCAATTCAATTTTCACTGTATGAAATAACCAAACGCAAAAAAATGGAAGAGCTGCTCTTTCAGTCGAAACACGACTGGGAAAACACCTTCCACGCAATTACAGACATAGTCACCATCCATGACAAAGACTTTAATATCATTTACGCCAACAAGGCCGCCCATACAATACTGAACCTTCCATCTTTAACCGCAAATAATGTTCAGAAATGTTTTAAATTTTACCATGGAACAAAATGTCCCCCCGAAGGCTGTCCCAGTTGCAATTGCCTCAAGACAGGCGCGCCCGCGGATTTTGAAATATTTGAACCTCATCTGAACATGCATATTGAAATCCGCTCCATGCCCCGGTTTGACAGAAACAATCAGTTGATAGGCTTGATTCATATCGCCCGGGACATATCCGACCGCAAGCGGGCCGAAGAAGAGATCAGGAAAGCCAAGAGCGAGCTCGAAATAAGGGTGGAAGAGCGGACCTCGGAGATCAAGACCGCCGCTGAAGCGCTTAAAAAAAGCGACTATAAATACCGCAACCTTTCAAAGGAGTTTCATACGCTCCTCAACTGCATCCCCGACAACCTGCTCCTCCTGTCTCCTGATCTTAAAATAATGTGGTCCAACAAGGCTGCCGCGGCCGCGTTCAACAGCAGTGAATCCGGGATGGCAGGTCAATACTGCTTCAGTTTATGCTGCAGCAATTCTTCCCCGTGCGACAACTGTCCGACCCAGAAAAGCTTTATCTCGGGGATTGAGGAAACCTCCGAAATATCAACCCCTGAAGGCAAGATATGGGACATAAGGGCCTTCCCGATCAAGAATGACGCCGGGGAAGTCAAGAACGTAATCGAACTGGCAAGGGACATAACTGAAAAAATAAATTTACAGGCGGGCGCCATGCGTTCAAGACACCTGGCTTCTCTCGGCGAACTGGCCGCGGGCGTGGCCCACGAGATCAATAACCCGGTAAACAACATCATCAACTACGCGCAGATACTTATTGATGAATTCATTCCGGAAAGCAGGGACACCGACATCCCCCAGCGGATTGTCCGGGACGGCGACAGGATCGCCACGATAGTAAGAAGCCTTCTGTCGTTTGCCAGGATCAGAAAAGAGGAGAAATGCAACGCGCATCTCAACGAAATATTCGCCGACACGCTTTCCCTCGTCTCCGCGCAGATGCGGAAAGACGGCATTCACCTCAACGTTAATATCCCTTCGAAATTCATAATGGTGCTGGTGCATCCGCAGCAGATCCAGCAGGTATTTCTAAACATAGTAAGCAATTCCCGTTACGCCCTGAACCAGAAATATCCGGGGACCCATGAAAACAAAATACTCGATATATCATGCGAGAAAATAATATCCGGCGGCGCTCCGTATGTGCGTATCGTATTCCACGACAGGGGCAGCGGTATTCCCTCTACCATTGTCGACAAGGTGATAAACCCATTTTTCTCCACCAAACCGAACCGTATGGGGACCGGGCTGGGGCTGAGCATCAGCCACGGCATTATAAACGAGCACGGCGGCAAACTGATTATCAGCAGCGTTGAAGGCGAGTATACCAAGATAATTATAGAGCTGCCCGCGCTTCTGAAGGAAAAGAATGAAACCGAGAATTCTGATAATTGACGACGAAGAAGGGATAAGGTTCACTTTCAGGAAATTCCTTGAAGCCAGGGACTTTGAAGTGAGCCTTGCGAAAGACTTCGAAGAAGCGATGGAGCGCATCTCCGGAGGGGACTTCGACGTCATATTCGCTGATATTATCCTGAGGGGAAAGACCGGGATCGATATCCTGAGGGAGATAAAAAACAAGAAATTAAACTGCCCCGTAATTATGATAACAGGATACCCGAATATCGAAACCGCCTCGGAAGCGATCCGCCTCGGCGCCTTTGATTACCTGCCCAAACCGATCCAGAAGGACGCGCTCTTTCACGCCATCGACGTGGCCCTGCAGCACAAATCCGTTATCGATGAAAAAGAAAAATACCGTTTAAACCTTGAAGCCATATTCAGCAGCGTAAAGGACGCCATAATTACCGTGGACAGGGATTTACTGGTGCTTGAAGTCAACCAGGCCGCGTACGGCATTTGCGGGTTGACCCGTGAATCCATCGGGAAAAAATTCAGCCTCCTGCAAAACAGATGCAAAGGTAAATGCCTCGACTCCCTTACAGAGACAATCAATACAAAGAAATCTTCTGAAACAACACGTCTTGAATGCCTGCCCCGCAGCCGTCCGGAGCAGGTCGTAACACTGACTACGTCGCCTCTGCTTAACAGGCACGGGGAATTTTCAGGGGCCATCATGGTCGTTAAGGACGAAACCCGCCTCACGGACCTGGAGCGGGAGCTGGGCGAGCGGCAGAAATTCCACAGGATAGTCGGAAACGGTAAAAAGATGCAGGAAATCTATTCCCTCATCGAGCTCTTGTCCGATGTGGAAACCACGGTACTGATCACAGGGCAAAGCGGCACCGGCAAGGAGCTGGTGGCTGAAGCGCTCCATTATAAAGGAAGCCGCGGCGGACATCCGCTTGTCAAGGTAAACTGCTCCGCCCTGTCGGAAAACCTCCTTGAAAGCGAATTGTTCGGTCACGTCAAGGGTTCTTTCACAGGCGCGATAAGGGACAAGGCCGGACGCTTCCAGTCAGCCGACGGAGGGACCATCTTCCTGGATGAGATTGCCGACATATCTCCCAAAATACAGATCGAGCTCCTCAGGATCCTCCAGGAAAAAGAATTCGAGATGGTCGGTGATTCAACCACGATCAAGGTGGATGTGCGCGTTATTGCCGCAACCAACCAGGACCTCTCCAGAAAAGTCCGGGCCGGCGAGTTTCGCGAGGACCTCTATTACAGGCTCAATGTCATGAAGATAAATCTCCCCCCGCTTAAAGAGCGGCGTGAGGACATCCCGCTCCTCACCGGTCATTTCATCAAGAAGTTCAACAGCAAATTCAGTAAAGAAATCAACGCGGTCTCCGCGGACGTCGAGAAAATACTCATGGAATACCATTGGCCCGGCAATATAAGAGAGCTGGAGCATACGCTGGAACATGCCTTTATCCTCTGCCGGCAAAATACCATCAGTGTCGACCACTTGCCTCTTGAATTAAGGACCTTCGGCAGCACGGAAACCAGCAGCAGCGATAACAATGACGAAGACATCAACGACCCGCAGGTAATTCTTCAGGCCCTTGAAAAGGCTGCCTGGAACAAGTCCAGGGCCGCCCAGTTACTGGGCATCAGCAGGCGCTCCATATACCGCAAGATCAAGGAATTCAAAATCACTCCTGAATAATACAAGTAGGGGCGTATTGCAATACGCCCCTACTTAGTGAGACATGTCACATACCTGTGACAGCGTGCCCATGTGCAATACAGCTTCAGTTCAATTATGCCTGTTACACCTCCTTCTTAAGGCCTTGATTAATAATAATATTTTAAATTGTCTGATGCAATATATCTGGCATATATATTGCGAATCCTTTTCCGAAAGGAGAATTATGAATATTCCACCCTCACAAAAAAGGCTTTGTCCTTTTCTTAGCGACCCTTTTGAGAACTGTTATTGCACCAGAATGGACAGCCAGGACATAGAGAGGGCCGTAAACCTGTGCAATTATAATTTCGACCTTTGTGAAATCTACGTCAAAAACAACGGTAACGGAAACGGGAATGGGAATAAACCCGGAAAAATCAAAAACGGGGAAAATATCTCCAACGCCACAGGCAGCACGGAAGCTACTGCTTGAACAGGGCCCTCCTGTGAAAAACCACATCCAGCCACTTGGTAATCTGGACTAAAAACCTCCTGCTGAAAATAAAGCTTAACGGAAACGTCCTGATTATCCTGAAGATCCTTTTGGGCCTGAGATAGAATTTAATAAAGGTATATGCCAGGAGCTTTCTGACTTGATCAGGCGGAAGCTGGGATATGGCGCTGGAATACTCGTAGTAACCTTCTCCAAGCTTTTGAGGGGCGTTTTCCCCTATATACGTTGAGAAAAGCTCGGTCCCCTTCTGCGGTATGGATATGGAAAACGCAGCGGAATGCAGCCGGGATTTCGCGGCAAAGTCTATTGTATTCATCATCTCTTCTTTTGTTTCGGTAGGATGTCCGAGCATGAAAAACCCTTCGGCATGTATGCCGTTTTGAACAGCGACTTCGATCATATCGTTTATGTTGTCGAATTTCAGGTTCCTGCGGAGGAGCTTCTGCAGTCTTTCGGATACGGTCTCAATGGCAAAGCACATGACCTTTGTCCCGGCCTTCGCCATTTTCTCGACGATATCTTTCTCAAGCCGGTCGGCCCTTAGCCCGTTTGGAAAGTACATATTTATTTTTAACTGTTTTTCCACTATAAGATCACATATCCTTCTTGTCCTGTCCCTGTCAAAGTTAAACGTATCATCATAGAATTCAAAGTCCCTCAGACCGAAATGCGTGTTTAAATATTCCAGCTCCGAGACGACTCTTTCCGCGGAATGGGCCCTGAAACGCTTGGCAAACATATCATGGCAATATATACACGTGTAAGGACAACCGCGTGATGTAAAAAGCCCCATATATCTTTTTTCCATTCTGAAGAACGCAAAGCTTTTTCTCTTCCAGTATTCATTTGAAAAGGGCTTGTCAAGGACCAGGTCCCACGCGGGAAAAGGTATTTCATCATCGAGATTTTCTATGGATTCCCGCCTGCCGGTGAATTTACTGCCTCCGTTTTTGTACGCAACGCCCTCAATGGCCTCAAAAGGCCTGTCGCCGCCGTCAAACTTTTCAATGACCTCAAGGAAGGTCCGCTCTCCCTCATGGGTCACCCCGCAGTCAATATCAAAACGGTCGAAAAGTTCATTTATCAAACTCGATACAATCGGCCCCCCCAATATCAGTTTGCAGCTCCTGTTTGTTTTTCTTACCTTTTCAACTATTTTTTGAAGATATAGTCCGTCCCTGTTTGTTGACGACAGCCCCACAATGTCCTCATCCTTCAGGCTTGCCAGAACATCTTCTTCATTCTGGACCGAAAGGTCGAATATATTGATATTATCCTTGCCGGGCCTGTATTTTCTTAAATAACCGGCAAGATACATAAGACCCAAAGGCGGCGTCACTTCAGGGATGCTTACAGAGGGTTCGCGCACTTTTATTAAAGATATATTCATGTCGGATGGGTATATTATAATTTATATTATAAAATTTTAGGAAGCGAGGCTCTGTGCTCTGTTGACTGGTCCGCTTTTAAACCTTTATCATATACTTAAATTAATTCCATGAAGTGTTTACTGATTTCACTCCAGTCCAACGCCTACGTCGCGGGCTTAAAATATATAGCCGCCAATGTCCTTGATAAAGGGCATGACGCCCGGATTCTGCTCTTGCCCGGATACCTGGAACCTGCGTTGAATCCGGCCATAGAGGATTTTATCCGGGATTATGACCCTGATTTAATCGGTATAAGCCTTATGGCCCTTGAATTCTATCCCGCCAAAAACCTTACCCGACTTCTGAAAGAAAAATTCCAGGTCCCTGTAATCTGGGGCGGCGTACACGCAACGACAAATCCGGATGATTGCATAAAGTATGCTGACTATATCTGTCATGGAGAAGGAGAAAAGGTTGTTGTCTCGATACTGGACCATCTGCGCGACAAAGGGAAGGAGGCTATCCCGGAGATTCCCGGCACATGGGTCCGGCATAATGGAAAGACAATAAAACAGCCTGACAGCCCGCCGGAGACGGACCTGGACAAATTGCCCTTCCAGGAGTATCTCCCTGAATATTATTATGGCCTCCATAACAACATGATATACAATTTTGCCCAAAACCCCGGGCTCTTCAGGAGGTACGCATTATATGGAGGCACATGCCATATGACGATTACGACAAGGGGCTGTCCTTTTAACTGCGGTTATTGCGCGAACAGCTCGCTTGTAAAAGTATACGGTAAAGAGATCCGTAAAAGGTCTGTTGAAAGCTGCATAGAGGAGCTGAAAAGGGTAAAAAAAGACCCTTATGTCCTGTATATTAATTTCCAGGATGACTGTTTTTTTATTCATACCGGAGAGTGGATCAGGAAATTCTGTGAAGAATACAAAAAGTATATAAACCTGCCCTTTATGGCGCGCGCGATCCCTTCACTGCTTGACAGGGAAAAGCTTTTTATGCTCAGAGACGCGGGGCTGAGCGTGGTTATCATGGGAGTTCAGACAGGAAGCGACCGCGTAAATTTCGAGATTTATAACAGGAAAGTGCATTTCTCTACCGTGATGAAAGCGGCCCGGCTCCTTGTGGAAAGTAAAGTAACGCCTTATTACGAGATGATAGTAGACAATCCATATGAAACTGAAGAAGACCAGATTGAAGGCATCACCTCAATGGCACGGCTGCCGAGACCATATACCATTTCGCTGGCCCATCTGACATTTTTCCCTGGAACGCTGCTGACTGAGAGGGCTTTGAAAGAGGAAAAGATCGACCCTGAAGCTTACCTTACAAGGTTTATGGTTAACATAGACGAGACCTATTTTAATAAATTACTTTACATGACTCCATTTATCCCCCGGATTTTAATAGCTTTTCTCAATAAACCCAGGGTTCGAAGGAATGCATTTCACATCTTTGTTACAAACACCCTGTTCTTTGTTGTAAAAAGGACCATTGAGCCCGCTGTGTTTTTCTTTGTTATCACCAGAGGGCTCAAATACAATGTAAGATGGACGGCAAGGACCGTGCTTGGCAACTGGAAGTCCGCGTTCGCAAAAATCCTCTTTAATTTTCTCGGAAAAGGGGACATGGAGTTTGACAAGAGGTTGAAACTGGCCAGAAAAGAAATGCCCGCGCTATTTGAGAAATAGTGATTTCCCTTCCATATCATCCGAAGACATCCCAAAACATGACAAGACAGTCGGCGCGATATCCGTAAGCGCGGCCCCTTCCCTGTTAATTGCAAAATTTGAAAGGAAGATACCCGGAACAATTGACGGATCGACTATATGGTCGCCGCTCCACTTCTTTAAATTATTCTCAATTATGTTTGCCGGAGCGCCGCCGACCGCTGTCTGCCATGACGCCCTGTATCCGTCCTGAAAGCCGACAACGATATCAGGGGCATTATTGGCCTGCCCGCCGGAATATATACCGCGCGTCCTGTATACGTTCTTTACGGCCGATTGACCGTTCGCCGGGTCTGTCAGATTGCCGAGCTTGCCGGCAATCTGCTCTGAAACGGATTCAGCGTCCGTTCCAGCCTCAATAATTCCCTGCCTCTCTCTCCCTTTTATATTCAAATAAATGCTCCCGAACCCGAGCGCGTAAGCCTTTGTTTTTTTCCAATCGACATACTGGAAAAGTCCGCCGCCTTCTTTGTCGTCCGGGGAAACTTTTTGGGTAAGCGTCATAAACCCGTTTTCCGCCAGCCACGAATTTATATGGACCGCGCGCCTGAAAGTAGTAAACCCATGGTCCGAAAAAACCATAAGCGCGGTCTTATCGTCAGCCTGTTTTAAAACTTCGCCCAGAATCCTGTCCATTTTGCGGTAATAATCATCAATGACGTGCCCGTACTTTTCAGCATACGCCTTATCATAAAGCGGGTGGGCAGGGTCTTTTGTGACCCAGAATATGTGCTGTATCCTGTCCGTGGAGAAGAAGGCAGAGGCCAGCAGCCCTTCTTTAAACCTGTTAAGCTCATACCAGAGCATTTTCTCCTGTTCTTCGACAATCTCATCACACATGGCGATAAAAGCCTCTTCGTCCGCCCTGCCCTCTTCCAGGGCCTTGGTATCTTCGGGCATACCCAGGGTATAAAAACATCCCACGTTGTTTGACAGCTCTTTTACATAATCATCCGGGCTTGAAATAATAAACGCGGGATCTCCGGGATTAATCTGCACCGCGGTCATGTATAATTCAAAATCAGGACTGGTCCGGTTCAAATAGAACTTTACAATCCCTGATGCCGTCTTCATCATCCCGAGTTTGAATTTTACCTCAATCCATTCACTCCATCTGCCTTCGTTGAGCTTGAATTTATTACCGTCCACATTGACCTCAGCAATCCGGTCATCAGAAATAATTTTGATCAGCATATCAGTCTTTGCAAACTCCCTGGTCATCAGTTTCGCGATATTGGGGCCCGGAACGTATGTCCTGATCGTCCCATCGCTTACCTGGACCTTTATTACTTTTTCACGCCCTTCCTCGTCTTTTGAAATATCACGGGAAGTGTAAAAAGTGTATTTGCCGAGCCCTCCTTTTATATCAGGGACCCCAAGTCCCGCGTACAGCTTTGTCCGGGTCTGCTTCGGTTGAAAGGTCATCGGCCACTTCAAAACAGTTGAAGGGATATCGCAGTTGGAAGTATGGTCCCAGAATGAGTTCCCGTGCATGACCGGCAGGAACATCCCTTCCCTTTTGCCGAACATATTTTTAGGATTTATCTTTAATATTGCCAGCTCCGGCATATAATCCGTTACGCGGCGGTTTAAAAAATCGAAGACCCCGTGATATCCGGGATTATTCCCTGTTGCAATAGTCGCCCACGCGACCGGGCTCTGTGCCGGGTTACTGGTTGCTAAAGGCAAAAAACCGCCTGTCCGGCCAAGCCTGGAAAAATTTGGAAGCTCACCCTTGTTCATTAACTGACCGGTTATCTTCGGGTCCAGTCCATCCATTCCAAGGAGAATTACCTTTGAGTACTTAGGATTGCCGATTGTTTGAATTGAGCTTGCGTTTTCTGGGAAATCAGCGAGTAACCACGTTTATGACGCCGCGCAACGAAATCATTTGGCTTGATGTTATGAGTAGCT
>QZKO01000041.1 GCA_003599505.1 Nitrospiraceae bacterium | reverse complement strand
TGTCGCTGTAACATCTGCGGGATGCCGCCGGAGGATTTTCCGTTTGGCTTTCTTGCCGAGATGCTCTTCAAGAAGCTTGATCACGTAGTTAAGTTTGACGGGATGGTCGCTGCCGAGATTGATTATCTCATAACCGGCCGGCTTCAATGCCCTTATGGTGCCGTCGGCAATATCATCAATATACGTAAAGTCCCGTGTCTGGTTCCCATCCCCGAAAACCGGAATAGGTTTGCCTGCATCCATATTTTTGACAAACTTGAAAATGCTCATGTCAGGCCTGCCCGCGGGACCGTATACCGTGAAATACCTTAATACCGTTATATCAAGGCCGTAAAGGTAATGATAGGCATAGCATAGCGCCTCGGCGCTTTTCTTTGTGGCAGAGTACGGCGCCAGCGGCGTATCAGTCCTTGACGTCTCTTTGAACGGCATATCCAGCGACGCGTAAAGACTCGATGTGGAAGCGAGGACAAATTTTTTCACTTTATGGTCCTTGCAGCATTCAAGGAGGTTCAAAGTCCCTTTTGTATTCGTGTCAAGATAAACCCAGGGGTCTTCGACCGAGGCCCTTACCCCCGCCCTTGCGGCAAGGTTTATGACAGCGTCTGTTTTATTTTCCTGAAAGACCCTTTTCAGTTTTTTATAATCGGCAATGTCTATCTTGCAGAAACTGAAGTCCGGGGACCTCTTTAATGACTTGAGTCTCCAGTGTTTTAAAGCGGGGTCATAGTAATTGTTGAGGTTGTCGATGCCGATGACTTTCCTGTTCATTGCAAGCAGTGTTTGGGCGACCTTCCATCCTATGAAGCCCGCGCAGCCTGTGACGACGATATTTTTCCCCGGGAAGGTCTTCCCTGTTGATTTTGCTTTCATTAATGCCTCCGGTGGTTTATTTGAATTACATCCTACAGCCTTTTTTACAAATGTATCTATTGTAGAACAATTTGCTATAATACTCAAAAAAAGACAGTAGAATTATGCCTGTATCCGGTAACAATACCCATTTCAATGAATAGAATCCCGGTTTCCGTTGTTATAATCACCTGCAATGAAGAAAAGAACATAAGAGACGCCCTTGACAGCGTAAAAGACTTCGCAGACATAGTTGTCGTTGATTCATTCAGCAGCGATATGACGGCTGCCATATGCGGCGAATTCACCGGGAGGGTATACCGGCATGAATGGATGGGTTACGCGAAACAGAAACAGCTTGCCGTTGATTACGCGAAATGTCCGTGGGTGCTCATACTCGACGCGGATGAACGGGTGACGCCCGGATTAAAAGCGGAGATAACGGATAAGATCATGGATATCACCTTCAACGGCTTTTACATACCGAGAAAAAATTATTTCCTCGGTAAGTGGATTAGACACAGCGGATGGTGGCCTGACTATACGTTAAGGCTTTTCAGAAAGGATGTATCTCATATGCAGCAGCGGGCGGTGCATGAAAAAGTCGATGTCAGGGGACCTGTGGGCCGCCTGAACGCGCCTCTCGAACATTACACATACAGGAGCCTTTCGGATTATATCAGGAAGATGGATAATTACGCGGCGCTCTCGGCGGAAGAGCTTGAAAATAAAGGCCTTGTATCCTGTCTTTTTTCAATGGTGTTAAGTCCTGTTTTTGTCTTTTTTAAAATGTTTTTTTTAAGGCAGGGGTTCAGAGACGGCATTCATGGATATGTCCTTGCCGCTCTTTATGGTTTTTATACTTTTCTGAAATACGCGACAGTCCTTGAAAGGAAAGGGAAGCTGCTTGGAAGACATTAAGACCCTCTTACACCTGGTAAGACCTTACTGGCAACGGGTCGCGCTTGCAGGGATCTTCAGCCTTATCATATCCGGCATCAATGCCTCCATGGCGTGGCTTGTGAAGCCGGCCCTTGACAATGTCCTTTTAGAGAAAAGGACCGGACTTATCCTGCTCCTCCCTGTCGGCGTGCTCCTGATTTTCATCTGCAGGGGGATTTTCACATTCCTGCACGAGTACCTTATGAGGTCTGCTTCCCAGAAGATGGTGATGAGCTTAAGAAACAGGCTTTACGGTCATATAATGCACATGCCGGTAAGTTACTTCGGCAAGAATTCAAGCGGGTCCCTGATATCGAAAGTCATAAACGATATCGGCGCGGTTGAAGCCGTTGTTTCCCTGACGTTAAAAGATCTTCTCATTGAAGGCGCCACTATAATAGGGCTCGCAAGCGTGGCGTTCTGGAGGAGCTGGGACCTTGCCCTGATTTCATTGCTGGTCTTGCCGGGGGCCTTTTATGCAGCTTCAAAACTGGGGGAAAGGCTGAAGAAAATAAGCAGACGCGCTCAGAAAAAGATATCCGTCATTACCGAAATCCTTCATGAAAGTTTTACAGGCGTCAAGATAATCAAGGCCTTCAGCATGGAACCCAGGGAGCAGGAGCGCTTTGAAGATAACAACAGGGACTTTTACCGGGAAAATATGCGCTCGGTAAGGGTCTCGGAGTTCGTGTCGCTGCTGATGGAGGTTGCCGCGGGATTAGGCATAGCATTTGTTATATGGTACGGAAGCAGGCGCATACTGGAAGGCACCCTGACTATCGGAGATTTCTTCTCTTTTCTGACAGCGGTAATTTTGTTATATACTCCCGCGAGACGCCTTGCCAAGGTCAACGCGGGAATACAGAAGGCGATAGCCCCGCTTCAGAGGATATCGGAAGTCCTTTCAATACAGACGGAAGCGGACGGGAACGTGGAGCTTGGCGGCTTTAAAAATGAAATCCTCTTCAGGGATATTTCTTTCACATATCCGTCTTCACGGAATAAGGCGCTGGACAATATAAATTTACGTATAAAGAAAGGCGAACTGATAGCGATAGTCGGCAAAAGCGGCGGTGGAAAAACGACCCTTGTCAATATGCTGCCGAGATTTTTCACGCCGGATGAAGGGAATATTTATATAGACGGCGCGGATATCTCTACCCTTACATTCAAATCGCTCAGGGGACTTTTAGGGATAGTGAGCCAGGATGTAATACTCTTCAACACTACGATACTTGAGAACATTAAATATGGAAAACCGGGGGCGTCCCGCGATGACGTAATCAGGGCCGCGAAGGCGGCATATGCCGATGATTTCATATCAGAGTTTCCGGACGGCTATGATGCGATAATCGGCGAAAGAGGGCTGAGATTGTCCGGGGGGCAGAGACAAAGGCTCTCGATCGCAAGGGCGCTGCTGAAAAATCCGCCGATTTTTATCCTCGATGAGGCGACTTCGTCCCTGGATACCGCTTCGGAGATGATTATACAGAACGCGCTTGAGAAATTAATGGAAAACAGGACCACGATTGTAATCGCCCACAGGCTTTCCACTGTAAGAAAGGCGGACCGGATAATAGTAATGGATAAAGGCAGGATAATAGAGACCGGTTCTCACAACGAGCTTCTCGGGCGTGAAGGGATTTATCAGAAACTTTATGAGCTTCAGTTCAGGGGACAGGAAGGCCGGTCCGTTTAGGACAGGCGCGGAGCATATTGAAGATAGCCCTGATTCGCAAAAATTACACACCTTTCGGAGGAGCTGAAAACTACCTGGCGCTGACGGCGCAAAAACTGGCGGCCAGGGGGCATGACGTTCATATATTCAGCTCAGGCCTCTGGCCCGGAAGCTTTACCATTCATAAAATCAGGACGTTTAAAAAACCTTCGTTTCTGTCGAACATGCTCTTTGCGCTGAAATGCAGGGAAGAGCTGAAGAAGGAATCCTTTGACTGCGTACTCAGCTTTGATCGCACACTTTTCCAGGACATTTACAGGGCCGGGGACGGATGCCACAGGGAATGGCTCGATAAACGCGCCATAATCGAAACCCCCTTTAGAAGGGCGGGGTTTAATATAAACCCGAACCATCTTGTTCAGCTTTATCTTGAGAAGAAATGTTTTCTGAATTCCAGGGTTATAATCGCCAATTCGATGATGGTAAAAAAAGACATACTGAGGCATTATCCGGTCGCGGGCAAAAAAATACATATAGTTTATAACGGGGTGGACCTCGAAAGATTCAGGCCCTCCGGCATGGAGCGCAGGCGGGAAATACGGAAGGCCCTTAATATCAGGGCGGAAAAAGTAATTCTGTTTGCCGGAGCGGACTTCAGACGAAAGGGAGTCCCCACCCTCTTGCGGGCCTTTTCGCTTTTGAACGAGCCTTCTGCCGGGCTTATAATAGCCGGGCGGAAGCCAAAGCCGGAATATGTATCGATGGCCGATAGTCTGGGGATAACAGGGAGCGTGAGATTTCACGGGGCCGAAAAGCGCGTTGAAGACCTGTACGCGGCGGCAGATGTCTTTGTGCTGCCGACAATTTACGACCCTTTCAGCAATGCCACCCTTGAAGCCATGGCTTCAGGAATCCCTGTGGTAACCACCGCGTATAACGGAGCCTCTGAGCTTATTGAAGAAGGGGTCCAGGGGTTCACAGTCACGGACCTGCTCAGCGCCGGAGATTTTGCCGAAAAAATTGCCGCTTCATTAAAAAATTCTGAAATAATGGGTAAAGCCGCCAGGGCGAAAGCGGAAAATTATTCTATCGAAAACGCGGCTGAAAGTTTCATTCATATCATTAATCATATTTTTTTTTACAAACGATCAGGTATTGGTGGGTGAGAAAGTCTTTCAATCCGTTGAAAAGTAATTTGTTTATTAAGCTCATGAGGCTGCTGGCTTTTTTGTTTCTCCCGATTTTCTCTATTGCATAGCCGGCTACCGCAAATAAATTCCTTATGGTGGCAAGGGAAAAGAACCGAATATGATCTATATCCAGAATGCCTTCGTCACTGTAAAGCCATCTGTCTTTAATGATATCTCTTATTACGCGATAATGCCTGATGTTGGGAATACTGCAGATAATTCTGCCCTCATTGGATAGATACCGGCTGGTTTTCTTTAAGACCATCCATGGATTATGCAGATGTTCGAGCACGTCGGCAAAAATTATGCAATCAAATTGTACGGGCTTATCAAATAAGAGTTCATCTTTTTCAACATCTGTTATGAAAACTCTATCAATATTTGCTTCCGCTTTTCTTGCTTCAACGGCGTTAACTTCAATCCCCCACACCACTGCTGAACTACGCGTTTCTTTCAGAGTCTTGCCGAGCATGCCGCCGGCACATCCGACATCAAGAATAAAATTTGCACCGGGTGGAACTAATTCAATAATGTCCGGGCGAATACTTGAATAATAGTGGACCGACTTTAAAGTCGGGTAATTGTTTTTCGGTCTGAACGCTGTCATTTTTTTCCTTGTGTATCCCCGTGGTTAACCAAACCTTTTCCTGTGGAAAGATATCCAAACATAAGACCTGCAAAGAGGCTGAATGTTATGGCATTTTCATGATGAAGAGTTGTGTCGAAAATCCCCCCGGCAAAAATAACCAGAAACCCGCCAAGAGCGCTGTATTGAACTCCTTTCTCAAAATCCGACGTCGTCCTGATCTTTTTTGTGAAGGTGTAAATAAAACCAATAATTATCATCAGAATGGAAATCAGACCCGGAAGTCCCATCTGTGCCGCTGTCTGCATATACAAACTGTGGGCGTCATAGAATGTCTTTCCAGCCTCTTGCAGGTATGTCAGCGGGAATGTATATTCAAAGTTGTTCAACCCTATGCCTGTTAAGGGATTTTCTTTCATTTTATTAATCGCATATTCCCATATATAGAACCTGTTTCTCAGAGAAGTCAACGTGAAAAGTTTCTCCCACATATACTTATTCAGGTACATAGCCGGCAACACCAGCGCTGCCAACAGAGCCGATAGCAGCAAAGCCGTTCTGATCCTTTTCCGGGAGGCGAGCAGGATCACGGTAAACAACAAAAGAGCTACAAATGAGGTCCTCATTGCCGTCATGACAGATGCTACAAGCGTAAAAGACAATAATATCCCGGCAACTATTTTTAAATAAAGCGCGTTATCCCTGGAAAATATAATGGCGCTGATCATGGAAGTTGCCGCCATTATTAAATACATTGCAGTATAGTTCTGATTGCCAAGGGAATGTATTTCAATCGCCCTGCCGTCTTCAACCATCTGTATTAGTCCCAGCAAAGAGGCTAACGCCGTTGAAAAATAAAGACCCCAGAGAATAGTCCTGATATTCTTTTCATTGCTTATGCTCTGGAATATAAAAAGGGTAATTGTAAAATGGATTATGTCACGCAATCCCTTGAGGCTTTTATCTGGGTCCGCGGCAAATGCGCTGCTGAAAAGGGCTGAAAGGATAAGAAAAATGAAACCGTAATGAAAAAGAGACAACTTGATTTCTACCTCTTTTCTATGCAGTTGAAGCAGCAAAAGGGACAAAAGGGCAAAGATGCATATGGCCTTCAAGGATTCCGAGAAAGGTAATATTACAACCAGCAACACCGCGAGGGCAAGTTTTATTTTATCAATTGTGCCGCTGCTCATTATTTCTTAAGCTTCATGATGGAACCCATTAATTTTTCCGCGCGATGTCTGTAGGTATGTTCATTCATGACTCTCCTGTATGCGTTTTCCGCGATTCTCCGCGCCTCGTCATGCGAAGTTATATAGTACCTGATTTTTTCAAAACAGTCTTTTAAATCCCTGAACAGTACAATTTCTTCTCCTTCAATAAAGTCGTCTTTCGCGTGGGCTCTTTCTTCAGACAGCAGAAAACCGCCGCATGCCGGGATACCGTAACACCGCTCAGGCAGTCCCCAGCTTTTATTCTCATAGCGGTCTGCGCCGCACCCGAAATTGATGTTGATCCTGCTCCTCTGGATTATATCGACCTGGGCGCTGACATCCAGATGCCTCCCGTCTTCAAAGCGGTAACTTATTCCGTTTTGACGGAGCATGACGCCGAGGGCGTCAAGGAACCGGGCGCGCCGCAGATGTTCCGGATACTTCGCGGAATCCATATTGCCGATGAATGAGACGTCTGTGGTATATTTGCCGGGATTTCTGAGCTCTTCCAGAGTAACATTTCCCGGATTGTACCTCTTTAACCATGCCGCGTTTGGAAGGTATATGATTGAATCCGTTGGCCCGGGCAGGTCCTGCATGGAATGTGTGGCGAAGATATCGATTAAATCCGCTTTTAATAGCAACGAGAGTTTCCATTTCCGAGCCCCTATATTAGGTATGTCGACGCACCAGGTCACCCTTGGAATACCTGTTTTTTTAAGCCCGTAAGATAATTTCAGAAATTTTATTTCATTTTTCAGGATATATTTGAATTCAAAAATAACCGCGTCTATGCGGTCCGATATTATTTTTCGGATGTCCCAGGTATCATCGACAACTGTATGCCCAAGGTCCTTTAGGGCTTCCTCAAGTCTTTCATTTTTCTGTCTGTAATTTAATGCTATTCTCATGTCTTCGCCTTATTAATAGCCAATACTGATTCAACGGCTGAAAGGACCTCCTCCGGCGTAATTTGTTCCATGCAGACCGGGTCAAGGCAATTTTTACCTGCGCAGGGACAGCATGGCACCGGTTTCCGGATTACGGAAACGTGTTTCGCGTGATATGGACCATGAAGGGCAGGATCAGTCGGACAGAAAAGGGCTATCGCAGGTGTTTTTACGGCAAAGGCAATATGCATAGGGCCTGTGTCATTGGTAATGAAAATGTTGAGTTTTTTTATGACCGCCGCTGTTTCTCTCAATGATAATCTGCCGGCAACGGATATTGCGCCTTTAACCTTAGAAGCTATCCCGTCGGCTAATATCTTTTCATCAGGGCTGCCTGTTATTACGATCCCGCATTTAAATTTTTCCCGGAGGGCGTTCCCTAATTCTATAAAATTTTTTGCGGGCCAGCATTTAAACGGCTTCTGCGCGCCCGGCTGAAGTCCGGCCAATAATGGACCTTCGTTAAGCCCCTGATTATTTAAAAACTTTCCGGCAGTCTCTCTCTCTTTATCCGTCAAATAAACAGAAAGTGTCTTATCCGGTGTTTTAGCGCCCGACAGATTGACAAGGTTTAATCTTGCTTCTATGCCGTGAATATTGTCCGGTGACTTGATTTTTTGCGTAAGAATAAAATCAAGGTCTTTACTCTGTCCCTCAATGCCGGCAATCTCTGCCGCGCCGGTAAGATAAGCTAAAGGAAAGATTATACGGTCAGAGGTATGGAATATATAAACAGATTCAAATTTTTCCAGCCTTAATGACGTTAAGAGCGGAGGCAGCAAAAAGAGATTGCTCCAGCCCTTTTTGAAAACAAAGAGACGATCAATGGATGGGTTCTCTTTCAGGACCTCATATCCAGCGGGACTTGTAAGGACACACACGCGACATCCGGGATATGTTTCTTTTAAGGCCCTGATAGCAGGCGTGCCCAGGAGAGTATCACCGACGCCTGTTGTGCTGATGACAAGAAAATGGCGTGATTGTCTTGTATGATGCCTCCCGCGCATACTAAAACTTTCAGAAACTCTGACAAGGAGTTCTATGAATTTATTTTTTGCCTTCCTGCTTATTTTTTTGTATGTCATGTAAAGTCTTCAGTGAATCTCTTATTTATGCTTTGTAGAAGGTATCGTATACCACCTGACTATATTTTTATCAAACATTTTCCTTGCCTGCTTTTTTGCGATTCCATCTAAAATCTTTGTAATCCATGCCTGCAAAAAAAACAATCGTTTCAATATGTTCTCGGTTTTTGTAAGACAGGCTTCCCTTCCTTCTCTTGTTCTGTTGTCACGGGTATTTTCTCTGAAAGACAGGTATTGTGTCGCATATAATTGTTTCATCTGCAGATCAGACAGGTTATTTCTTACCTGCCTCTTGAAATAGTCTTTATAGGTGTTTGGAGGGACCTGAAATGCCAGTGCCTCCATTACTTTTACTATCTGCTTTACCCCGAGCATCATGTTAAGGTAAGCATCTTCGTGGATAATCTCACCAGGAATCGGCCTTACGGCATCTTTCCTTATGGCGTAGAGCGGACCATTCAGATAGGGAGATTTCTTTGTGGCAAATTCCTTCATTTTTATTGCCATCCTTTTATAAAGAAGGTTAAAACTTTTTAGCCGCGGAGCTAAAACAATCCCGCCCGCAGCTTTTATTCCAGGGGCGGCAGTTAATGCCTGGACCAGAAAGCCAAAGGCATCCGGGTGGATTATTACATCCGCGTCTATAAATATTAATATATCACCCGTTGCGAAACTGCAGAGGTTATTAAAGGCATTCGGCTTGCCGGGCGTTTTTGTGACGAGATTGGTCAGGCAAAAATCCGGGTTATTAGCGCCTGCTTTGTCTTCCGATGGTATTGCATTGTCTATATCATATTTTTTGACTGATAAATTATTAAGCTCTGCCCACTCATTGATTTTATAAACGGTGCCGTCTGTGCAGGCATTGGCGCAGATCAGGACCTCTGTCCTGTAAGAAGAAAGGGCCTTTAATGCTCTCATGGTATGAGTGAGAGCGGAATCTATGCATACTTCTTCATTATGTGCCGGGATACAAATAGAGACCTTATTGATTTTATTTGCCATTTTTATTTGACATGCGTAATTTTTCAGCCAAAAGATTTTTAATCTCCTCAACGGTTATCTCTTCAAGACATTTACTTGTTTTGGCGCCGTTACACCCGTCCTTGCCGCAGGGGACACATTCCCAGGCTTTCTGAATAACGGTATGAATACCATATGTCTGAATCCCATTTCTTTTTTTGTAAGGGCTCTCTCGCCTCTCGCCCCCCGGAATCGAGTCGTATCGACTTGCCCCTTGCCCTTTGGAGTTATCCCATGGTCCCCAGTCAAATGCGCCTGTGGGGCCGAAGAGCGCTATTACAGGCGTGCCGACAGCGGCGGCTATGTGCATGGGAGCGGTGTCGACGCCCAGGAACAGGCTTGATACGGATGATATTGCCGCAAGCTGCTTTATATCCGTTTTACCACTCAAATCTAATAGCAGTGACGGGCGGCTGGTGACGGGTGACGAGCATAACGACAAAATATTTTTAACCTTTTCAAGCTCTCTTTCGTCAGGGGCCGAGGTTACAATTACCTTTACTCCCTGTTCAAGCAGCCACTCTATAACCTTTGCCGTATGTTCATCTTCCCAGCATTTAAAGAGCCATCTTGATGTAGGGTGAAGATGAACAATTTTATCGTTTTCATTTATATTATTTTTTTCAAAGATTCTTTTTACAAATATTTTTGTCTCTTCAGGTATGAAAAAGTTAACGGTGAAGTCATTTGTAGTGATGCCGGACTGTCTCAGAATGTCTACGTTCTGTAATACCATATGCTGATTGCCGTATTTTTTTGAAATATGGGTGTACAGAAAGCGTTTCCCCATAAAACCTCCCCCTGCGGGGTCGTACGCAAGTCTGTACCTGGCGCCGGAAAAAAAGGACAATATCGCGGCCCTGTCTCCGCTTGTAAGGTCAACCGTCATGTCAAATCTTTTTTGCCGTATTTTTTTTAAAAAAGACAATTCGCTGCGGTACCTTTTAAAAGGATTATTTTTTATGATGTCCCTGTCAAGTGTTATTATTTCGTCAATGTCGGGATTACCGCTGAGCACTTCCTGTGTCCCTGAATTTACAAGCGCAGAGATATTCGCCCCCGGAAAATTCTTCCGTAATGCACTGAAAACAGGAGCGGCAAGAAGGACATCGCCTATATGACGCAGCTTAATAACGAGGATATTTCTTACTTTTCTGAATTCAGACATCATTAAGAATTTTCTCGTAAAGCGCTTCAATTTTATCCAGCATGCTTCCCATGGAATAGTCATTTTCTACTATAAGCCTGCCTTCTTTGCCGAACCCGGCCCTCATTTCAGGCTTATAGTAGAGTTCGATTATCTTTCCAGCAAGCGCGTCCGCGTTCTTCGGTTCAATCAACAGGCCGGTTTTGCCGTCAATCAATACCTCTTTTATCGCTCCGGTATCACTTGCTATTACGGGTTTCTCCATCGCAAACGCCTGAAGAATTGACTGAGGTACGCCTTCATTCGCGTAAGACGGATGGACGACGACATCGAGCGACGCCAATATTCCGGGGACGTCCTCCCTGTGTCCCAACATGAAAACCATGTCATTTAGTGAAAGTTTTGAAATAAGACCCTCGATGTTTTCATGCTGGGGCCCGTCTCCCGCTATATAAAAAGACATCTCGGGGATTTTGTTTTTTATTTTATTAATTGCCTCCAGGAAATAAACGTGCCCCTTCCAGCTCCGCAGCACGCCGACCATGCCCACCGAAAAATTATTTGACCGGAAAGCCGGCTCAACCTTTTCAGGATTGAACCGTTCCAGATCTATCCCGGTCGGGATGGAAATAATTTTCGAAGCGCTGAATCCGTTGTCATGTATCATATTTTGCCGTATCTGTTCCCCTGTAGTCATAACAGAGTCAGGCAGTTTTTCATAAATTAAACGGCTGGTAAAGGATTTGCTTATCGGGGTAGAAAGATGCCTTGTCCTTATAATCCCGGCCCCATGTCCGGAAAGCTTTACGGCTAAAGCGGAGACCCAACTGTCCGATGAGCTGTGGGTATTTACTATATCCGGTTTCACTCTGTTTATAATCGATGCCGTGCTGACTATCGAGAAGGGATTATGTTTTTGGAAATACGCAGGCAAAACACTGATGCCCGCTTCATCCGCTCTTTTGAAGATTGAGCTTCGCGCAGGCGCGGCGATAACGACCCGGTGTCCTCTCTTCATCATTCCCAGGGATTCCTGCAAGATCCTTATTTCCTGTCCGCCCCAGCCCATTGATGATTCTGTATGGAGTATCTTAGCCAATATTCATCCGCTCCTCATATTGCGTGATGCCTGATTAATTATGGTTTAAAAGTAGTTCAAAGGCCGCTTAGATGCAGTTCAACAATCTTTACCTTGTATTATACCTGAACCCGATACGCATGCAGTTGGATTATGCAAACTTAAGACTAAGCAGCCTGTAAATCAGCTTCGCGGCCAGGAAATCAGGCGCGGGATTGTTCTTTGACGGGCAGAGCTCGACAACATCGAGGCCGACAACATTCTTGTGCCTTGTAACATGGTCAAGCAAATCAATGACATCATACCAGCCCAGTCCTCCCGGTTCCGGCGTGCCTGTTGAGGGCATTATGGAAGGGTCAAAGACATCAAGGTCAATGGAAATGTAGACATCGCGGGAAAGTTTTTTGACAACCTTTTTAATCCAGTCTCCTGAGTGATGAATATATGAAGCATAAAAAGTATTCTGCTTCCTGATATTCTTCAGCTCGGATGAATCGGAGCTTCTTATCCCGACGGATATAATGTCTTCAGTAATCTCCTTTGTCCGCGCCATAATACTGGCATGACTGTATTTATTGCCCTCATAAGAATCCCTCAGGTCGGAATGCGCGTCAAGATGAAGGATGCTGAGATTGCCGTAAGACTCCGCGTGCGCCCTGATCGCGCCGAGAGAGACGGAGTGTTCGCCGCCGAGGAGGACTACGAATTTATGGTCCTGCAATAACTTGCCGACTTTTTTGTGCACACTGTCAACCATCTTTTCCGAATTGCCGGACTTGACGGCCTTTGCCGTATGAATCCCCTTCCTGTAAACTTCCGAATCCGTTTCAATGTCATAAAGCTCCATATTGCGGGAGGCGTTGATGATGGCCCGCGGGCCTTTATCAGACCCCTTGATCCATGAACTTGTTTTGTCAAACGGGACAGGCAGGACAACGATATTTGAGTGTTTATAGGTTGAGTAGCGGGCAGGCAAACCGCCAAAATTGAATGATGTTTTATTGTCTTCCGTTTTTATCAAGTTAATTCCGGTGTCTTTTGTGAAGAGATGTCGGGAAGACCGTTAAAGCTATTCCAGCAGCATCATCGCGGCCGCGACAACGGTAGTCCATCTGCCGAGTTTATCGCCTTCCGCGGACTGACATATCTGGGTTGATTTAAAGATATATTTGCTTGCCTTGTACACCTGCTTCCTCGCGTCCCACGCAAGGTCCGGATCAAAGGGGATGCCGAGTGTTGTCGCGAGCATGGTCGCCGCGAGGTCTTCAGCATATTCACCAGATTTTTTCGCGGTCTCTCCGAAGGTGTGGTGCTCTGAGATATATCCGTAATTCTTTCTGTCGGAAGGGACTGCGAGACCTATCGCCGAAGAAATCAGCCTGTTAGGCTCGTTTGTCTCGTTCCGCGCCATTACGCAAAATGTTATCTGTCCCGGTTTGATGGACTGTAACCCTTTGCCCTTGCTTATTATTTTGCAGTTAGGCGGGAAAATACTTGAAACGTAAACAAGGTTGCACTTTTCTATTCCGGCGTCCCTGAGGGCGAGCTCAAAAGACGCAAGTTTGTCCTTGTGGATCCCAACACCTTTTGTGAAAAAAATCTTTTTAGGTATCAAATAATCTATCATCCCGACCCCCGGTCTCGTGGTTTTGTGCGCAAAAACTATACCGTAAAAGAACACATTTTTGCAAGTAATGAGAATTAACCGGCCAAAGGCAAATGGCTAAAGGCAAAAGGAAACGACACGCGGGCAACCGGTACCTTTTGCCCTTTGCCTTGAGCCCTTAGCCTTCTTTATCCTGCTGCCCATTGAATTTAAATTTCTGAATCCCTATCATACCAATATGATCGCTATTATTGATTACGGAATGGGAAATCTCAGGAGCGTTGAAAAGGGTTTTATGAAGGCCGGTGTCGATGTCACTGTGACAAACAGTCCGGGAATTGTTAAAAAAGCTGACGGTGTTGTTTTGCCCGGAGTGGGCGCCTTTAAGGATTGTATGCGGGAACTGACAAATCTCGCCCTCGTGGATGCCGTTGTTGAAGCCGTAAACCAGGGGAAGCCGTACCTTGGCATATGTCTCGGGCTTCAGGTACTGTTCAGCGAGTCAGAAGAATTCGGCAGGTGCAGGGGGCTTGATGTGTTACGGGGAAAAGTTGTGAAATTCGAGTTTGAAGACAAGGGGCAAGGGGCGGATGAAACAATTCAAAATTCAAAAATTAAAATTCAAAACCCCGAGCGCTTAACGCTTAACGCTCAACGCTTAATGCTCAAAGTCCCCCACATGGGATGGAATGAGATAAAAATACAGAAAGACAATCCGTTGTTTGAAGGGATTCCTGATAAGAGTTATTTCTATTTTGTGCATTCTTTTTATGTTGTCCCGGATGATGCATCAATAACCGCATCCACAACGGATTACGGAATAGAATTTACTTCTTCAGTGTGGAAAGACAATATCTTCGCGGTCCAGTTCCATCCGGAAAAGAGCCAGGAGATGGGGCTGCGGATGCTTAAGAATTTCGGGGAGATTGTAAGTAAAGGTCTTTAATGCTCTTCTTCAAAACCGGATGAATTTTTTCCGGCGCTATCTCCGCAAGCGGCTTCAGGACAAATTCCCTTTCAGCGATATTAGGGTGGGGGACCACCAGGCCGGGGGTTTCCATTATCAGGTCGTCATAAAGCAGGATATCGAGGTCTATGATCCGGGGGCCCCAGCGCGAGGTCGGCAATCTTCCGACATCCTCTTCTATCTTTTTCAGAAGGCGCAGCAGCTCCTGCGGGCTTAAAGCGGTTTCTGTCTCGACAGCCATATTGATGAACTTCGGCTGCTCCCTGACTCCCCACGGTTCCGTTTCTGCCATGGATGAGCGTTTTGTAACAGTGACGCTGTTTTCAATGAGCAGCCTGATCGCCCTTTCGCAGTTGTCGTCCCTGTTGCCGAGATTGGAGCCGATGCCGATGTAAGCGGTATGCATTAAATTATCTTTCCAATCCTCTCCACCGCCTCTTTTATCCTCTTTACAGGGGCCGTGAGGGCGAAGCGGATATACCCTTCTCCCGGGGCGCCGAAGCCGTTGCCGGGCGTGCCGAGCACTCCCGCATTATTAAGGAGATGACCGACAAAGGCTGATGAAGTAAACTCCCCGGGCACTCTTACCCAGAGGTAGAACGTCGCCGAAGGTTTCCGGGCCTCCAGGCCTATTTTCGTTAACCCGCTGTACAGGACATCCCGTCTCTCCTGATAAGTGTCGCGTATTTTTTTCAGTACGGAGTCGTCGGTATTCAGTGCCTCGATCCCCGCTTCCTGTACCGCCTGAAAGATCCCGGAATCGATGTTTGTCTTTATCTTTCCAAGTCCCGCGACGGCTGCAGCGTTTCCAACGGCGAAGCCGATCCTCCATCCAGTCATGTTACATGTTTTTGAGAGGGAATGGAATTCTATTCCCACGTCCCTGGCGCCGGGGAGCTGGAGGAAGCTTGGAGGCTTTTTGTTGTCATAATATATTTCCGAATAAGCGGCATCATGACATACAAGGATATTGTTTTTTGAGGCGAAATCTATTACATCCTTATAGAAGCTCAGGCTTGCTACCGCGGATGTCGGGTTGTTCGGATAGTTAATGAACATGAGCTTCGATTTTTTCAGGATATTTTTTGGTATTGCCCCGAAGTCCGGCAGATAGTTGTTCTTTTCAACGAGAGGCATGATGTGGCTTTCCCCTCCCGCAAACAGCGTGGCAACAGGGTAAACAGGATACCCCGGGGACGGCACAAGCACAACGTCTCCGGGATTGATAAACGCGAGCGGCATATGGCCTATCCCTTCTTTTGATCCGATGAGCGAAAGCACCTCTGTTTTAGGGTCCAGCTTTACACGAAACCTTCTTTTATACCAGTCCGCAACCGCCTGTCTGAAAGCCGGCATTCCTTCATATGACGGGTAACGATGATGCCGAGGGTTTTCAACGGCTTTTTTCATTCTCCGGACAATATGCTTTGGAGTTGGCATATCCGGGTCTCCTATGCTTAAATCTATCAGGTCAATGCCTTTATTGACGGCTTCCTGTTTCATTATGTCAATAGCGGCAAAAAGGTAGGGGGGCAGGTTTTTTACCCTCTTTGCAAGGTTAACGGATATCCTCTGTCTCAATTTAAACCTCCTGATAATAAATTCGTGAAAAAGCGGACACGGACCACGGTCACGATTAACGGTTTTGTATTATAAGGAGTTTTTTCTATTATTTCAAAAATATTACCGGGATGCCGATAAGATATGTATGCAGGGCCGTCAGACCATACTCTTTGTTGACGACGAACCGAACGTGCTTAATTC
Source organism: Nitrospiraceae bacterium (assembly GCA_003599505.1). Taxonomy (GTDB): domain Bacteria; phylum Nitrospirota; class Thermodesulfovibrionia; order UBA6902; family UBA6902; genus SURF-23. The sequence goes on along the minus strand of QZKO01000041.1, from coordinate 1,028 downwards.
CATGCGCCGTTTACTGTTCGACGAACCATGGGACCTGCTTTTTGCGGGGAGCGGCGTTGAAGGACTTGAGGTCCTCGAAAAAGAAAACGTGGATATTGTAATCTCCGACGTGCGCATGCCTCTCATGGACGGGATCGAATTCCTTAAGCAGGTAAAAGAACGGTATCCCCATATCATCCGTATTTTCCTGAGCGGGTATGCCGACAGAGACGCCGTGGTCGATGCGCTGGCTGAAGGGTGCGCCCAGCAGCTCCTTCCAAAGCCGTGGAAGGAAGGCGAGCTGAAAGAGGTAATCCGGGACGCGCTGCAGCAGGCAGCAGACCTGAAGAAAGAAAACATAGGGCTTCAGAAGATCATCAATTCCCTCTCATCACTCCGCACTATGCCGCAGACCTATCTTGAGATGAAAAAATGTTTTTCACATATAAATACTGTATCTATTGAAAGCCTTGCGGAGATTATCGAGCAGGATGCCTCTGTTTCGGCAGAACTGCTGCGCTGGGCCAATTCCGCCCTCTTCGGACAGATGCACAGGGTTGATACGGTTGAGCGGGCGCTGATGATCCTCGGAATAGATATTGTCGAAGGACTGCTTCTGTCACATTCCATCTATGGCTCAATTTCATCAATTTCGCGGACTGTAAAAGACTTCAGCCTTAAGGACTTTCAGACCCACTCATTGGCATGCGGCATCCTGGCAAAGCTGCTTGTCGGCAAGATGTCCCACCTGGACCCGAAAGAAACTGACAGGGCCTTCACTGCGGGACTGCTGCATGACGTGGGGAAACTTGTGGAGGAGCGGTATCTTGCCGATGAATTCAGAAAGGTCCTTGACGCAGCGCGACTGAAGAAAACGCTGATGATAGAAGCCGAATATGAAATCCTCGGGACAACTCATGAAGAAATCGGCAAACACCTCGCTGAATGGTGGAGCCTGCCGGCATTTCTTATAAGTGCCATACAATGGCATCACAGGCCGAAGCTTTGCAAGTTTGATCATACGATAGTCGCCGCGGTCCATGTCGCCG
>QZKO01000006.1 GCA_003599505.1 Nitrospiraceae bacterium | reverse complement strand
CCCTACCCCCTGCACCCTCTGCTCTTCCCCCTACCCCCTTTAAGATCGGTATCTTCTGGCAAGGCAACCCCGGGCTCAAGCCCGACAGGAACCGGTCCATGCCTCTGCGTCATTTCTATCCCCTTTGCAGTTTGCCCAATGTCAAAGTGTACTCATTACAAAAAGGACATGGGATAGAACAGCTTAACGACTTGCCTGATGATATAGAGATAGTGAACCTGGGGGAAACCTTCAATGACTTTTCAGACACGGCAGCGGCAATAGAAAATCTGGATATGATGATAACCGTCGATACGGCGATAGGGCATTTATCAGGCGCCCTGGGGAAGAAGACATGGATACTGCTTCCGTCACATGCCGAATGGAGATGGCACCTGGACATGGATTACAGCCCCTGGTATGAGGACGTGAGGCTGTTCAGGCATAAAGAGACCGGGAAGAAAGACTGGGAAGAGATGATGGAAAGGGTGAAAAGACAGGTTGAGGTAGAGATTAGAGACAGGTAAAGAAAAATATTAAAGATGTTATAACTATTTTTAATTTCACAAAATAAAGACAATGTGATATTAATACAGCGGATAGCGGTTAGCATGTAGCGATTAGGAAGAAATCCGCCATGCCATCCTGCATGCTAAACGCTAACCGCTATACACTAACCGCTGCACGCTGTATTACGAAAGGAGGGGGGGAGATGAAAAAAGCAGTACTTATTAGCACTGCAATATTACTTGCTGTCCTCACTGTAGTCTTTGCCCAGGAGAGAGGAGTAAAGAAAAAAAGACCCCTCCCCCAGGATTACGGCAAAGTCGTCCTTAATAATTTTTCAGAAAAAAACAGGATGGCTCCGGTGGCATTTGATCACTGGCTGCACAGGTCTAAATTCACGTGCAGGCTTTGTCACAGCGATATAGGTTTTGAGATGAAGGCAGGCGCTACAGAGATAAAAGCCGATGACAATATTAACGGCTTTTACTGCGGCACCTGTCATAACGGCAAAAGGATTTTTGACGGGAAATTTCTGTTTCCTGCCTGTGATAAGGGAAAGCGGGATGAAGTCTGCGACAGGTGTCATTCATCAGGCAAAGATGTAAAGCGTGAGAATAATTTCTCTGAATTAACGGCAAAGCTGCCCAAAGAGCGCTTTGGAAACGGCATTGACTGGGAAAAGGCTGAAAAAGACAACCTGATAAAGCTCATCGACTTTATTGACGGAGTGTCAATCAGCAGGAAAAAGGAAATGCCCGTCCAGAAAGACTTTTCACTCGAACCGAAGGTTTCAGGACTTCCCGAGATTGTGTTCTCCCATCAGAAACACACCGTATGGAACGGATGCGAAGTCTGTCACCCGGATATTTTTACAGGCGTCAAAAAGGGCGCTACCAAATATTCAATGATAGAGATATTTGACGGTAAATTCTGCGGCGTCTGCCACGGAAAGGTGGCTTTCCCGACAATGGACTGTCAAAGGTGCCATGTAAAACCTGTTTCATAAAAAGATGTAGGGGCGAAGCGGTGCCTCGCCCAAAAGTCCGGGTCAAGCCCGAAATGCGGATGGCTGAATGAAACGCTTAGCGCTCCTTTTTTTCATATTTATTGTTCTGTGTGTGTTGTTTCTCCGTTATGACGCATGCGCCTTCTTCAATTTCCCTCCTCTCCCGCCTCCCGAGCAATACGGCAATATCCTGATAAACAGGACTTCGGAAAAACATAATACAAAGCCTGTGACCTTCTCCCACTGGAGCCACCGTATTCATTACACCTGCAGGGTCTGCCACCTTGAGCTTGAATTCAACATGCAGTTAAACACTACGGAGATAACTGAAGAGGCTAATATTTCGGGAAAGTTTTGCGGGGCCTGCCATAATGACAGGACCGCTTTCGGACACGGCAAAGAGCATTGCGATAAATGTCATAACGGAGATATAAGCTACGGCAGGGAGAAGTTCATCAAGCTGAAAGACTTCCCCTCTACAAAGTTCGGCAACAGAATAGACTGGGTAACGGCAATTCAGTCGGGATTAATTAAACCGAAAGATTTTATTTCCACGCCTTTTACCGGAATGTCGTTCGACAAGACACTTGAACTGGGAGCGGAAAATTTTTTAATCCCCCCGGCAGTATTCCCTCATCCCGTACATGTTCAATGGCTGGACTGCTCCAACTGCCATCCCGACTTGTTCAACATAAAGAAAAAAGGCACAATACGCTTTTCAATGGCGCGTTGCCTCCGTGGAGAATTCTGCGGCATGTGCCATTTGAGAACCTCCTTCCCCCTGAATGACTGCAGGAGATGCCACCCCGGTATGTCCGAAGACGTAAGGTAACGGATCCTTCACTTTTTATTCTTTATCTTTTAAATTAAAATATGAAAGTGAGGCAGACATTATTCAGAAATCCATCCGTCTGGTCCGATAAGAGCGGCGTGGCGCTCATAATGGTCCTCTGGGTTTTAGCGGTGCTGACAGTCATCGCACTTTCCTTTTCTTTCTCGGTAAGGGTCGATACGCATTCCACAATGGCCTTTAAAGAAGAAGCGGAGAAAGAATTCCTGGCCGAGGCCGGAATAGAGAGAGGAATCGCAGAGCTTTTTTACAGAAGCGCCAACAGGGACCAACGGGTTATTATTGAAGGCATGGAGACATGGAAGGCTGACGGAACACCTTATGAAGTCGACGCTGATACCGGATATTACACTGTAAGTATTATTGATGAAGCCGGGAAAGTGGACATAAACACAACGCCTGATATAATATTAAGAAATTTGTTAAGGAACCTTGATATTGAGCCGGATGCCATCGACATAATCGTAGATTCCATAAAGGACTGGAAAGACGGCGATGACCTGCACAGGCTTCACGGCGCTGAAAGCGATTATTACATGTCCCTGCCGAACCCGTACAGGGCCAAAGACGCGCCCTTTGATACGCTGGAGGAGCTGCTCCATGTCCGGGGCGTAACGTCCGGGATATTGTACGGCGACAGGAAAACAAAAGGGCTTATGGATTTTATTACTGTTAGCGCAAGAACGGATAAAATAAATTTGAATGCGGCGCCGGGAGAGGTTTTGACGGCAATACCCGGCATCACCCCTGAAATCGCGGATGAGATAATAAACCTCAGGCAGGTAAAAGAGATTAATTTCCTGCAGGAAGTAAAGGGGATTCATGAAAACAGGGCGGTTGTTATAGATCATTATGCCGGCACAGAAGGAGCGGGTACGTTCTCAATTGTATCCGCCGGTTACAAGCGCAATAAAAAATCGGGCTACGGCATAAAGGTGGTTGTTTCTCTCACCGGCGACAGCTCGTATGAGTATTTATATTACAGAAAAGGCGTTGCGTTATTTCAAGATGGGAAGCCTTCAATGTCTCCTCTCTCTGGAAACCAGGGGTCAGGGGAGGTTTTGTAGATGGAAAGTAGACATAAAGCCGACATCTGATATATTATTATGGAATTTATTGAAGAATTCAGTTCCCATAAAAAAGGCCGGCTGGAGAACACATCAAAGGCAGCTCAAAGCTTGTTGCTGCTAATCTGAAAGAGGCATGAATATAAACCCATGACGGGAGCCGCTGTCGTTAAAAAGATAACATCCGCAGCCTCTATCTCAGTTGCAGGACTCGGTGAAATCTTACATCCCGTCTGGAAACTGCTTACATACAGCGCGGACAATTTCGCCTTCCCTGAATATTCCTTCTGCATCTGCATTGAAAAAGGGGCCCTTTCAGCGGCTTATGGCTCTCGCTTCCTGTCGCTGGTAAAAATTAAAGGGACCAAAGAGTATCAATACGAGGGATATCCGCAGCCTGCGGAAACAGCTTCCTCTGCTGTCCTTGCCGTCAGCGAACTGAGGGCTGAAAAAGCGGCCGTTACGCTCAGCTTGCCAAAAGAATGGACTGTCATAAGGACTGCCGTGCTTCCCCTCGCTGTCCGGGAAAATCTTTCGGATGTCATATCAAATGAGATGGACCGGCTGACCCCTTTCAGCGCTGATGACACGTTATATGACTTCAGGGTGCTTGATGAAGACGATAAAAATCTGACAATTTTATTAGCTGCGGTAAAGGCCGACCTGGTGAATGGATACATTGAAGCACTGAGAACAAGAAACATCATCGTCAACCGCGTAACTTTAAATCTGTCAGGCCTCGGTAGTCTCCTGGGCCATATTGACGGGAATAAGGACTTCATATTTATGGAAACAAACAGCAATAAATATGAAGGCGCATTATTTGTAAACGGCGTTCTAAGGGAGGCAATCACTGGCGACTTTGCCGGCAGGGATGAGGGCTCAAATACAGATACTGTCATGGCAGAGATTACGCGGTCTTCAGATCTTTTTATAAAAGCGGGACGAACTCCGCAGGTCCTGTTCTCACTGAAAGACATGTCTTCATCATTCGTGGAGCTTCTTAAGCTTAAAGCGGAAATACCTTTTAAACTGCTTCACGAAAGCCGGATACAACTCAGGGTTCCCGGAGCAGCCGCTTCCCTTCCGTATTATGCCGTCGGCGGGGCACTGGAAGGATTATCTCATGAGGCCGGGGGACTTAATCTGCTGAGTAAAGGGACCCATCCGGGACAAAAAACCCCTCCCGTACTTACCGCGGCGCTTTTGCTTATAATCGCGTCACTCGGCGTCCTGAGCATATTTCTTCCTCTTAAAACCGAAGAAAAGAGGCTCGCAATAATCGACAGCGAGCTGTCGCTGAGGAAAAAAGAAGTTACTAAATTTGAATGGCTCGATAAAGAGATAAAAGCGGTTGAGAAAGAAATCTCGGATATAAAAAGTTTCGGGGAGAGCAGACAGCCGACAATCGACATTATAAAGGAGATCACATCCGCGCTTCCCCAGGACGCGTGGCTTACGAGAATTCACATTTCCGAGACCACCGCTGAAATAGAGGGCTATGCCGGGTCAGCTACCGGACTACTGCCGAAACTGGAAGCTTCAAAGTTTTTTCATAAGGTGAAATTCGCGACTCAAACGTTCAGGGACGTTAAAAAGGGCGTAGACAGGTTCCGCATACATATGGAAATCGAAAGCGCAACGAAAGCAGAGCCTGTAAAAAAAGAGGGTGGAGAGGGCCTGACAGATGAAGGCTTCTAAGTCATTACTTATTATGATGCCCGTTGTGGTAATCCTGCTCGGTATTATTATATATCAGTACGGTTATTTGAGGGTCCAATCCGAGATAGCATCAATAAAGGAAGAACAGGACCTGAAGTCGGAAATCCTTGGGAAATACGTCAACCTTATATCACAAATACCCCGGATGGAGAAAGAACTTTTATCACGGAGACAGGCAAGGGACTCTTACAATGCGAAATTTCTGGCCGGGGATACTGATGAGATCGCGGCCGCCGCGCTTCTGGACCTCGTCAGAGGTATTTTATCCGCCAGGGGCGGAAAGGTATCCGGCGGACAGATCGCTCAGCCCTCGGAAAAAGGAATTTTCAGGATCATAAACATAAGCGTGGATGCCGTCATGCCGGACGTAAGCGCGTTAAGCGACGCGGTTTATACAATGGAGACGCATACTCCACAGTTCTTTATACGGGATATGGATGTCAGGATCAAAGACCTTAAAACTCCCCGTGAACTCATAGTAAAACTTAATGTATCCGCCATGACAGCCGGAAAGTGAGATAGATGCAAAATTTATTGAAATATTTTCTGAAAAACATTAATCTGCTGAATATAATCCTGCTGACAGTGATTGCACTCGGGGTATATTATGTCGTCGTACCGTTCCAGTGGATGGACGTTAAATACGAATTGCCCTCTGCAACACAGGTGACAGAGGATATAAAAGAAACGCAGTCCGAAGACCGGGAGAAGTCCTTTACAGAATACCTTATCCTGACCGAAAAAAACCCGTTTCACCCGGAGAGGATAATACCTGTTGAGAAAAAAGAAGAAAAGCCTCTTCCAAGGCCCGACATCGTGCTCTATGGAACAGTAATAGCAAAGGATATAAGCCTCGCGTATATTGAAGATAAAAATGCGCCGGTAACTTCACCCGGCAGGGGAAAACGCGTGAGGGTGATAAAAAAAGGCGATGACATAAGCGGCTTCATCCTGAAAGATATTAAACCCGACAGGATCGTGTTGGTCAGAGGCGAGCAGAGAATGACGGTAAACATAGCCTCGCCTTCAAAGAAAAGAGGACTGCCTGAGGGGCCGCCGGTTTCTCAACCGAAGACAACGCAGACAGATTAATAAGATGTTAAACTTCTGCTTTCTATTCCGTTATTGCGGATTCCAGGTGGTTTTGCAACCCTCTGCTCTCACTCGCGGTCCTCAGTGTTCTCATCACTGCCGTTACCGCTCTTTTCCCTTATGAACTCATTTATCTTTTCGTCCTTTGTGGCATCCTTGAATTTGTCAAGATAGTCCGACGTCACGTTCGACGCCTCCGCGCGGTTTCTGATTACATGAGGGGTTAGCAGGATGATCAATTCCGTCCTGTCCCCTATCCTGTTATTGCTGCTGAAAAGGGGCCCGAGAATAGGGAGCCTGCTTAAAAACGGTATGCCCTCCCTGGCCTTTGTGGTGTCCTCCCGTATAAGCCCGCCTATGATGATTGTCTGCCCGTCCTGCGCCACAAGGTTTGTCATAGTCTCTGTCTTGTCTATTGCGACTTCCCCTCCTATTGCCGAAGCAGCTACGCTGGAAATCTCCTGACTTATCTCAAGAGAGACCAGCCCGCTGTCGTTTACCTGCGGTTTAACAGATAATATTATGCCTATGTCTTTGTACTGAACTGTCCTTATAATATCCGTTCCAGCCGCAGGCTTGGTCTCGGACGTCACAATGGGTATCTGCTGTCCCACCTGTATCCTCGCCTCGCGGTTATCCGAGACAAGTATATGCGGAGCAGCCATAACTGTTCCTTTTCCCTCTGTAGCAAGGGCCTCGAGCTTGGCCCTGATCTTCCCTTCCGTGTCAATTCCGAAAACAGAAAAACCCGCGACCTGGTCCGCGGTCAGGCTTATATTGCCGGGTATATTGTTTATATCAAGATCATACCCCCTGCTGTCAAAAGGCTTGATTTCAACTTCCTTGACGGACCACGCGATCCCGAACCTCAGCTCGTCAGTCAGTCTAATCCTCGCTATCAGCCCTTCAATCAGGACCTGTCTCGGCACAATATCTATTTTCTTGATTGTTTCAGCTATAAGCGTGTAATCCTCAGGGGTCGAAAGCACTATTACCGTATTAGTTATCTCGTCAGGGAATATGGTGGTAATATCCGAAACCAGTGTCCCCCCTCCTGATGACACAGCCGCCGGGGCCTTAGGCTGCTGCACAGGCTGGGCCGCCTGTGAAGACGGGGTTGCCGGATATTTTTCCTGGGCGGCGGGAACAGCGGGCGCCGGCGGTCTTGCGCCGAGAAATATCTGCTGCAGCAGAGCGGCCACATCCCTGGCCTTGCTGTTCTGGACAGGATACACAAACACGTCGGGCTTTATTCTCTTGAGGCGCTCACTGTCAAATATCTCCACAAGCTGCAAAAGCCGCTTTACGTTTGCATCGGTGTCGACAACGATTATATGATTGCTCTTGGAAACATCCACAATAACGGAATTTGCCGACAGAAACGGCGTGAGAATTTTGACCATCTCTGAAGATGAAATATAATTGACAGGCACAACCTGAAGGAGGGCCTTGCCGGTAATGCGCACCTTTTCCGCCTCGTTCCCTATCCCGACAGCGGTCGGCTCTTTTGACACCGCGCTTAAAGGAACAATCCTGTAGAGATTGTTTTCCTCTACAACGCTGATTCCGTTAAGTCTTAATATCACTTCCATCAAAGGAAGTATTTCGTCTTTTGAGACAGGGGCCACGGTCCTGAGATTAACCCGGCCTTTCACCTGGGGATCAATTATATAATTTACACGCAGGATATCGCCGAAAATTGTCTGTATGACCGCGAATACGTCTTCATCGTCAAAATTAAGGGTGATTTTATTGCTTACCGCGCTTTCAGGCGGGGATTCCTGTGCCTTGAGGGGAATTGTATGTAAGACAATAACAAGTATTAAGCTGAAAAGGATTAATCTTCTGTGCAAATCGCCTCCGCGCAAATTGTCTCTAAACGGTTCGGACACAAAACCATTGGTAAAATATAACAAAAGAAAGACAAAAAAGTCACTATAAATTTCAGCAAATTTTTTTTCTCATCTGCTAAAATCAATTCTCGATGATGAAATTCCTGCTCTTCATCATAGCGGCCTATGTAACCGGCGTCCTTGCCGCTGTCCCCGCTGGTCCGGTCCAGATCGAGGTCGTCAGAAGGACCATAAACGGGCACCTCCGTTCATCGCTTATGGTGGTCCTTGGAGCTATGATCGCTGATATCGCGTACGGCGCCGTTGCCTTCTTCGGCATCGCCCCTTTTCTGGAAGACGAAAAAGTGATGGTTATATTCAGCGCGGCAGGGGCCGTGCTTCTTGGGGTCCTCGGCGTTGTCGTTATACGCCATAGTTCAGCGGGTCCGGTTTCCGGAAACAACTCAAAATTCCATAAAGGCAAAAGATGGGGACTGATCGGGGGGTTCTCTCTGTCCGCTGCGAACCCGATGATGATCTTCTGGTGGCTCGTAGCCGTTAAAATCTTCCAGGACATCAACCTGATCGGCGATTTCGGTCCTGACATTGCAATAACGTTTCTTGTGGCAGGAGGTTTCGGGCTCGCCTCTTACCTGATCTTCCTGTCACTGATTATGTACATGGTAAAGCATTTTATTTCAGAGAATGCAGTCAAACGTTTGAATCTTGTCTCCGGGGCCGTCCTTCTCTTTATCGCGGCCTATTTCGTGTATTCTTCCTTGCGCTATTTTTTAAAGGCGTAGGGGCGACCCGGCGGGCCGCCCCTACAGAATACCCCTCATATTGCAAAATTTTCGGTTTAGCATGTACAATCTATCCATGAAAAAATTGCTTCTTCCCTTGCTATTGATGATACCTCTTTTCATTGGCTGCGGCGGCAAGGATAAAGTGAAACCCTCCGCTGATTCCCTGCTCACCACGGAGGCGCTTAACGCGGTTGAAGCGCTCAGAACATCTTATGAAGATAAAAAATCTCCGGAATTGCAAAACCGGACGGACGCAGGGCCTGTTGAAAATTATTTTGACTTTGACTTTGAAACAGCCAAACTGTCTTTCACGCCCCGGATGGTAAGAATTACCAGTGAATCCGTCATTGTCAACCTGAGCTGGCAGGGCGCCTGGCGCACGTCAAAAGGCAAAGACCTTGAAAACAGGGGCGTCGCTGATTTAGTATTACAGAGAGAGTCGATGAAATTGATGAGAATAGAGGGAGATAACCCTTTTATAAAAGTAGGAAGTGAGAAGTAAGAAATAGAACACTTATATGTTTACGTTGCCGAAGTGGCGGAACTGGCAGACGCGCTAGGTTCAGGGTCTAGTGGTCGAAAGGCCGTGGGGGTTCAAATCCCCCCTTCGGCACCAATTTATTTTAATTAAGCCCCTTCCCGATTCCCTGGGAAGGTAACTTCCCCAAAATACCCCATACCCTGATTTTGCTCAAAGCATAAACCCGTATATTACGCCTTCAAGCTCAGAGAACTTTCTGGAGACCATCCGGCAGCTCTTGAGCCCCAGTTCGTGCGAAACATCTTTCATTCTGCGGATGTCGGACTCACGTGGATTGATCTTTGCCTCATAAGCATCTTTTTTGTTGAGGATGAAATCAATCTCGACCCCGCTTTTCTTCTGGTAGTAATTGAGCTCGCCTTTTACTCTCAGATTCTGGAATATGCTGTTCTCAAAAATATGTCCCTCATCCAGTCTTGCAAAATGGTTGGCTAATCCTGTGTCGCAAACATAGACCTTCGGCGTCTTCCTGACCTCGGTAGACCTCCCCTTGCTGAATGGACGGACCGTTTTGATAAAATATGTTCCTTCAAGAAATGCAAGGTAATCATAGATCGCAGGCCGTGAGACCGTCATATCCCGTGAAATACGCTGGATATCAATCTTTGAGCCGGTACTTTGCATCAGAAGGAGCATGAGGTCCCTGATAACGTCGTTCCGCCTGAAATCGCCGAGCTGCAGGACTTCAAGCTGGAAGAATGATGTGAAGACATCTTCGAGGGCCTTTGCCTTTTCATTTGTGTCTTCCTTTAGGACGATCTCGGGAAATCCTCCATAGCGCATGTATTCCTCATATAGCCGGTCTATTGAGGCGAAGACAGGTTTTGTCACAGCAGTTTCAGGAATCTTGAACGGCGACTGTTTGAAGGCAAGGAACTCCCTGAATGTGAGCGGAAAGACCTCGAAAATTGCCTTCCTGCCTGCAAGTGATTCCGTGAAAAGGTTCTTCAGGTAATAACTGGCTGAACCGGTCAGAAAGAACTTCACCTTATAATGGTCTATGAAATACTTTACGACCGACGGCAGTGTCCTTACATGCTGGATTTCATCAAGCAAGATATGAGGTTTTTTCTTAAAACTGAGGCCGAGGAATTCGAGTGCAGCTTTGATTTTTTCATAGTCCTCTTCCTCAAAGTATTTTCTGTTAAGAGGGTTTTCAAGGTCGAGGAAAAGCTTGTTGTCGGTCCTGAGACGGTCTCTGATGAGGGTCAGCAGGGTGGTCTTGCCGGTCCTTCTCATGCCTGTGAGGATGACTGCCTCAGGGGTATCGAGATGTTTCTCTATATCGCTATATATTGTCCGTGGATAAATCATATGCAGACTTAGTTTACATAAAGTAGAGCCATTTGTAAATTAATATCTACATATCTGCCGGCATAGAAGTAATACACAGGATTTCTTATATTCCCTCTTCCTTGCTTATTTGACTCTTACGGTAATGGCAAATACCGGCACTGCAAGTAAAAGCGCCGCTGCTATCACGCAGAATGAAAAAAGATAACTGTGGCCTGCCAGCAGGAATCCGGCGACAATCGGTCCGGATGCATGACCGATATCAAATATCGTCCCGAAGGTCCCCATGGCAGTGCCGAAATGTTTTTCCCGGCATATGTCCGCAACAAGGGCAGCCGAGGATGAGGTTACCAGCGATTCACCAAGTCCGAATACGACAGCAGCGGCAGCCAGAAGATAAAAGTCTTTCAGAAGCGGTACGGCCCCAAAAGATACGGCGCAGAGGACCAGGCCCGCGGTTATCAGCGGTTTCCTTCCATACCTGTCAGAGGTCTTCCCCATAACCGGCTTTGATAGAATTGTAATGATTACCTGAACACCCCAGAGAAGACCAGCCTGGAATTCGTTCAAACCGGCGACCGTCACCGCGTAGATGGGAAGAAAGGCCTCCAGCGCGCCGACAGTCATATTCTGTAAGCCCTCCATACTTGAAGTCACGACTACCCGCCTGTCGCTCATCACCTCCTTTATGCCGGACATGAACTTTCTGTATGCCTCTTTCAGGCCGTTATGTTTCTCCGGGTGACTGCTGTCCCTTAGAACACCAAGGGCTAAAATGAGCGACATCAGTCCTGCAAAGCCGCTGACAAGATATGCTGTTTGGAAATCACCCAGCGCAGGGCCTGCCGCACCGGGTGTTCTGTGAAGGATGAACCCGCCGAGAGGAGCGCCCAGGAGATTGCCGATAATGGTTACCGATGAAAACCATGAAAGCAGCTCGCCCTTCCTTGTTCCAGCCACGTCAGCGACCACAGCCATTGAGACAGGCCCATAGACAGCCGTTGCGAGTCCGTGGATAAACCTTATCACTATGAGCAACTGATAATCTTTTACAAAGAGATAGGTGAAAGGCATAACCGCAAATACGATCAGGCCTGTCAGCATCGTCTTTTTTCTTCCTATCACATCCGACAGCGCTCCGGAGGGCAACTTGAAAAATATCCCGGTCACCGTAGAAATGCCGACCGCGAATCCGATTGCCTCCGGACCGGCCCCAAGATAAAGCGCAAAAAGAGGAAGCACCGGGCTTCTCGCAAGGGCATATGAGAGCCTTGCAAAGAAGCCCACTGTGCAGAGAGCTGTGAACGGCGAGAAAATAATTTTACTCCTTTATATAGTTACCCGGCCTTTGAACGATAGAGCATCTCAAAAACCGATATTCCTTTCTCCAACAATTCCGCATCATCTTTGACGGCTTTCCTCAGACCTGAGAGTATCTCCCTGATACCACCGGCCTCAGCATTATTATACTTATCATCCCTGATATAAATATATTTACAATCAGGCGCCGCCTGTTATAATTAGATTATGAAAGAAGCGATGGTGTATGAGAAACTGAAAGGCACGGACGTCAGATGCCGTTTGTGCGCCCATAACTGCCTCATAAGCAGCGGTCAGAGAGGCATATGCGCCGTTCGCGAAAACAGGGACGGCACGTTATACAGCCTTGTGTACGGCAAGGTCGTCTCATTGAATATCGACCCGATTGAAAAGAAGCCTCTCTTTCATTTCCTCCCCGGCACCTCTTCCCTGTCGTTTGCAGCCGCGGGATGCAATTTCCGCTGCCGGCACTGCCAGAACTATGAGATTTCACAGTTCCCGAGAGAACGCGAATTCCCTGTTCCTGGAAACGATATGACTCCTGAAGATATAGTGGACGCGGCCCTGGAAAACAACTGTGAAAGCATCTCTTACACCTATACGGAGCCTACCATCTTCTTTGAATTCGCGTATGACTGCGCTAAGCTCGCTCATGAAAAAGGGATCAGGAATGTCTTCGTAAGCAACGGATACACGGGGACCGAAGCGACCAGGCTCATCGCGCCTTTTCTTGACGCGAACAATATTGACCTGAAAGGCAGCGATAATTTCTATAAAAAAATCTGCGGGGCGAGGCTTGAGCCTGTAAAGAGCACGATTAAGCTCATGAAAGAGCTGGGTGTATGGGTTGAGGTCACGACGCTTGTCATCCCCGGCCATAATGACTCGGACAAGGACCTGAACGACATAGCGGATTTCATCAGTTCAGTGGACCCCTCAATCCCCTGGCATGTAAGCCGCTTTTATCCGACTTATCTCCTGACGGACAAGCCTCCTACTCCTGTTGAAACACTGAAGCGCGCGGTCGATATCGGCTGTCAAAAAGGGCTTGAATATATCTACACGGGCAATATGCCGGGCGAAGAAGGAGAAAATACCTTTTGTCCGTCATGTAAAACCGTTCTGGTAGAGCGATACGGCTTCCGGGTCCTGAAAAACCGGGTACTGGACAGCGCATGTCCACAATGCAAATACCGCATAGCCGGGGTCTGGACAGGTAAAGTTACCGGGAAAGGAGCAATATATGGATATCTATGAATACGCGATGCAGATGGAAAGAGACGGTGAAAATTTCTACCGCGAGCTCTCGCGTAAAACTGCAAACGCCGGAATAAGGAATATACTTACGATGCTGGCTGACGCTGAGGTAAAACACTACAACGTCTTTCAGGGCATGAAAAGGAATGAGGCCGTCCCTGACACTGACACGGAGATATTATCCGGCGTGAAAAACATTTTTATGAAAATGAGGGATGAAAAAACGATCCCTGTCGGGGCCGCCCAGATTGAACTGTACAGAAGGGCGCAGGAGATCGAGAAAAAGAGCAGGGATTTCTATCTTGAGAAGGCGGATGAGGTGACGGCCGCGCAGAGAACGATATTTATCAGGATAGCCGATGAGGAAAAGACCCACTACTTTATTCTGGAGAACATTATTGATTTTGTTTCGCGTCCGGAGACCTGGCTCGAAAATCCCGAATGGTACCACCTGGAGGAGTATTAGCCTTCTTTTTTCTCCTCTTTCGTCTTTTTCTTCGCGGCCTGCTTCTCTTCTTTCTTTTCTTCCACTTCTAAAAGGTCATAGTCCGCGAATTCGAGTATCGCCATGTCAGCGCTGTCGCCGGCGCGGAAACGCGTCTTCACGACGCGCAGATAGCCGCTGCTCCTCGTGATCCTGGGCGCTATTTCACTGAACAGCCTGGCGATCACCCTGCTGTTTGGAATATGGGACATTGCCAGCCTCCTCGCGTGGAGGTCGCCTCTTTTACCGAGTGTGATGATGCGCTCCGCAAGTTTCTTCGCTTCCTTTGCCTTTGCCGACGTAGTCTCTATTTTCAGATGTTCAAACAGAGACGTTACAAGCCCTCTCAGGAGGGCCTTTCTCTGATGTGTGTTTCTGCCGAATCCTTTTCCTGATACCCTATGACGCATTTAAGGACCTCTTTGCTTTAGCTAATTTTTCAAGTTCTTCGGGGTCTATCCGCATGTTGAAATGCAGTCCCATCGAAAGTATGATTTCCTTTATCTCATTTAATGATTTCCAGCCGAAGTTCTTTGTCCTGAGCATCTCCTGCTCCGATTTCTGGACCAGCTCGGCGATTGTGTGGATATTCGCATTCCTCAGGCAATTATATGAGCGGACCGATAATTCAAGCTCTTCCACGCTCTTCAGAAGATTATCGTTTACTTCGGCAGGGTCATAATCATAAACTTCTTCGACGACGTCTGCCGCAGGGTCCTCTTCTCCGGTCTCTCCGGTCTCGCCGGAGGCCGCCAGGACAGGCTCCGGTATCTCCGGTTCTTCCTCAAGGGAAAAGAGAGAGAGATGTTCCATAAGGATGCCCGAAGCATGTGTTACGGCTTTCCGGGGAGTGATGCTGCCGTCCGTCCATATCTCCATAACGAGTTTATCATAATCGGTGGAACGGCCCACCCTGGCCCCTTCTATCCAGAAGTTTACTTTCTTCACCGGGGTAAAAATGGAATCTATCGCAATGGTGTCAACCGGCTGGTCGGCTTTTTTGTTCATGTCCGCGGTGACATACCCTTTTCCCTTCTCGACATTCATTTCCATCTTGAAATTTATGTTCTTCTCCACTGTAGCGATGTGCTGCTCCGGGTTCAGTACCTCGACCTGCCCGCCGGTGTCTATGTCTTTCGCCTTGACAGCGCCCGGGCCCTTGAAATTGATTGAAATCACCCTCGGCTCGTCGCCGTGGAGTTTCATTCTCAACTGTTTTACGTTCAGAACGATATCTACAACATCCTCTTTCACGCCGTTCAGTGTGGAGAATTCGTGGAGCACGCCGGGTATCCTTACCGATGTGACCGCAGCGCCCTCTATAGATGAAATCAGGACCCTTCTTAAGGCATTCCCGACCGTGGTGCCGAAACCTCTCTCAAAGGCTTCCACGTAAAGTTTCCCATATGTATTTGTAAGGCTCTCATTATCAAAACTTACATGCTCCGGCAACTGAAAGCCCTTCTTCTTCAGATCCATTAAGCCTCCTATAATATTCATTTCAGCTTTATTTCGAATAAAGCTCAACTATTAACTGCTCCTGGACCGGAAGGACAATATCATCCCTCTCCGGAGCCTGCGCTATTTTCCCTTTCAGGTTGTTCGTGTCCAGCTCCACCCATGAAGGCAGACCCCGGTGCTCCATCTTGGCGATATTTTCCTCTATGATATTCAGTTTCCGGCTCGCTTCCTTCAGGGCCACGATATCACCGGGACGCAGAAGATAAGACGGGACATTCACGCGTTTGTCGTTTACGGTAAAATGCCCGTGCAATACAAGCTGTCTCGCCTGTCTCCTGTTTGAAGCAAAACCAAGCCGGAATACAACGTTATCCAGCCTCATCTCGAGCATCTGCAGGAGATGGCTTCCCGTAACGCCTTTCTTTTTCTCGGCCTGATGGAAGTACCTTTTAAACTGGTTTTCAAGAACTCCGTATATCTCTTTTGCCTTCTGTTTTTCCCGGAGCTGCATCGCGTAATCTGAAAACTTTTTCCTCCTCTGACCGTGCTGGCCGGGAGGGTATTTCCTTCTTTCAACACCGCACTTGTCCGTGTAACACCTGTCGCCTTTAAGGTACAGTTTTTCGCCTTCTCTCCTGCATAACCTGCACAGCGCGTCTTTATATCTTGCCACTATACTCTTCTCCTTTTCGGGGGTTTGGTGCCGTTGTGAGGGACAGGAGTTACGTCTTTGATAAGATTTATGCCGAGCCCCGCGGCCTGAAGCGCCCTGATAGCGGATTCCCTTCCGGCCCCCGGTCCTTTTACATACACATTTATCTGACGCATCCCCATTCCGATGGCTTTTCTGGCTGCCACGTCAGCGGCAACCTGGGCCGCATAGGGCGTCCCTTTCCGCGACCCCTTGAAACCCTGGGCCCCGGCTGAAGACCATGTTATTACATTGCCGTTCTGATCGGTTATTGTAATGACTGTATTATTGAACGTTGCCTGGATATGCGCCTCACCGGCATGCACTGTCTTTTTTTCTTTTTTACCGCCTTTTTTCTTCTGGGCCAACTCCTATACCCCCTTCTTCTTCATTCCGCCGACAGCCTTCCTGGGACCCTTCCGCGTGCGCGCGTTAGTCTTGGTCCTCTGTCCTCTCGCCGGTAGTTTAGTCTTGTGCCTGAGTCCTCTGTAGCTGCCGATGTCCTGAAGCCTTTTTATATTCATTGCGATCTCGCGTCTCAAATCGCCTTCCACACTGTAATCTTTGTCAATGACGGCTCTGAGCTTCACGCCTTCTTCATCGGTGAGGTCCTTTGCCTTCTTGTTAAAATCAATGCCTGTTTCTTCCAGTATCTTGCGGGAATTTTTTCTCCCGACGCCGAATATCCTTGTAAGAGCTATTTCGACTCTTTCTTTATTTGGTAAATCAACCCCTGCAATTCTCACGTTATCTCTCCTCTGTCTATTTCGTTGCACGGGCGGGTTTTAAACCCGCCCCTACCTACCCCTGTCTCTGTTTGTGCTTCGGGTTGGCGCAGATAACCCTGACCACACCCTCCCTTTTTATGACCTTGCATTTTGGACAAATTGGTTTTACCGACGAACGAACTTTCATATCATCTCCGTTAAATATGCAATCAGGTTTAATATTGTCATTCCCGCGAAAACGGGAATTCAGCGCAGGGGCAATTCATGAATTGCCCCTACTTAAACCTGTACGTTATCCTTCCTTTTGTTAGGTCATAGGGAGAAAGCTCAACTGTAACCTTATCGCCGGGCAGTATTTTTATAAAATGCATACGCATCTTGCCTGATACATATGCCAGAATCTGCTGCCCGTTCTCGAGCTCGACCCTGAACATCGCGTTCGGCAAGTTCTCAACGATCTTGCCCTGTACCTCTATGGCCTCTTCTTTAGGCATTAAAGAACTTATAATTATTAAACCCGATTTTGTTTAAGAATCCACTCTATTCTTTTCGCGTCGCAAGTATTTTTAAATTCATTTTTATTTTGGCACGGTTATAAAAGATCAACCGGGGTAAAAAATTTGTAAAACATTTCTCGCAAGGTTTGCTCACCGGTAATTTTACGGACGGAGATGCGATTAAAGTTAAAGCTGATGA
>QZKO01000052.1 GCA_003599505.1 Nitrospiraceae bacterium | reverse complement strand
GGGCTAGACGATGGGGACAATGGTGAGCCGCGTTGGATTCGAACCAACGACCCACGCCTTAAAAGGGCGTTGCTCTACCAACTGAGCTAGCGGCCCTTTTTAAAAGGGCAATGTGTCCACCCGAATAATGAAGGAATAGTATAGCAAAAAGAGCAAAGAAGTTAAAATACCCCTTCTTAAAAAATCCTCTTCAGGAACTTCTTCAGCTCCTTCCATGATTTTTCGTCGGCGTCGGCGTTATACGCCAGCGGCAGATTGAATTTCTTCCCGTAGGCGTCGGCATCAGGGTTCGTAAAGCTGTGCATGGCGCCGGGGTATGATATAAATTTGAAATCAGCGCCCGCTGCCTTCATCTCCTGTTTGAAGGCCTCGATCTGTTCAGGTGTAATCATCTTGTCGTCAGCGCCGTGAAGCACAAGTACTTTTGCCCTGACTTTACCTGCTGTAGCGGGCTGGACCGCTTTCAGTCCGCCGTGGAAGCTGGCGACACCTTTCAGGTCAGCTCCCTGCCTCGCCATATTCAGCACCACACCTCCGCCAAAGCAGTAACCGATGGCCGCGATGCGGGCGGGGTCGACAGCGGGCTGCTTTTTCAGAAAATCCATTGCCGCCATGAACCTGGCTTTGGCAACATCGAAGTTCTTCATCAGCTCCGATGAAAACTTTCCCGCGTCATCAGGGTGCATAGCCTGTTTCCCATCGCCGTACATGTCGACTGATAGGGCCGCGTACCCGATCTCCGCAAGCATGCGGGCCCGCTTCCTCGCGTATTCATTATGCCCCCACCATTCGTGGACTACGAGGACCCCCGGCCTTTTGCCTTTTATATTTTCGTCAAAGGCAAAGTAACCCTTCATTATGACGCCGCCGTCTCTGTAATCAACTTCAACACCCTGAACTTTTGTGTCAGCCGTTGACTGGCCGGCAGCAAACATCATCGAGATAAAAACCGCGATAATTAAAATCCGATACATGTCATCCTCCTTTTTAAGCCGTGAGTCCGGTTAACCCTGCGGGGTCAGGTTTTAAACCTGACCCCGCTTGGACACGAACACCGATTCTTATAAAGATGTTATCAGATTTTTGAGCAGCTTAACACCTTCAATAAAGGGTCAAGGGACAAGGGAAATAACAGATCAAGCACATGGTGTTTTGGCAATGACCGTCAGCCAAAGAAAGTAATTGCCCGAAGGGCACAAACCGGGGGTTAAGACAGGGTCCCAATTTAAAAAACTTATTTAAACGGATTGCGCAGGACCACGACTTCATCTCTTCTCTGCCCCGTAGACACAATATCTATGTTTACGTTGAGCGATTCACTGATGTAGTCTATGTATGCCCTTGCCTGTCTGGGGAGGTCTTTCAACTTTTTTACTCCCTGCGTGCTGGTCTTCCATCCCTTGATTTCTTTGTAAACAGGTCTGCATCCTTCAAGTACCCGCGAGTCCTGAGGCATGTCCGTGAACCTGCACGCAACGCCTTTTTTGCTGCATTCACACCGTTTGTACGGATCTTCGTACGTATAGGCAGTACATACTTTAAGTGTATCAAGTTCATCAAGCACGTCCAGTTTTGTCAGGGCTATGCCCGTGAATCCGTTTATCCTGATCGCGTGCTTCAGGCTTACGAAGTCCAGCCAACCGCACCTCCTGGGCCTTCCCGTGGTCGCGCCGTATTCTCCGCCTTTAAGACGTATTTCCTCTCCGAGCTTATCGTTCAGTTCCGTGGGAAAAGGGCCTCCCCCGACGCGGGTTGTATATGCCTTCATAACTCCCACAATCCCGTCAATCTTCATGGGGCTGACGCCAAGCCCGGTACAGACGCCCCCGACTGAGGCGCTCGAAGACGTGACAAATGGATATGTACCGTGATCGACATCAAGCAAGGTCCCCTGCGCCCCTTCAAACAGGACATTTTTGCCTTTTTCAATAAGATTGTTGAGAAGCACGACAGTGTCTGTAATAAACGGCGCGAGGTATTCCGCGTATCGCATGTATTGGGAATAGACCTTTTCCAGGCTCATCTTTTTGTTGTGAAATTTATTTTCAAGCAGGAAATTAACATCCTTCAGATTCTCCTTCAGTTTCTCCCTGAACCCTTTGCCGTCAAGCAGGTCTATCATCCTGAAACCGGTCCTGGACATTTTGTCGCAATATGCCGGACCAATGCCCCTGCCTGTTGTCCCTATCTTTTTAGAGCCCTTTGCCTCTTCGTTCTTGCCGTCAAGCATGGTGTGATAAGGCATGATAACGTGTGAGCCGCCGCTGATGTAAAGGTTTTTACCGATATAAATATTCCTTTTTTTAAGCCCCTCGATTTCTTCTATCAGCGACATGGGCTCGATGACCACCCCATTGCCGATAATACAGGTCTTCCCTTTATGGAGGACCCCGGACGGGATAACATGAAGGACATATTTCTCGTTTTTAATTATTACGGTATGCCCGGCGTTGTGTCCGCCCTGATAGCGCGCTACAACATGGGCCTTTTCCGTTAGAAGGTCGACTATCTTCCCTTTGCCTTCATCACCCCACTGGACGCCGACGACTACTATGTTAGACATTGATTTCTCCTAAATAAGTTATATCAGACCGGCAGATGAATCCTCTTCACTGAAAGGACATTCGGGAGCTTTCTGATTTCCGACATTATCTCTTTTGAAACAGGCGCGTCAACGCTGACAACCGATATCGATTTCCCGCCCTGTTTTTCCCTGCCGAACTGCATCCGCGCGATATTGATTTTATGTTTCGCGAGAACGGTCCCGATGCCGCCGATTACGCCGGGCTTATCGTTATTTGAGAGCACAAGCATTTCTCCTTCGGGAACAACCTCGACAGGAAAATTATTTATCGCGGTAATGCGCGGCTCTTTCTTGCCGTAGAGGACACCCGCTACCATGTTTTCCCTTGACCCGGACTTTATCTTTAGCACCATCATATTGTGGTAATCACCTGCCTCGCTCGTGGTGATTTCCTTGACGGCGATCCCCCTCTCTTTGGCAATCAGAGGGGCATTAATATAATTTACCGTTTCTTCAAGAATAGGCGTCAAAACACCCTTTAACGCGGCGACTGTTATCGGCTCCAGTAAAAGCCCTGCGATTTCTCCGCGATATTCTATGGTGATGCTTTCGATCCCCCCCTCGAATATCTGGGAAAGAAACCCTCCCATGCTTTCCGCGAGGTTAATGTAGGGCTGCATAATCGGAAGGACATCGGCGGAGACCGACGGGAAGTTTACCGCGTGCCGTATAGTCCCGTACAGCAGGTAGTCGACAATCTGATGGGAAACGGCAATCGCCACGTTCTCCTGGGCGTCTTCAGTCGAGGCCCCGAGATGAGGGGTGCAGATGAAATTATCGAGTTCAAGAAGAGGAGATTCCCCGGGCGGCTCTTTTTCAAATACATCGAGCGCTGCGGCAGCGACCTTTCCGGATTTCATGGCCTCGAACAGTGCTTTTTCGTCGACGATACCCCCGCGCGACGCGTTAATAATCCTGACGCCTTTTTTCATTATTCCGAGGGTCCTGGCATTTATTAAATTCTTTGTTTCGTCCGTCATCGGCACATGGATCGTAATAAAATCAGAGGTCTTTATAAGCTCCTCTAAATCCACAACCGTAACCCCGAGGGTCTTTGCCTTCTCTTCACTAAGATACGGATCGTATGTTATTACCTTCATTCCCATGCCTAACGCTATGTTGGCTACGTGCGCTCCTATATTTCCAAGGCCTACAATGCCGAGGGTCTTATTGTACAGCTCGACCCCCATGAACTTCTTCTTTTCCCATTTTCCCTCTTTCATCGAAGCAGTTGCCTGGGGTATCTGCCTGGCCATTGAAAAAAGCAGCGCCATGGTATGCTCCGCGGTTGTGACAGTATTGCCTCCGGGGGTATTCATTACAACGATACCGCGCTTTGTAGCGGCTATCTTATCAACATTGTCCAGACCTGAGCCGGCCCTTCCTATGACTTTAAGGTTTTTAGCGTGTTCAATCAGATCAGCGGTCACCTTTGTGGCGCTTCTGACAATAAGCGCGTCGTACCTGCCTATCTCTTTTTTCAGCTCTTCCGGCGGAAGCCCTGTCTTAACATCAACATGCAGTCCTGCCTTTTTGAGAATATCAACGCCTTTCTGCGATATATTGTCGCTTACCAGTACCTTAATTTCCTTCTGAACAGTGTCTTTTTTCATTTGTTGTCTCTTTTGCAAGTTAGAGGAACGGCTGCCGTGCCCCTACAACTTAACGTTCTTCTTCCTGAATTCCTGCATAAACGCAATCAGCGCGTCCACGCCCGTTTCGGGCATAGCATTATAAATGCTTGCTCGCATACCTCCAACGCTGCGATGACCTTTCAGCGCGACAAGACCCGCTTTTTTGGATTCTTCCAGAAATTTGCCGTCGAGCTCCGGGTTTAACAGGGTAAAGGGAACATTCATCCATGAGCGGCATTCCGGCGCCACCGGATTTTTATAGAAATCCGATTTATCGATGAAGTCATAAAGCGTACCGGCCTTACGGTTGTTGACTGCGGCCATAGCTTCAAGTCCGCCCCTTCTCTTAATCCAGTCAAACACAAGACCCGCTATATACCAGGCATATGTCGGCGGTGTGTTATACATAGAGCCGTTATCGGCATGTGTTTTATAATTGAACATTACGGGGGTACCGGGAATCGGTTCACCAATAAGGTCGTCTCTGATAATCACGATAGTCAGACCCGCCGGGCCTATATTCTTTTGCGCGCCGGCATAGATAAGACCGAATTTTGATACATCAACCGGTCGCGACAGGATGGTTGAAGACATATCCGCAATCAGCGGGACCTCTCCTGTTTCAGGAATAAAATGAAACTCTACTCCGCCTATAGTTTCATTCGGCGTATAGTGAACATACGCGGCGCCGGAATTCAACTTCCATTCAGAGCCGGGTGGTATGCTCGTGAAATTACCTGGTTCACCTGTTGCGGCTATATTGACATTACAATAACGTTTGGCTTCGGCAATCGCCTTCTTTGACCACTGCCCAGTGTTAATATAATCAGCGCTATTTTTCCCCTTCAATAAATTCATCGGCGCCATGGCAAACTGACTGCTGGCGCCTCCCTGAAGAAACAGCACCTTGTAATTCAGCGGGACAGCCATTATCTCACGCAGGTCGGCTTCAGCTTTTTCGGCTATGGAGACAAATTCTTTTCCCCTGTGACTCATCTCCATGACTGACATGCCGCTGCTATGCCAGTCCGTCATCTCCGTGGCAGCCTGCTCCAATACTTCAACAGGCAGCATTGCAGGTCCTGCGCTGAAATTAAATATACGCGACATTTTTTCCTCTTATTGCATCCGGTATAGTTTCTGTGAAATAGCGGTGGATAATTTTATTATTTTTTTTCTCAATATTCCGGTATATCTTTTTATTTCACTATATTCATAAAAATATTTTTTTCAGCTTATCAACAGTTGTTACACTTAAGTCACTTTACTTTTTCAGAGAGTTACGCTTAAATCAGGAAACCGGTTGGCATACAACGAACTATATTTACCAACTTTGAAGGGTATCATTTCGACCTTGTTTTGTCAAGCTCAACCGTAAACATTCCAACAGAATATCAACGGTAAATTTCCCGTTATTTTTTATACGCATTTATTGCTCAATCCACACTTTCAACAATCTTATTACTTCTGTTTATTTTATATATATAAATAATAAAAAGAAGAGGTATGTGATCTGTTAAAAACATTTTGATTAATTTTTACAGATATGATACTGTTCAATCCACCCATGAAAAAAACAGACCGTTCAATAAACAAAACAGACAAGGTGATTTATAACATTTTCAGCATTAACCTCGGTATAAAAAACTCTGAAAAAGTCCTTGTCATTGGCGATGGATATAACCAGAAGCTGAAGGAAATAGGAAGACGTATAACTGAAACCGGAAAAATATTTTCAAAGGATATTAAATATCTTGAGTATAAACCGACGGGATGCCATGGCATTGAACCTCCCGAAGAAATCTGGAAAGAGGCATTTGGAAATTCAATTTACACTCAAATAAAGAAAAAAAATTATATTGACCCCCTTATCGCAAAAAGAACTTCAGATAAACAAAATAGGGAAATCGAGGGAATAATAAGGAAATACAAAAAAGAGACCGTCGACGCGGTAATAGCGCTTTCATATTTTTCTACAAGTCACACTCGGTTCAGAAACTATTTGAACACACTATGCGGGACCAGATATGCGAGTATGCCGCTCTTTGATGAAGAAATGCTTGAAGGGGCAATGCGTGTTGACTGGAACAGGATGAAAAAGAGGACAGAGACTATAGCAAGCTATGTAAATAAAGTTGAATGGATAGAAGTAGAAACGCCGAACGGGACATCGATCAGACTTTCGAAAAAGGGAAGAAAGGCCCTGGCTGATACGGGTATTATCACAAGATCCGGAGCATTCAGTAATCTTCCCGCTGGAGAGGTCTTTCTTGCGCCTGTTGAAGGTACCGCGCAGGGAAAACTGGTGCTTGAATGGGCCCCGACAAGCAAGTTGAAAAAACCTGTAACACTTTATGTCGAAAAAGGAATGGTCATAAAAGCTGAAGGCAAAGATAACTACTTGAAATATTTAATAAAAATGCTCAAAGAGAACAGGTTAAATGCAAACATAGCAGAGCTTGGAATAGGCACAAATGACAAGGCAAAACGACCTGATAATATACTTGAATCGGAGAAAATTTTTGGGACCATACATATTGCTCTTGGCGATAACAGCACATTCGGCGGTAAGGTGAGGACGCCGTTTCACCAGGACTTTGTATTTTTTAAGCCGACGGTAACGTTAATCGATAAATATGGTAAAAAGAAACTTCTCCTAAGGAAGGGAAAGCCGGCGCTTCAAGCAATAGTAAAATAGAAGGCATATCGTATAAAACAAATAAAATCAATAAGATAGCAGTTTTATTGAGAAAATTATTTAATATAATTTTATTAACCACTGATCGAAATCTTCCTGTTTGTAGCATTTGAATTTTTGTGCTTCGGGTTTATAGCCCTCTGTCTCCGGGATTTATCGATATTACAACAGAGTTCATCATGAATAAAGGTGGATTATTATGGTTATGTTCCACGTGGAACAAGACTCTTTTATGGCACTTTATTAAGATGTTATAAACACCTGTGAATAACACCTTCTCTTTTACAGGAAACAGCCTGTAATAACTTGATAATTTGTGTTTTTTACAATCTTATATGTTGCGATGTATCTGCCTTTTTTGCTTGTTTTTTTTGTAGAATCTCTCGCCCATGTTATAAACAGCAATTAACCCTGCCTACCGCAGCAGGCACTGAGACACGGAGTAAGGCAGACAAAATCCAAAAGGAATATCAATATGGGTTGATTCTGAATGTTCCACGTGGAACATTCATGTCAGATGGGCTTTATAACATGCGGCTGAAAAATAATTAAGATGTTATAATATCGCGTCAGGTTTGTAAGGGTGTTTATAATATGTTGATCTTAGGGATAGACACATCTTGTGATGATACCGCAGCCGCTGTTGTTGAGGATGGCAATAAGATAATATCAAATATTGTCTCAAGCCAGGACGAAATACATAAAAAATACGGCGGAATAGTGCCTGAGCTTGCCTCAAGAAGGCATACAGAACTAATAATTCCTGTTGTAAATGAGGCCATGCAGAGGGCTGGAGTTGATTTCCCTGATATTTCAGCTATTTCTGTAAGCTATGGTCCCGGCCTTATCGGCTCCCTTCTTGTCGGCGTATGCTTTTCAAAGGCCCTCTCATTTGTCAGGAATATCCCGTTAGTTGCGGTCAATCATCTGGAAGGGCATATCTTTTCGATATTTCTCGAAGCAAAACCGGAATTTCCATTTATTGCGCTTGTTGTGTCAGGGGGGCATACCAGTATATATAGAGTTAATGGTTTTGGGGATTACTCGGAGCTTGGCAGAACAAGAGACGATGCAGCAGGGGAGGCCTTTGACAAGGTGGCAAAACTTCTTGGATTCGGCTATCCGGGAGGGCCTGTAATTGACGCAATCGCCTTAAAGGGAAATCGCAAGGCCGTTAATTTTCCAAAATCACTTCTAAGGGAAGGCCTTGATTTCAGTTTTAGCGGGTTGAAGACAGCGGTAATGAATCATATCAGGACCTCTGATGAAATAAAAAAAGAAGATATCGCGGCAAGTTTTCAGGACTCAGTTGTGGAAATTTTAACAATAAAAGCCCTGGAAGCAGCGCAAGCTAATGGCATAAAAAGGATAATTCTCTCCGGCGGTGTGTCTGCAAACAGCGCGCTGAGAGCCTCTATAAAAGAAAAGGCCGCTGAAGCTGGTCTTGAGGTTTATCTTCCATCGGTACGGCTTTGCACCGATAACGCGGCGATGATCGCCTCTGCGGGTTACCATCATTTCATAAACGGCAGGATGGCAGATTATACTTTAAACCCCAAGGCTTATCTGCCGCTTTGATCAGCCGACGGCTGACCATGTCAGGATTATCATGTGCAATGCTTCTTGAGATGCCTCCCAAACGCGGATATTCCATGAAGTGCTTCTCTGCAGAAGGGGCATGTAAACTGATGCTCTTTAATCTTTTGAGCCTGCTTCTTGAGGAATGCCCCTAAACTGGATTTGATGTTTACTTCCGGCAATTCCGTGCTGTCGTTTATACCCTTTTTCATGATAGTGTAATACCTGTCTTTTCCCTTATTAACCCTTACCCTTGAACCCTCGACCCCTTAGACCCTTTATTTAAATTCGCCCAGATAAATAGTCCTATACCGATTGTCAGCGCCGCGTCCGCAACATTAAATGCGGGCCAATGCCATTGCCCGACATAAAAATCAATGAAATCAACAACTTTGCCGCTTCTTATCCGGTCCATAAGGTTTCCGGCCGCACCGCCTATAATCAGAGAAAGGGCATAACCTTCCAATCCCCTGGCAATTTTCAGCATATAAATTAAGATAGCAAATATGGCTAAAAGCGATATTGCCATAAAAAAGTGATTGCCGAGATTTGCAAAAAGTCCGAAGGCAGCGCCCCTGTTTTCAACAAACACTATATTTAAAAAAGGCAGGACTTTTATTTGTTCATACGGCAGCACCCTGGCAACAATAGCCTTCTTTGTAAAATAGTCAAGGAGGACCACCAGAAAACCTATTAAAAATATGAGCAGATTTTTCCTCACGTTGCTATAACTTCATAACATTTCCTGCATAATTCAGGAAATTTTTCAAATGACCCCACACTGCTGTCCCAATTCCAGCATCGCCGGCATTTGTCGCCCTCAGCCCTTTCCACCTGTATTGCCAGGCCCGTTATCTCCGGGCATTGATAGGCAGTTTCAGGGGCCTTTATATCGGTAAGGACTTCAACTGAGGATACAATAAACAGCGTGGGCAGAAATTTATTATAATCTTTCAAAAAGCTGTATGCTTCGTCTCCGGCATATAATATCACTTTGGCTTCTAATGCGTTACCGATAAATTTTTCCTGTCGTTTTATCTCCAATGCCTTGTTCACTTCATCGCGGATTCTCGAAAGCTGTCCCCATTTCTTCTCGAGGTCCGTATCAACCCAATCCGGATTAATCTCTGGAAATGGGGACAGGAAGACGCTCTTTTCTTTAACCCCCGGAATATGCAGCCATAGCTCTTCCGCTGTAAAAGAAAGGATAGGCGCAAATAGTTTTGTCAATGATATCAAAATGTTATGTAACACCTTCTGGGCTGCCCGTCTTTCCCTTGAATCAGCCTTGAATGTATAAAGTCTGTCTTTTAGAATGTCAAGATAAAAAGCGCTCATGTCAATTACACAAAATTGATATATGGAATGATAAACCTCATGGAAGGCAAAGGTTTCATAAGCGGTATTTACTTTTTTGATCAACCCCTGCAGTATGCTCAAGGCATATCTGTCTATCTCAAGCAGATCTTCTTTCTTTAACGCGGACAGTTCCGCATCTGATGGATCGAGGTCATTGATATTTCCCAGCATAAACCTGCACGTATTTCTTATTTTCCTGTAGGCTTCGACAAGCCGGGCAATGATTTCATTTGAGATCCTCATGTCTTCCCTGTAATCAGCAGAAGAGGTCCAGAGCCTGAGTATTTCGGCGCCGTGTTTTTTGGTAATTTCCTGGGGTGAAATTACATTGCCGAGTGATTTTGACATCTTTTTTCCCTGTCCGTCAACGACAAAGCCGTGAGTCAGAACCGCCTTGTAAGGGGCCTTGCCCCGTGTCCCTACTGAAGAAAGAAGGGAGCTTTGAAACCAGCCCCTGTGCTGATCGCTTCCTTCAAGATAAAGATCAGCAGGGCTGATCAGCCGGTCATCCGCTTCCATGACAGCGGCATGGCTTACCCCTGAATCAAACCATACATCGAGGATATCAGTTTCTTTGATAAATTCATGAGATCCGCATTTTGGACATTTATAATCCACTGGAAGAAAATCGGCTTCATTCCTCTCAAACCATATGTCAGCGCCGGAGCCGGCGATCTCCTGATGAATTTTGTCCATTACAGATTTATCAGATACGACAGCCTTGCATTTCCTGCACAAGAATAAGGCGATGGGGACCCCCCAGGACCTTTGTCTGGAAATGCACCAGTCCGGCCTTTTTTCCACCATCCCGTAAATCCTGTCCCGGCCCCATGTTGGGACCCATTCGGTTTTATTAATTTCCTCAAGCGCGCGCTGCCGGAGATTCCCTTTTTCCATTGAGATGAACCACTGCTCGGTGGCCCTGAAGATCACGGGCTTTTTGCATCTCCAGCAATGAGGATATGAGTGGCTTATATTGTCAGGGGAGCCCAGTAATGCGTCAACTTCTTTGATTTTATTGATAATTTCCTGGTTCGCCTTGAATACATATTGCCCGGCAAATCCTTCAATTTCTTCTGTAAACCGTCCTTTTGAATCAACAGGCGCGTACGCGTCAAGCCCGTATTTCAAACCCATTTCAAAATCTTCTTCACCATGTCCCGGCGCTGTATGAACTACGCCGGTGCCCTGTTCCAGGGTCACATGTTCGCCAGTTATTGTCTTAACTTCCCTGTTAATCCAGGGATGCCTGCATACTATTCCTTCAAGTTCAGCCCCTGACCATTCCCTCTCAGTAACGGAATAGTCTCCATCTTTATATCCGACTTTCTCCATGCAGTCTTTAATTAAATCCTGCGCCAATATCAATTCCCCGGCAGGTGTCTGAACAAGGCGATAAATAAGCTTCGGGTGCAAGGCCAGGGCCAAATTTGCCGGAAGCGTCCACGGTGTAGTTGTCCAGATAACAAAATATGTCCCCTTTGTGGAATCCGGCGCAAACTTTCCAAGTGAGTTTGTCACCCTGAACTTAACATAAATTGACGGAGATTCTTTATCGGCATATTCAACTTCTGCCTCTGCAAGGGCCGTGACGCAGGTGGGACACCAGTGGACCGGCTTTTTCCCTTTATAAACATAATCATTCAAAACGAACCTGTAGAGCTCCCGGACAATGGAGGCCTCATAAGGAAAAGACATGGTGATATATGGATCAGCCCAATCACCGAATACCCCGAGACGTTTGAACTCTTCCCTCTGAATGTCCAGGTATTTTGCGGCATATTCCCTGCAGAGTTTCCTCTTTTCCGTTATGGGAGTGCCTTCTTTTTTGGCCCCGAGGTTTTTGTCTACCTGATGCTCTATCGGCAAGCCGTGGCAGTCCCAACCCGGGACAAACGGCGCGTAGAACCCCTTCATTGATTTGTATTTGACGATCATATCCTTCAGTATTTTGTTGAGAGAATGCCCCAGGTGAATATTGCCGTTGGCATAAGGAGGGCCGTCATGCAGGATATAACTCTTTTTCCTGTCCTTTTCCTGCATCAGCCGGTAAATTTCGCTCTTGTCCCAGAAGGCAAGGGTTTCAGCCTCCTTCTGCGCGAGGTTGGCCTTCATGGGGAAGGCGGTGCCGGGCAGGTTCAGAGTATCTTTGTAATCAGCAGTCATAATTATATACCATTTTAACCGGTCCGGCCGGATTGCTCGGGTCCAGGCCATTTAAAAAAATGCAATCAGAAGAATATTAAACATCATAAAGAAAGAGAGTGTCAAGGAGTGATGTCAATAGGCTTCGTCCGCATAGACGTCGCGGAGTTTTTCGTATCTGTCGCCGAACTTTTTGCGCATTACGGGGGCAAAGCGTTGAAGGGTCTTCATAAGGTATATGTCATGCCGCAAGTAATCCTCCGCCATAGTAACAAAACCTTCATTCATGCTCCATACGGCGTCTGTGCCTTTGCTGTCGATTCTGCCGTTGACGGCCTCTTTCAGATCAGATACAAGGGTAAAACCCCTGACCTTTTTTGCCTCGTAAACAGTGTCTTCAACAGGATGAATGTAAATCCGGCTGATTTTAAAGTCCGTGAAGCCGTAATGAATTACAGCAGTCCTGATACCCCTCTGAACGGCCCCGGTGAGGGCTTCCGCGAGCTCTTTCATTTCCTCTTTCCATATTAATACCAGGAGACTTTCACGGGCCGTATTTATCATCCGTTTCGCCCTGTGAATAAGGGTCTCATAGTTTTTAATGTGCCACATATACCCTGAATCAAGACCCGGTTTAACGGTTGTTAATTCAGTCCTTACAGCGTGAAGATTGTCTTCAATGGAAGACCTGAAATTCCTGACAAATTCATCCGGAGGTATCGGGACAAACATTTTGGTCCGTTCCCCGCGAATTAACTGGATCATGTGTCTGAGTTCGAGTTTGCGGAGGACCTCATAGATTTTGGAAGAAGGAATGCCTGAGTTTTTTGATAACTCATAGGCAGTTAAAGGGTTTTCATGCACAAGGGCCATATATGCTTTTGCTTCATATTCTGAAAATCCGAGGTGCTTTAATTTCAGGACCGCTGTTTGCACGTATAATAACTACCATAGTAGTGAATAATTGTCAAGGATTTAATTTGGGACCGGGGGGATTATTTTATTTTGTTCAGCATTCCACTGCAGTGTGAAGAGATCCCATGTAAGCCGATATGGTTTCGGGATCGCATTCGATGCAGACATCGATTCCCTGAACAATCACCATATCTTCACACAGCATGTACGCCTTTTTGAGCTCCGGGTCTTTCAGCCTGTTTATAACCAGTTGCTTGGGCCTGATGTATGCTTTTCCGCAGCCCATGCACAACCAGATGAAATTTGTCTTTGCCATGTCAAGACAGCTCTGACAGACATAAACGATAGTCCCGGGCGAGACTTCAACATGCGTCGATGTATATTCTTTTTTGCAGATATTACATTTTGCATGCTCTTCAAACATTGTTTCCTCTTCCTTGATTATTATTATCGGCATTTGTGGAAGAGGGCTTTAGTCCCGGATTGTTCGCGCGGAATTCCACTCCGGTGTTTGAAGGAAAGGCCGGATAAAATAAAATAGAGTCATCGTCCGGCCTGCTTCCTTGGACAACTGAAACGTGAACACGTTCTGTTATGCTCACCGTTTGGCAGAGTGGCCCAATTGCCTTCTGATGGCTCTATAAAGTTGATGCGATTCCCTGGTATTCGTTAAACCTTGGAGCTTTTTTTATGATGGAGCTTCGGCAAAAGCTTCAGGCTTCCTCCTCCTTCGAAGGCTTGCTCACCGCTTATGTCTCCCGCTCCTTACCAATTTGCTTGGTCCTCCGGTTTAGTCCGCTCTAGGGATCGCAAATTATTTTCTATAATTTTATTCTAACTCGTTTTTATACTTTGTCAAGCCCTTTTTTACCCTTGTAAGCTTAAACCGGAATCCTGTATCATATACGGCAAATGGCTTATGGAGATTTACGTAAATTTATCGACCTCCTTGAAAAAAAAGGTCTGCTGAAGCGGATTAAGACCGAGGTCGATCCGGACCTCGAGATAGCAGAGGTCAACGACAGGGTTGTGAAGGCCGGCGGCCCGGCCCTCCTGTTTGAAAATCCCAAAGGCTCGAAATTCCCTGTCCTTGTCAACGCGTTCGGCTCCTATGAAAGAATGCGTCTTGCCCTTGAAGTGGAAAACCTCGATGACATAGGCGGCCGCATCCTCGAATTTCTTGAACCGGAGATCCCCACGAATTTCATAGAAAAACTTAAGGCGCTGCCCAAACTGAAAAAACTCGCGGATTTCTTTCCCGGGATTGTAAAATCCGGCCCGTGCAAGGAAGTCGTCATTAAGGATAATCCGTCCCTCGATATCTTTCCCATCCTGAAGACATGGCCTGAAGACGGAGGGAAGTTTATTACCCTGCCGATGGTCTTCACGAAGGACCCTGAAAAAGGAGAGCGGAACTGCGGGATGTACCGCATGCACGTGTATGATTCCAGGACGACCGGAATGCACTGGCACATGCATAAGGACGGCGCGAGGCATTACAGGAAAGCGGAACAACTTGGTAAAAGGCTGGAAGTCGCCGTCGCTATAGGCTCAGACCCCGCGGTTATGTATTCCGCGACCGCTCCCCTGCCTGAAGGTGTTGACGAGATGCTTTTTGCGGGATTTTTGAGGAATGACACTGTCGAACTTGTAAAGTGCGAGACCGTGGACCTGGAAGTGCCGGCAAATTCGGAAATAGTGCTTGAGGGCTACTGCGAACCCGGAGAGAGAAGGGTCGAAGGCCCGTTTGGCGATCATACAGGCTACTATTCGCTTGCCGATGAATATCCGGTGTTTCATATTACCTGTATCACCCACAGAAAGGACGCGATCTATCCCGCGACCATTGTCGGGAAACCGCCGATGGAAGACTGTTACATCGGCAAGGCCACAGAGAGGATATTCCTCCCGTTACTGAGAAAACAGCTTCCGGAAATCGTTGATATGAACCTGCCGCTTGAAGGGGTATTTCATAATATCGCTGTCATTTCCATTGATAAACGTTATCCCGGGCACGCGAGAAAAGTAATGTACGCCCTGTGGGGAATGGGGCAGATGAGCTTCACAAAGGCTATCGTAATCGTGGATAAATGGGTGGATGTTCAGGACCTCAGTGAAGTGGTCTGGAGGATAGGGAATAATATGGATCCGAAAAGGGACACAGTGATAGTTGAAGGCCCCCTTGATGTGCTTGAGCACGCGTCCGACATCCCGGCCTACGGGGGGAAAATAGGGATCGACGCCACGAAAAAATGGCCCTCGGAGGGTTTCGCCCGCGAATGGCCGCCTGAAATAGTAATGTCGGAAGAAATCAAAAACCGTGTCGCCTCGAGATGGAAGGAATACGGGTTTTGATGACCTGCCTTTCCTGCGGTATTCGCAATTGAGCTGCAGATTTTTTTCTTGACAGCCGGAATACGGCTCTGGTATAAATAACGCATCAACTAATCCTGGCAGGGATGGATTAAAAATGAAGGGGAATAATCTATGGGCATCAATCCAGCGTTTCAGACAACCGATTTTTAATCCTGAATTTTAAATTTTTAATCCCGGCGCAGCCGGGCGTGGAGGGGACATGGCAGGGAAAAAATATCTTGTCTGGTTTTTTGTATTTATACTCGCGTTTGCTGGAACATCTTACGCAGGTAATGTAACAGTATTCGGTCCGGCGCAATACACGACGACACAGGGCGGGACCGACGTATTTACGGATACATTTTCTGCAATTTCCGGTGAAGCAAGGATTACCGTAAGAAACGGAACGTTGACCGGGACCAAAAGGATAGACAACGCGATAAGCAGCGCCAGGGTCTATGTAAATGGAACGGAAATATTTTCACCAAATGATTTCAACCAGAATGTCTATCTATTGGAATCACCCATTAATGTCGGAAGCAGTAACTCCATTTCGATAGCGCTTAACGGCAGTTCCGGCCGGTATTTAACTGTCGAAATAACACAGCAGGTTCCTGAACCCACCATTGCCATCACTGCCAATCCCGACACCATTCACGCCGGTAATTCATCAACGTTAACGTGGAATTCAACTTTTGCGGACAATTGCGTAATCAGTCCAGGTGTGGGAGATGTATCTCCAAGCGGATCAGTTGAAGTATCCCCGGCAGAAACCACAACTTATACAGTGACAGCCACGGGACTGGGTGGTTCCGCCTCGGCCAATGTAACTGTCACAGTAACCAATACAGGAGGACAACTACCTCCTGATCCGGCAGATGTCGCTCCGCCGTTGGATAAGACAGCGGCAACTCCGGTATATGACCAGATAAGATTTTTATACACAGGAAATAATCCCATACAGACCGGAGTAGAGCCGGAGACAATAGAGATGCGGCGGGCCGCGGTACTTCGGGGCCTTGTGAAGAATCGCGAAGGCAATCCCTTACCCGGCGTGACAATAACGGTTCTCGATCATCCGGAATTCGGCCGGACGCTGACCCGTGCAGACGGCATGTTTGACATGGCAGTAAACGGCGGCGGTTATTTGACCGTGACTTATGAAAAGGACGGGTATCTTCCTGTCCAGCGGACAACGGACGTACCGTGGCAGGACTTTAAATGGATGCTGGATGTTGTTCTTATTGAACTTGATCCTCAGGTCACAACCGTGTATATGGGCATGTCTGAGATGCAGGTTGCGCAAGGAAGCGTTGTTACGGATGATGACGGCACAAGGCAGGCGACCTTGATATTTCCGCAGGGAGCACAGGCTGAGATGACGTTTCCTGATGGAAGCATACAGCCGCTTACAACACTCAGCGTCCGCGCAACCGAATACACAGTCGGAGCAAACGGCCCCCAGGCCATGCCGGGTGAGCTGCCGCCGACCAGCGGCTACACCTATGCGGTGGAGCTGAGCGTTGACGAGGCTATAGCGGCAGGAGCAAAACGGGTTGATTTTTTGCAACCGGTATTTTTCTACGTGGAGAACTTCCTCAACTTCCCTGTTGGCGGTATTGTGCCTGTCGGATATTATGACCGTGACAGGGCCGCATGGATACCGTCGGATAACGGTCGAATAATTCAGATACTCAGCGTCAGTAATGGCATTGCGGAGCTGGATGTAGACGGCAGCGGTCTTCCTGCCGACAGTCAGACTCTTGCAGATTTAGGTATTACTACTGAAGAGCGCGTAAAACTGGCAGGCCTTTATTCTTCCGGGGAAAGCCTGTGGCGTGTCCCGGTAAGACATTTTACTCCCTGGGATTGCAACTGGCCGTTCGGCCCCCCGATGGACGCGGAAGCGCCAAAGTTAAAAATACCGGAAGCTGATCCCAAGCTGGATGACCCATGTCTTGAGGGCGGATCGGTTATTGAATGTGATAATCAGGTACTGGGTGAGTCGATAGGACTTACCGGCTCGCCGTTCAGCCTGCATTATCGAAGTGATCGTGTATTAGGCCGTAAGACGGCTTATCAATTAGACATTCCATTAAGCGGTGAAAGCATACCTGCGGGTCTGAAACGTATTGATTTGGAAATAACTGTTGCAGGCCGTAAGGTTATAGAGACCTTTCCGCCTCTTCCATATCAGAAGTATATATTTACCTGGGATAGGAAAAATGCCTATGGTCAGGAAGTACAAGGGACTCAGGCTGTTTACATACGAATAGGCTATGTTTATGGCGCTGTTTATTATCAACCTGTGCAGTTTGGCAGTGCTTTCGCCCGTGTTTCAGGTATTCCGATTAGCAGCAGTCGTGCACGAAAGGAGGTTACCCTCTGGCAGGAACAGGCAACATTGATTAATGCCTGGAATGCGCTGGACGCCCGATTAGGAGGCTGGACTCTGAATATGCATCATGCCTATGATCCATTGCAAATTGTCCTAACAACCAGTTTATGATACCAAGGATTTAGGGAAATAGGGTGACACTCCAAGTTTAGGTAAACGAAAGGAGTGTCATGATGGAAGAAGTAA
>QZKO01000032.1 GCA_003599505.1 Nitrospiraceae bacterium | reverse complement strand
GTACGATACCCATTTCTGCGCCTCTGCCTTTGAGATCAGCCAGTAACTGACGCTGAAAAGCACCACTGATGCAAGGAGCATGGCGACTCCTTCCATCACCTCCTGGCTTGCCGCGGACGTCTTGAAGACCCATTTCACAAGCAGCGCCGTTATGACACTCAGCACAAGCGCGGATATGCAGCCGTTGTAAATGACCCTGAGCTTGTCCCTGTGGTCGGTTTTGACGAGATAGGCGATAATGGCTGTTATGATAAGGATGGCCTCAATGCCTTCCCTGAGAATGATCATAAGGGAATAGAAGAACAGGGCCATAGGCGAGTCCTTGCCTGTTCCGAGCATAGAAGCCGCCTTTTCGAAATCCCCTTTCATGGCTGTAAGTGAGCCTTCCATACTTTCAACAGGAACACCCTTTTTCATCTGGCCTACGATCATGCTGAAATGACCTTCAAGGGCAGCCTTGAAATTTGAATCCCTCGCGCCGATCTTTGCCTCCATTCCGCTTGCCTCAAAGACATCGAAGTAAGCGTCCTGTAAAATACCGACGGCGTCTTTTGTTTCGCCGCTCTTATAAAGGGCGACTGCCCTGTCAATCTCCTGAAAGAGATCGGCATTGACCTTTGACCAGTCCTTCTCAGGCAAATCAGTTTCAGCGGATTTCCCGGCTTCTTTACTTGAAACAGCGCCTTCAACAACCGGAAGGCCGGGCAGGTCTTCTCTTAACTGACTGACAAGCATGGATATCTGCTTCCCTACCTCTTCCGGTGAGCTTCCTTGCCGGATCATACTCGCAATATCAGAGAAGCTGGAATTATTCTCAGAGTCTTTCCCCTGTGAGACATACCGCCTGACAGCGGTCTCAAGAAGGCTGTTTTTGTAATTATCGAACTGGGTCTGAACAACAAGCTCCGCAGCCCTTTTGGAATCCCCTTTCCTGTAGGAATCAATGGCGCTCCCAAGTCCGGACTCGATATTTTCAACGGCGCCAAGCCAGACAGTCTCAACAGGCGCGCCGTGACCGGGGTGTTTCGCCTCATCCGAAGACTCCGCGATCAGCTCGTGGCCGCCTTCCAGCTCGGAGACTGCAGTTTTCAGTTCGGCCATCAAGGCATTTATCCTTTTTTCAACCTCTGCGGCAGGCTCTTTCCCGACGATCATCTTGCGGATGCCTGTGAACTCCTCTTCGAGCTCGTAATTTTTGCTTGCCGAGATGTTGATGCGGATGGGCCCTTCGAGGTTTTCAAATACCTCAAAATATGCTGCCTGGGTCTTTGATTTGGCCTCCTGAATATTCCCTTTCTTATAATGGTCAAGGGCTTCATTCAGAAAGCCGCTTATTTCATTCACCATGCCTTTATAGTCGAGTTTCTCATCGTCCTGCGCGGAAACCGGTCCAATGGCCATAGCCAAAACAACTAAAATCGCGCCGATGGTGTTTATAGCTGTCCTTATCATAATGCCTTCTTTCACCTCCTCATGAGTTAAGAATTTTCCTCATCGCATTTACTGCGAAGCGATATGCCACTCTAAAAAGCGACTCCCAGCCTTGCGAACATTTCCTGATTATTGTCGGCCCTTGTGTCTTCGAGGCTGCTGTGGAGCCGGTAATCCGTATATCTGTACTCAGCGGCTACATATGCCGCCAACCCTTTCTCTTCATCCCTGTAAAAGGGGTATCTCACACCGAGACTATACCTGTTCTTCGCAGACCAGGAGGACGTCTTCTCAGCCAGCTCATCATCGTCAAAACTTTCATATCTGGCCGCAAAGTGCAGAGGCTCTTCAAGGACGTGCGCCACCCTCTCGGCAAACGTCGCGCCTCCTATGTCTTCCCTGTCCCCATTATCTAATACGTAGGATGCTGTTACAGAAAAGACCCCTTCCTTAAAAGTCTCATCGAGTCCATCGTATAGCTCTCTATTGAGCGCCTTCATGTACTCTCCGTCGAACCTGAGGGCCTGGAGTCCCGGCACAGCAGCGCTGAATCCAAAATTCATTGTGGTGTTCCTCTTTCCCCTGCCGGGTTCTGAAAGATATGCCGCGAAAAATTGAAGATGATCTTCCATGGGAGATATCGAGGCGGACAGGATATAGGAACCCACATCGTCCGTAGCCTCGCCTGCCCTGGTCACTTCAAAGAGCCCTGATTCGACAAGGTGGTCCATCTGCTCTTCGCCTTTGTATAGCGTGGCGGACATGTCGAGCCCGACCGGCCCTGCGGACCCGACAGTAAGACCAACCCTCTTGGTCTCAAAAGCATCCTGTGTCATGGGATCGGTTATCAGGTGGTTTTCAAACACGCCGAAGGGCTGCGCCTTTTTTCCAATGACAAGGTAAAGAGGGAAGTCCTCTTTCTGAAGGGTTATAACGGCTTCGTCAACGGTTATCTTTTCGTCACCCTGATTGACATCATCCCCTATGAATTCGGAATTAAGGACCGCAGTAGCGTTTATCCAGTCCGTCAGTCCTGCCTCAAGACCCAGCTCGATTCTCCTCAGGTAGAGGTCCGAAGTGGAATCGGAATTCTTATCGGAGACATCCCTGAATTCCATCCAGCGGTATTCTCCTTCAAAGAGTCCGGAAAGTTTTATACGCTTTGCCCATTCGCCGGCCTCATCCTTCTCCGGCTTGTTATATTCAATAGCTTCAGCTATTTTCGTATTAAGCTGTACCTGTTTCTTCTCTTCCCCGGTCTTCAGTTCTCCTTTAACTGCTTCGTATTCCTGTTCAGAGATTACGCCTTTTTTCAACAGGATATTCAGGATATGGTCCGTCTCCCCTCCATATGCAAGAGGCGCAAACAACATGCAAAAAACCAGTGCCATAAATAATTTCTTCATCTTTCCTCCTTGTTTTTTGTTATTACTTGCCTCAAAGGCAGCAGGGATTCGGGATCCTCCATAGTACGGACGCTCGCAGCGCTCTGTAATTTACGGTTCAGTTTCTTCTTGCCTTCTTCAACCATTTGTATATACCCGCATTTCGGGCATTTGATTTCAACGGACTTCACCTCGCCCTTCATGAGAAGCCGACGGCATCTTTTACACCTTATCTCGGTCATCTGCTCCTCACGGGGTATCAATAGAACTCTTTAAAACCATTGCAGACATATCAAACCTCCTTCGCGGTATTCTTCAAACAACTCAGACAATCCCTCAGAGTGCAGACGCCGCATGAGTGATACATGAAAACAGGAATATTTTTTGCTTTCGCTACGTTCATCACTTCCCTTTTTGCCTGATGAGATACCTTGTTTGTAAGAATCACCAACGCGTCCATATTTTTGATCTTTGAACCAATACCGGCTTCGGACCTCGTGAAGACTTTCAGGTTAATTCCCAGCTTCTCCGCTTCGTTTTTATACTGTCTTCCGAGCCTGTCCATCCCTCCTATCAATGCAACGCACATATAAGGACCTCCTTTTAAGCCTCTCGTATGATATTGATAATCAATATCATTATAACGTCAAAAAAAATTACTGCTTACATTTCCTGCACACGCCGTACATCAACAGTTTATGCCCTTGCAGCCTGAAATCTTCTTTTTTGGCAAGCCGTTCCTGTAATTTCTCGATCTCGGGGTCCATAACCTCGATAAAGTTCCCGCACTTCACGCATATGAGATGGTCATGGTGTTCGTGCCCGTAAAAGTGCTCGTACCTCACAGCGCCGTTACCTAACCTGAGCTCGCTGCTCAGCCTGCATTCGCAGAGCAGCCTGAGGGTCCTGTAAACGGTGGCAATGCCTACCGCCGGATTTTTCTTTTTTACCAACGCGTGAAGCTCATCGGCCGTAAGGTGCTTTTCGGTCTTCAGAAAGGTCAGGAGAATGTCCTTCCTCTGCCCGCTGTGTTTTAGCCCCTTGTCTCTGACAAAGCTGTCGAATATTTTCTGCTCTTCTTCAAATGCCATCTGACGGACCATAGTTGAAACTGATAATCGTTATCATAATTAATCCGGCGCAAATATGTCAAGTGGTTTTTTTATTATGCCTGTGTGAAGAAAAATCAGATAACGGAAATGGCGGCAACGACCTTCTTTATCATTCCCCGGTCCACGCCTTCTTCTATCCTGGCTTTTCCAATAGACTCGGGAAGGATAAATGTCAGACTGCCGGCTTTGGTTTTTTTATCTATTTCGACAGCGGTGATAATCTTGTCGAGACTTAGAGCATCGGGCATTGCGCAGGGCAGCTTGTATGACTCCAAAAGATTTCTGATCCTGTCCGCTTCTTTCTTCCTGAATATCTTCATCCTGACCGCGATATCGGCGGCAGCGCACATGCCGATGGAAACAGCTTCCCCATGCAGGTACTTTTTATATTCCGTGACCGTTTCTACGGCGTGTCCGACGGTGTGTCCGAAATTCAATATCGCCCTTAAGCCGGCTTCCCTTTCATCCTTCGATACAATATCGGCCTTAATTTCGCATGAGCGCTTTATTATATGGATAATACCGTCTCCGAGGGAGAGGATATCTTCTCTATTGTTTTCGAGATAGTCAAACAGCTTTGTATCGGCAATCACACCGTACTTTATTGCTTCAGCCATCCCCGAGGAAAACTCCCCTTTCGGCAAAGTCCGCAGCGTATCAACATCAATAAGGACAAAGGAGGGCTGATAAAAGGTGCCGATCATGTTTTTGCCAAGAGGATGGTTCACTCCGGTCTTGCCGCCGACAGAGCTGTCAACCTGCGCGAGCAGGGTGGTCGGGACCTGCACGTATCTGATGCCTCTCATGTAGGTTGAAGCCACAAAACCTGTGATATCCCCGACAACGCCGCCGCCAAGGGCGACAAGCAGTCCGTTTCTGTCGAACCCGGCCTTCAGGAGCTCTCCGTGTATGTTGTATGCCCAGGTGAAATCTTTATATTCCTCCCCATCAGGGATGAGAATGACCTCAGGCTTTATGCCGTATTCATCAAGGGCTTTAAGAACAGTATCTCCATAGAGAGGAAAAACTGTTTTGTTGCTGACAACAGCAACTCTTGATGGTCTGAATTCCTTCAGCCTGAGGCCGAGTTTCCGCAGGACTTTGCTGCCGATAACAATATAATAGCTTCTCTCTTTCAGATCAACTTTAACGCTCCGGGCATCGAGGCACAGCATTTCCACGATTTCCTGCGCGGCTTCTTCCGGGGTAATATAATTTGTATCGACAGAAGCGTCCGCCTGCCCGTAAAGAGGCAATCTTTCGGTCAGCAGTTTATTGATTTCTTTAAGGGGCTCCTCAACTTCGAGCAGCGGTCTTTTCCCGCCTTCCGTCATTACGCGTTTCAGTATAATAGCGGGCTCCGCTTTCAGCCAGATGATAATCCCTCTCCTGCCGAGATTGTCCACATTCTTCCTGTTCTTGATGACCCCGCCGCCTGTCGCAATCACAACATTTTTTAAATGTGACACTTCTTCGATCACCGCCTGCTCAAGCTTCCTGAAATAGTCCTCCCCCTTTTTCTTGAATATGAGGGAGACCGGCGTCCCTTCCCGCTCTTCGATCAGAGTGTCGGTATCAATAAATTGGTAACCGAGCTTCCGGCAGAGCTCTCTGCCGACAGAGGTTTTGCCGGTGCCCATAAAACCTGTAAGTACAATTTTCATAGTTTCAAAATTCCCTCATCTGCTTGATATACCCTTCGTAATTTCTTCTGACTTCTTCCATACTGTCGCCGCCGAATTTTGAAAGGAAGCTGTCGGCGATTACAATTGCCGTAACAGCTTCGCCGATGACTGAAGCCGCAGGCACGGCGCATACATCAGACCTCTCATAAGCGGCGCTGAACGGCTTTTTTGTAATGATATCAACCGATGAAAGCGGTGTTTTTAACGTGGGAATCGGTTTCATGGCGGCCCTGATGATTAGAGGCATGCCGTTGCTCATTCCACCTTCAATCCCTCCGGCATTATTTGTCTTCCTGTAAAACCCTGCCCCTTGGGGGGTCAGGGTTAAACCCTGACCCCTCAAGGACCCTTTATAGTAGATTTCATCCATAACTTCAGAGCCGGCCCTCCTGCTCATCTCAAGACCGAGTCCTATCTCAACGCCTTTTATTGCCTGAATACTCATCAGCGCAAAAGCAAGCTTTGCATCCAGTTTTCTGTCCCACTGGGTATAACTGCCGAGCCCGGCCGGAGCTCCAAGCACTACAACTTCAAACATTCCGCCAAGCGTATCGCCCCTCTTCATTGCAGCGTTGATTTTGTTAATTATTTTCTTTTCAGCTTCTTTATCAGGACACCTGACAGGAGATGCCTCCGTTTTTTTATACAGGAAGGACATTCTCTTCATATCTGTGTTCTGTGTTCTATGTTCTGTGTTCTGAACCTTCACCCCCCCTATTTCAGTTACGTAACTGATAATCCGGATATTGAACTCAGCAAGGAATTTCTTCGCCACAGCTCCCGCCGCTACCCTCGAAGCAGTTTCACGCGCGCTTGAACGTTCAAGGATATTTCTGATGTCATAGGTATTATATTTTAATGCGCCGGCAAGGTCCGCGTGTCCGGGACGGGGGCGGGTGACATGATAGAGTTTAGAGTTTAGAGTTAAGAGTTCAGAGTCTTCTGATTTCAGTCCCTTGCCCCTTGCCCCATGCCCCATGTCCCTTAACTCCGGACTCATTGTTTCCCGCCAATTTTCCCAGTCCTTATTTTCAATGAGAAGGGCTATCGGCGAGCCGAGTGTTTTTCCGTGACGGACGCCTGAGATGATTTGAGCATGGTCGGACTCTATCTTCATCCTGCCGCCCCTGCCATAGCCTTTCTGCCTTCTTGCAAGGTCTTTGTCAATTTCTACCGCCGACAGAGAAAGATTTGATGGGATGCCTTCAATTACGCTTACTAATGCCCGCCCGTGTGATTCTCCTGCTGTTAAGTATCTCAGTTTTTCAAGCATGATTTTAAATTTAAAATAGACGCTTTTGCACGCTATTATAATCTAACATGCGTTATTCGTAAAGCTAAATATGATCTGGTAAATATGATCAGGTATAAATCAGGGGAAGTCCCGTAACGGGCGGCGTATAACGGACATGAAGGCAATTACTTGTTACTTTTTGTATTGCTGCAAGCCTTCGAACCCTGTCTGTTTATCAGGATCTCTGCTGCTTTACTATCCTCGGAGTTATAAATATAAGGAGCTCATTCGTTTCCGTGACGTCCCTCTTGAACTGGAAGAGTTTGCCGAGTATAGGAATCCCTGAAAGACCCGGGACCCCTTCATTGGTTTTCGCATTATTGGTCCTGAAGATACCCCCTATAACAAGGGTGTCGCTGTCTTTTATCAGGACCTGTGTTTTAACTTCTTTAATATCTATCGTAGGCACTCCAAGCACCTGGGGCCCGGCAAAGTCGGCCTCGTTCTTTTTAGCGTTCAGGTTCATGACGATTGTGCCCTCAGGAGTTATATGGGGAGTAACGGTCAGTTCCAGTAATGCGTCGATGAACTGTGTCTGGGTACCTTCCGAGGAAACCGTCAGATAAGGGATTTTCTTGCCCTGCATTATCTTTGCTTCCTGGTTATCGTTTGTTGTTACCTTGGGGTTGGAGATTATTTTCCCCTTTCCAGTGCTTTCAAGCGCGGAAAGCTGCAGGTCGATACCGAAGGCC
This sequence comes from Nitrospiraceae bacterium, assembly GCA_003599505.1. Classification (GTDB taxonomy): domain Bacteria; phylum Nitrospirota; class Thermodesulfovibrionia; order UBA6902; family UBA6902; genus SURF-23. The sequence continues at coordinate 10,397 of QZKO01000032.1, read as the reverse complement.
TTTGACGCGCTTATGTAACCAAGACCAATAGCTCCGCCTTTGCCCCTTGAAACAGTCGCAGGAAGATCTACGACAAGGGGATTGGAAAAGCTGAAGTTGTCTGAAGCATTGAGATTGGAAGGAGAAGTGGGAAAGCCGGTCCCTTTATCATTAATAGGGAACCCGCCTATCTTGGTATTGTTGTCAGGTTCCCAGAACATTCCCCATTGTATTCCGAGCTCCTTTGCGTAATTGGTGTTTACTTCAACAATTTTTGCGTCGATGCTGACCTGCGGAGTCGGCACATCAAGCGCCTTGATAAGGGTTTCATGCTCGGCGTGCATCTTCTCCACATCTTTTATGATGACTGAACTTGTCCTCGAATCAGCGCTGATGTATCCTCTTTTAGTAAGGATCTTGGCAGTTTCAATCGACTTCTTTATTTCGTCGACACTTGCATAATTAATAGCGTATACCCTTGTCACGAGGGAGCCTGCTTTTTCCTGGGACTCTTTTGCCTGCGCGATCTCTTCTTCCTCTTTGGCGATAACAGATGTCGGAGCTATCCGGACAATATTCCCGCTTATTGTCTTGGAAAGACCGTAGTTTCTCAGTATCACATCAAGCGCCTGGTCCCATGGCACATCGATAAGCTTCATGGAAAACTTGCCTTTGACGTCAGGGCTCACGACTATGTTGTAGCCGCTTATGTCGGCAATAAGCCTGAATACATGAATCAGATCGGCGTCCTGAAAATCGATGTTTATGTTTTCACCGACATAATCTCCGCCTTCAAAAGGCTTCCTGATAACGGCATCCTCCAATGATGTCTCTGCGGTTTCCGCCCCGGCGCCCGCAAATTCCGGTTCAAGGTTTTTAAAAGAGAGGATGAGCGTATTCTCCTGATATGAGGGCTCGATGTCCGCGGGCTGGGTCAGGGCAACCCTGAGTTTTAAAAGGTCAGGAGTGCTTTCATCCAGCAAAGGAATTATTTCCGATACGCCCGCACGGTCGATGATCATTTTCTCCCTGAATTTCCCGGGCCCTATATTTTGCATTTCAACAACGACCTGATACGGGTCGGATGCTTTGTGGACAGTATAATTAAATGGAGAGTCCGAGGTTATTTTAATTTCCGTGGTTCCCGCCCCGGCCTTTACTTCTATCCCTTGTATCTCCGGATACGCGCCTGCCCGGGCGTTAAGCGCATAGAAGCTTCCTATCAACAAGAACATAAAAAATAAAAAGTGTTTTCCGAGTCGCATTATTTTACCTCTCTTTTAACTCTAAGGTTATATGTTTGGGCCGTGTGTCGCCTCTGAAATCCTTTGAGTATTCCACCAGTATAACTTTACTGCCGGTTATTTCTTCGACCCGTCCCTTATTCAGTCCGATAATTGTTCCTTTACTTACCGAAAAAGACCTGTTGTCGGGAGTAATAAGGAGGGCATAATTTTTCTCGCCTTTTTTTGCGATTGCCAATAACGCAAATTCGCTGATGTCGTAACTTTCGAGCGTGCCCAGCCTCCCGGTCCCCTCTCCTTTAGTCCCTGTTTTTTTCGTGGATACTATGAGCGGCACAAAAGGGTCCCGCCTGTCTCCGGGCTGATATATATATCCCTCCTCGGGCGCTGCTTCCTGTGCCGCGGCTTCAACTTCCTGGGTCGGGGGTTTGACCAAAGGAGCAGCGCTCCCCGGCTTTTCCGTGACAGGGGGTCTCTTCTCGCAACCTTCAAGAACGGGGATAACAAGGAGAAGCGCCGCGACGGCCGCTGTAACGGATTTTCTGATTTTGTTCCTGTTGTCCATCTTTTCTCCTGCTGCGCTCACTTGCTTTCCTGTCCTTTCGTTTCACTCATTTCCGCGGGGCTTACTGAAGCGAAAGTCCGCGCCGTAAAAGCCGCCGTGATAAGGCTCTGTGTGTTCTTGTCCTTCACATCTTTGACACGCAGATCCAGACTGGAGATATTGACAAGCCGGGGTAACCGGCTGACGTGACCGAAAAAGACGCCGAGGTTGTGATACCCGGTTTTGACCTCGACTTTTACGGGTATTTCGACGTAAAGATTATCCGGACTTGTTATCCTTGCCTCAGGCTTCCATAAAAGGATATCGAGGCCTGATTGAAGTCCCGCGCCGGATATCTGCTTCAACAGCTCGGAAACCTCTTTTTCCTCGGGAAGCTGCTCCTGCAATTTCGCCAATTTCGCATTCAACATTTTACTTTCTTCAATCAGTAAATCAAGCTTCCTGACCATCGCCTCGCTTTTGACGATTTCCTGGTTCAATGTTGTAATCCGGGCGTTAAGCGAGTTTATCTCCTTGTTCTTCGGCATAAAGACGAAGATAACAAATAACACAATCAGTATGAGGGATGGTATTGATACAATAAGAATCTGAATATTTTTAGGCAGGTTCTTTATTTTTTTAAAATTTATGTCCATATTAATTGCCATACCTTAAACCTTTACCCTGAACGTCAGTTGAAATTTGTAAACAGGAAATGACTCTATTGCCGTCTGCCGGGACTCTACCAGCATAACGTCAGTGTGATATTTCGACTCCTTGAGGTTCTGTACATACGCGACCAGGTCATAGTTTGTGTGCGCGTATCCTTCAATACTTACAAACCCGTCTTTTTCGACCAACGATGCGAGCCACACCCCTTTGGGAAGCCTGCTGCTTACTTCGTCAAGCAGTCTCAGGGGCACTACCTGGTTCTTTTTCAACTGCTCGATTATCCGGGTCTTGTCTCTGACTTCCTGGTTTGCTTTTTCATAGTTCTGGATTTCTGTTATCGCCTTTTTCAGCTCTTCCAGCCTTTTCTCCTTTGCGGTCATCTCGGCGCGCATAGCGGAAACCCTGCTGCCGAGATAAAGAGTAGATGCCAGCAGGACTATGCCCAGTATTACCGTGGCGATCACACCATAGGAAAAAACAGGCGGTATTTTTAAAGCCTTTTTTGCCGGAAGCAGGTTTATCCTGATCATTTATCTCCTAATCTCCTTGCAGCCAGTCCTACGGCAACAGACACTAACGGCTCAACCTTGCTTAAATATTCTTTGTCAAAAGATTCCGGTATATGAATATTTTTTAACGGCCCGGCGATCTTGACATTTATCCCGGACCTTTCAGACAGGATTGGTACAAAACCCCCGGTGAGCGCCCCGCCCCCGCACAGGACTATCTCGTTAATATTCTCATAGTTTGTAGTGTCTCTGAAGTAATCGAAGGAACGGGATATTTCCGTAATAATATCGTCGGAAGCGGCTGACAGCACCGCTGTCACATCCTCTTTTGAAATGCCCTCCATTGAGCCTTCCTGCTTCAGTTTCTCGGCATTGGCATATGTTATCGTAAACTCCTTTTGCAGGGCCTCGGTATGCAGATTGCCGCCTACGGCGCTGTCCCTTGTAAAGACGGAAACGCCGCCCTTCAGGATATTGATATTAATCATGCTCGCGCCGATATTGACAAGTGCGACGTTCTCATCCGGTTTGACTTCATAGTTGAGCTCATACATATTTTCAAGGGCGAACGCGTCAACATCGACAATGACCGGGGAAAGTCCCGCCTCTTTCGCGACCGTTACATATTCATTTATTTTGTCTTTTTTGGCGGCAACAATGATGACATCCATCATGTTTTCTTTTTCTGCAAGACCAAGTATCTGAAAGTCAAGGTTGACGTCCTCGATATCAAAGGGGATATACTGCTCTGCCTCGAATTTTATCGATTCGCTCAACTCATCTTCCGACATCTGCGGGATGGACACTCTTTTAATGATTACCGACGAATGACCTGAAAGGGACAGGGCTACATCTTTTATCCTGATATTGGTCTTTGTAATCAAGCCCCTGATTGCTTCAATAACACGGGATGAATCGAGAATGGAGCCGTCTACAATCAATTCAGGCTCAAGGGTGGTAATCCCTAACCGTTCAAGGTGATACTTGCCTTTGACTTCTTTCAACTGGACGGCTTTGATGTGTCTGGAGCCGATATCGAGTCCGACAATTTCTTTTTTCCCGAATAAATTAATGATTGTTTTTCTCCTTATTCCGGCAAGGGGCTTTATAACTGTATCTTCTCATCTGCATAATCACTGTTAAACTATATTGTCCCTTTTATAAATGACAGTATCGGCAGAAATTATAAAATACTTTAACATGATTTTTTCAAGGGTATATATTTTCATAACAAAATTACCGGCCATATGACTGATATCAATAATATCCCTCTGAAAATTTTCCAGATAGTAAGTAATGAAATCAAATATACGCCCCTCTTGTCAAGAGAATGTTTTTTTACAATATATCTAATGACCTGTAAAAAATCTTTCACGCAGCGAATATCACAAGATTTCATCATCACTTTCATAAATATCTTAACAGGAAAAAAATAATTGATTCGTAATCCATATCACGGAACATTTGATTTAAAACAGAAGTTTCCTTATAATTTTACTTGATGTGATTCAGGGCGATTAGCTCAGTGGGAGAGCGCTTCCTTCACACGGAAGAGGTCGTGGGTTCGATACCCTCATCGCCCACCATGTTTTTCAAGGACTTACCGGATTTACCCAAACTCCTACCCTCCGTATTGTGCTAATTTTGTGCTAATCGTGTTTCCGTTGAGGGTCTTATCCAGAATATCTACTGCCTTCAGTTTGTGTTCCGGCGCAAGATGAGAATACCTGAGAGTCATCTTAATGTCTTTGTGTCCCAACAGCTCTTTAACGGTCGTAAGATCGACGCCGGACATTACAAGGTGACTTGCGAAGGTATGCCGGAGGTCATGAAACTTGAAATCCGTGATCTTTGCCCTTCTCAATGCGGAATGGAATGACCTCTTAACATTCTGAAAAGGCTTGCCGGAGGCGCTATCAAAGAAGACATAGGGAATGTCCAGTCTTCTGGTAATGCCCTGTAATACAGCCTTTACCGTTGCGCTAAGCGGGATTTCCCGGCGCTCTCCGTTCTTTGTTTTGTCAAGAAGGATGAAGCCGTGTTTCAAATCTACGTTGTCCCATTGCAAGGTGAGGATCTCACTTTTTCGCATACCGGTGTTCATGGCAGTTATTACCACCGGCTTCAGATAAGATTCACAGGCATTGATTAAGGCATGACATTCTTCCTGCGTCAAAAACCTCAAACGCCTGTTTTCACCTTTCAGGGATTTGACCTTTCTGATGCCACGCAAGACATCTTCCCCTGTCAACTCCCATTCAACCGCCTTGCTGAACATATGCTTGAAGATGTTCAGTATCTTGTTGATACTTGCGATTTCATAGTCCTGGCTGATAAGGGTTGTCTGCAATTGTTCAACCTTCAAGGTGTTGAAGTCCTTCAATCTGGTGTCACCAAATACGGACACCAGTTGCCCTATCACGTAACTTTTTGTCTGCGCTGATCTTTGACGGCCTGTAGTCCATGACAGGTATTTTCCTGCAAGCTCTCTGAAAGTATGGAGCTTTTTAGTTTCCGGTTTTTTGCCCGCTGCCATTCGTTTGGCTAACAGAAGTTCAGCGTCTTTGTAATTTGTCCCTTCTGAGCTTTCCCTTATCTGCATACCGTCAATCGTATATCGAATCCAGTAATAGGGACTGCCGGAACGTTTAAATATGTTTCTTGCTTTTCTTTTTTTCATACTTCCTGACCCCCTTTCCTTTTTCTTTTTCCTTGAACTGTCTTTCAACACAGTCCAGTAACAGCATTAATGTTTTACTTGCCTGTTTCACCCCCTTTTCCAATAGATAGACATAATTTCCCGTGACACCTAAGAGATTCCCGAGAGCAGGCTGTGAGAGGTTCATTTTACTTCTGAGATTGAATATATCTTCCGGTGTCCAGTTTCTCATGCTGATAAATTATATCTAACTTAGTTAGAGCCTGTCAATAGTCTTATTCTCCATGCTCTAACAGAAAGGTGTTTTCTGATTTCTAAATGTTCCTGTTTTTAATAATGGCTTTCTGTTTTCGGTTCTTATGGGCTCCGGCAGCTTATGATTTGAAGTTCCCTGCACGGTCTTTTTCCTGAATTGCTCAAGATACAGGTCTATCTCTGATTTTTTAAATAGAGGTTTATTGCCTAAGTTCAGATGAGGTATGTCTTTAAGGTTATTATGTATCCATTGAGTAGACAGGCCGATATACTGAGATAATTGTTTTACGGTCATAAAGCGATCATCCGCCACGTGATTATTATTGCCGGAAATGACAGGCTTCAGTTTCTCGATTATCCTATCGGCTATCAGGTCAATAAGTTCCGGCGGTAATGTAAGCTCTGCCTTCAAGTTTTATCCCCTATGCCTTTGGACAGGGCTTTACCACTTCACACAATGACCGCTGCGCCGGTGTCAGCATACAATAACCGCATCTATCCTGTTTTTCAGTTTGTCCACCACCCTCTGACAAACTGCCAAACTCAACAGCATCAACGGTTTTATCGGTGTTTAATATTGCCCTGTTTGTTGGCGTATCTGGTTCATTGAAATTCTGTTTTTCAGATTGTCGGGTATATATAGTGCTGACAAACTGACAAACTGAATTTATCGGGATATAGATTGTAGAATTTTTATCCCCTTTCTCAGCGTTCCAATAAATCCCTGTCCCCTTTTTTAATAACCTCCTCGTCTCTTTCTCCGGCAAGTCCAATTCCCTCTTTACCGTCTCTTTCAAGTCTTTCTGCTTTAAAGGCTGCGATAACAGTTCCCGGATACTCTCCATCTTCTCAAGGTCGGGGTCCTTGGCAATATCAAAGCCTTTGATGTCGGGATTGAAATTCAGATAAATGCTGTGAGGCTCGTAACGGGTTTTTATCCTTACTCCGAATTTGTAAAGGTTCTGCCTGTCAAATTCTACCGGCGCGTTCTCAAGGTCTTTTACTTCTTCAAGCCCTAACACATGGTCGCATAAGTCCAGTAAAGCAGTAGAGCCTTTAAAGGTATTTTCATTCCCTTTCGGAGTATGATGAAGCAGTAAGATTGTAAATCCTATTTCCCTGAGTGCTTTCAGTCTTCCCATGATCAAACTCATGGGCCTGGAATCATTTTCGTCTGAAAGGTGAGAAGCCCTCAAAGTATCACAAATAAGCAGCCCCGCCGGTAACTGCTTGTATAACTCCCATTCCTGCCCGTCAAGCTTCGGAGGCTGTATTTCGTTTGAGATATGCCAGACATAAAGATTTTCTGATTGCCCTATCTTCTCCGCCCTCTCTTTAAGGACTGATAAGGGATTTTCAAAGTCCACGTAATAAACCGGCGTCCTGATTGTTTGTAGAGTACCAAACGGTAATCCGCCTGCAATCGCCCTGGCTATCTGCATACAAAGAGAAGTCTTGCCTATTCCGCCCCTGCCGAATAAAAGTGTTATGCTGTTTTTGGGAATCAGCTTTTCAAGGAGATATTCGGTTGTAACATCGAGAGATAAAATATCATTCCATTTAAGAAGGAAGTCCAAAAGGATTTTAGGTTCTTTCGGTATCCATTCCGGCGCTGCCTCAATCATCTCAAGCAGCTTTCCTTTCGTTCCCCCTGACTGTATCCAGTCGGTTACATCCCCTTTTCCCGGCAAGCCCGGAAGTTCGATAACCTTGATTGATTCAGCTATGCCCTTGAGATTCTTTGCAACCTGCAGGGCGTGATTCTTCCCGGGCTCGTCATTGTCGGGAATAACGGCAACCTTCTTGCCCTTAAAATGCTGATTATATTCTGGCTTCCACTTCCCTGCGCCCATAGGGTTACAGGTCGGAGTTAAACCTAATGCTTTGAGATTGTCGGCGTCTTTCTCGCCTTCGACAATAATTACGCGGTCAATCTTGATAATTTCGGGAAGATGGTAAGGCACAAGCTGGATACCTTGAAGATTATAAATCCATCCGCCTTTAGCATCCGGACGTCTCTGCTTAAAGTCTTTCGGTTCATAGCGGACAGTTTGAAAAAGAAGCTTTCCCGATTCGTCGGTATAGTCATACACTTTGACGATCTTCTTTTGTGGTTCCGGTTTCAATCCGGCAATACGTGCAAGCTCATTAAATGCCGTCCTGAAATCAGCATTATGCTTTTTCTGATAGAAGGAAAATATATCGCCTTTGCTGTCGCAGGAGAAACATTTAAAAGAGCCATTTGAATGGTTTACCGATAAAGAAGGGCGCTTATCCTCATGAAATGGACATAGCCCTTGTCCCATGCCTGAGCCGTTCCATTTGATTGAGGGAAGTTCAGAGGCATAGAAGGCCTTAATATTGAGGCGCTCTATGACAGTTTGTTTATTCATGCCCCACCCCTCAAACTCCGAATAATGTACCTGCAACAATCAACAAGCGTGGAATTGTGTCGGGTACACTTTTGTAATATAGTTTTGTCTGTCAACTCTGATAAGAGGGATATTAAAGTTTTCTGTTTGGAAAGCGTTAGAGGTATTTGAATTTTCTTGTTCATTTCCGGTCACCTTTTAGCGCAAATATAGACGAACGTAGTCCCTTGAGACAGCGTATGAAATCGAGTACACCAATAGGGACATTGCTGTAAAGTTCCGTAAGTGCCGTCTCTATATCCGGCCCTTCGACAAGGAATTCAATCTGTCCGGACTGGTTCTTTTGAGGGATTATTTTGAAGGGTCTGTTTGATGCTTGAAGATATGCGACTATTGAAGCGTCTGTGAATGTTCTCTTTTCCAAATCGTTTACCTCCTCGTGGTTTATTACGATTAGTTTATTAGATTGAAAGAGACGCTTCTCAACTCTAAATCTGTAAAAAATGCAAAAATAGAGTTACTTAATTTTTAAGGAGAGTGAATATCTTGCTTAAGGCAGGCATTGTCTTTGCAAATTCTGCTATTTCATCGGTTGATTTCCCCTTGAAATATTTTCGTTCTATTTCTTCACATCTTCCATTAGCCTGTATATAGGTGGTATAAAAATTCTTACTTTCACCCTCTGTTTCTTCTTTTCCCATAAGGTAGAGCCCCATTTCTTGCGCAGCGTCGGAGTATACTTTTTCTATAACATATTCAGTTATCAACCGAGGGTTAAGCTTCCCCCCTTTTGTTCTCAGAGAAGCCAACATATCTTCACTTTTTGCTCTTTCCAAAAGTTGCCTGATGCAGATAGGTTGCTCTTTTACTGGTTTGTTGATTAACGATTTTAAGAATAAGAATAAAAGACAACTTTGCCATTTTAAATCTTCCACAAAACGATGAGTCCTTTTGTGATTTCCTCGTGGTATATTCTTTTCAATTTCACACAATGCAGTATAGATAAACTTATTGAGGAATTGAAGCTGAAATGAAGGGTCTTCAAAGTGAGCGGCTAATTTTTTCCAATCTCCAGGCGTGGCAATGACAGTTAAATCAAAGGAGTCATCGGGATCAATACGATTAAATTTCAGATTAATACGTTGAGTAATAGGAATAGGTTCATTATTTTTTCTTCGCTTCTTAACTCCATAAGGTGATTTCCTTACAGGGTTTTCTTTTATGTATTTTTTAAGGCTCTTGTATCGGTCTTCCCAGTAATCCTCTTCTGAAATCGCTTTCTTCTTTTTCATTTCCATTTTCTTACATAGCCCAACCTTTTAAATGATTTTCTTTTTGCCCAAGAAACGTCGCCCGGCCAACAATGCTCCACCTGCTATAAAAAGAACTGAGCTAATTGGTTCGGGAATTATGGCAACATCACCATTATGAACTGCCAACGCATGGAGGTCGTTGTTCTCACCGCTCGTACCCTGATTGCCGGTGCTGAAGTTGAAGACCCAGCCGTCGTCGGGTTGAGGAAAATTCGCTGTGGGTGTGAACGAAGTACCAGACCAATAAACAACTTCATATAAATTCTGAAAGATGCCGGTATTAATGGGCATACCACTCTGGGCTACATTCCCGAGTTCGGTATAAAAGAGGTGGCCCATCTCACTGGTTGTTACGTTAAAGTAGAAAGAACTATCGTCATCTACAGTGGACGGCAACCTCCAGCCGTCTAATGTATTACCACCGAAATCAACCGATAATGTAGCGGCCCAGGCTATCTGGTCAACCCATATATTTTGGGAGTTACTAAAATCATACCATGTGATATCAAGGTCGCTGTCATAGATCAGACGATAACCAAGACTGTCCGTTCCTCGGTTAAATAGTTCGGCGTTCGAAGTAGTTGCAAGAAACAAAACAGCCAACAAACATACAACTAAACTTATTCTCATTCCCTTTTTCATTCTCTTTAACTGCCTCCGGTTATGGAGACGTTTCTAAGCCCTTGCGCTTTTCTTCGCCCGCAGCTTCACAACAAGCCTCATATCGAGCGCATCGGCAATCTTTTTCAGAGTCGCCACTGTTGCCGTGCTTAAGGCCCCTGTCTCAAGGCGTGATATGGCGCTCTGTCTTGTGCCTACCTTTTTGGCAAGCTGCGCCTGTGACATCCTC
>QZKO01000016.1 GCA_003599505.1 Nitrospiraceae bacterium | reverse complement strand
AGCCGCGCCTTTTCCGGTTTTTTCAGCAATCTCCTCGGGGCCCATCGCGACAAAGAGGACCTTCTTTGATCCATCATGGCCCATGGCCCCGGCGTCATTCAGCAAATAAAGAGAGAGGGTCCTGTATTCATCTTCATCAAGTACCCGCCTGAAATCCTCATCCCTCCACGTGAAATATCCGCCTTCATCGTCAGGGGTGACGTCGGCGTCCTGGCTCGCGTAAAACCCGCCTTCAGGGTCCGCGAGCACGGAAAGGATAAAACCGGCAGTCCCCTCCGCGGCCTCTCTGAAAAGAGCGTCCCCGAAAATGGAATACGCGTTTATGTAATTCCTCAGAAGCCAGGCATTGTCATCGGCCATCTTCTCAAAATGCGGGACAATCCACGCCCTGTCGGTCGAATACCTGTGGAACCCGCCCCTGATATGGTCGTGAAAACCGCCGAGGGCCATTGCCTCAAGGGTCTTCCTGGCGGCATAGCCCGCCGGCTCATTACGGGTGAAAAAAAACCGGTTGAGGAGGAATTCCACCGCGCCCGGCATGGGGAATTTCGGGGCCGTCCCGAACCCGCCGTTCTGCATATCAAATTCAGAGAGGATGTTTTTCACCTCTTCATCGAGCAGGGCTTCGTTTATGTCGCCGGCGGCCTGGGGAGCGGTCTTCAGAGATTGCAGGAACTTTTCAGTATATTCGTCTATCTCGTTTCTTCGGGTCCTGTAAAGATCAATGACGGCCCTCAGCACTTTTCTGAACCCGGGTTTCCCATGGCGGTCTTCAGGAGGGAAATAGGTCCCCCCGTAAAAAGGCTTCCTGTCATAGGTCAGGAACACGCTGAGAGGCCATCCGCCGCCGGAGCCCATTGCGGCGACCGCCATCTGGTATCTCCTGTCTACGTCGGGTCTTTCGTCCCTGTCGAGTTTTATGCTCACGAAATTTTCATTGAGCAGGCCCGCGGTCTCATCGTCGAAAAAACATTCCGCGGCCATCACGTGACACCAGTGGCACCAGACCGCCCCGGAGCTGAGGAACACGGGTTTGTCTTCACGCCTTGCCTTTTCAAAGGCCTCTTCAGACCATGGATACCAGTCGATTTTCTGTTCTGCGGAATGCTTCAGATAGGCTGATTTCTCATGAGAGAGCCGGTCCATTCATACCACTACCACGGAATCGTCCGTACCGAATGTGTTAGGGACATATTTATCGGCGGACCAGTCATTCTCCCACCTGCTGGAGTCGACAAGGTATCTGAACCTGTACTCCCTGCTCCGCGGCAGGGCGATAGTCAATGTGAAATCACCGTTCTTGAGTTTCTTCATCTTGTCCCCGGGCAGGCTCCAGTTATTGAAATCACCGACAACAGAAACAGTCCTGGCATTCTGCGCCGCCTCTTTCGGCAGCCTGAAAGTTACCTTGCAGATATCGTCGTTCTTCAGATACTGCTTTCTCAGACTTTTCGGCTCAGCCCCGGTCGCCGGTTTCGACACAACGGATTTTCTGGCAGGCGCCGACAGGGTCGCGCTGTATGCCTTTTTTTCTATAGCTTTTTTCATGACACCCCTCCTTTAGCGTTAAAAAGATTATTCATTTTAAAAACATTGTCTTAATATTAATATTTTTCTCCATCATTTTCCATATATATTTTTAGTATCATGTTTGTCCTAAGAAACATTATACATGCTGTTGAAGAGGTTTCCAAGCGCTGAGAGATGCTGTTTTTCCTCATCTATCAATATCCTGAACACCTCCCGCGTCTTTTCATCCTCCGCCTCCCTCAGGACTTTCATGTAAAGGTCCAGGGAATTGGTCTCAAGCTGCATGGAAAATTCAAGAACGTCCTGCGCTGAGCTGCTTTTCTGCTTCAGCCACGTCAAGGCTTCAGCAACCGACACCCCGCCTTCCATCAGGCCGTATATGGATTCCTCCCCGAATTCTCTCCTTCCGGCAGCCTCTCCGGCAAGACGGAGGTATGTTTCAGCGAGGACCGCTTTATGCTTTTCCTCATCTTTTACGAGCCGGTCAAAGATTTTCTTTGATTGCTCCTCCTCGCAACAGGCCCTTGCCGCCTTATAAAATACGCGGGCGCCCTCTTCGAGCGACCACGCCAGAAAGACTAACTCCTCTGTTGTCCTGCTCCCTTCAATTGAAAATATCCCCGTATCGTACGGCCCGGCGGCCCTCAGACCGTTCCACGCGTCTATTCCGCCCTTTATGCTGTATGTCTTTTCAAAACCCTGCCCCTTCAGCAGCGCCGCAGCCGACCTGCTGCGTATCCCTTTCTTTCAGTACGTTATAACAGGCTTTGAAGGATCAAGCTCCTTCATACGGTCCGTGAAGACTGACATGGGCATGAGTATCGCCCCGGGAATGTGTCCCTGTTCATATTCCCGGGGCTCCCGGACATCGACCAGAGATACCCCATCTCCCCTGTCCGCGAGCATCTGTCTTGCTTCGTCGGGGCTTATCGAATCCACCCGGCGAAAGAGGTCTGCGAGCTTCATTGATATACCTTGACAAGTTTCAGTCTCAGGTCCTTGAGGTAATCAATATGTTTGACTTCCTGCTTCATCATCTCGCTGAATACAACCCTTGCGTTTGCGTCTTCCGCTTTTTGCGACAGGGCGCGGTAAAAATTATAGGCCTTGCCTTCTATTTCCATGGCCAGCGTAAGCGCGCCCTTTTCATCCTTGACAACGTGTCTTTCTATTTTTTCTTCAAGGTCCCTGACAGGGATGCCTGCCTCCGTCATGGGCGCTTTTGCCGTTTTTCTGAACTCCCCGAAGCTCCCTAATTCAATATCGCCCTGCACTGACTGGTACAACTGCTGAATATAATCCATGTGCCTTTCTTCCCAGGCCGAAAGTTCACCGAAAATCCTCTTTGCTTCACTGTCTTCCGATACTCCGGCCGCGTGAGCATAAAACTCCATCGTCCCCTTCTCCATCAGATAGGCTTCAATAAGCGCCTGCAGCAAATCCTCTTTTCCGCTGATCATGTTACGTCCTTTTCCTGAAATCTTCTTCAGGCCAGAAGTCTTTCTCGGTCATCGCGTTGATGATATTTTTTCTGCTGATTATCCCGACCAATTTCTTGCCCTCGACAACAGGCACTACCGAGACGTCTTCCGTATACATAATATCGACAACCTCGTCTATCGACGCGCCGGGCTGCACGGTCAGCGGTGATCTGCATACTTCCTGTTCATGCGCCGCGTGTCCGCAGCTCATAATGGATTCGGCGCTGAATTCGTGCATGGTGCGCCCCTCCTTTATCGCGTCAAGGATGTCGTATTCCGACACAGTCCCGATAACTTCGAGCCTGTCATTAACCACCGGCAGCGCGGGATAGCCGCACATCAGTTTCTTTATGAGCTCCTGGCCGTTTTCTTTCGCGGGCACACTGACCCTCGGATGCATAATGTCTTTCGCTGTAAGTCTTGCCATTGTAAACTCCTTTCCGGGCACATGCCCGTTTACGTTTTATTGTTGCGACCTCAGATAAAGGTCGTAAAGCGCCTTTCCAGTGAAAAAATCAGCCCACGCGATCCCTATGTCCGGGAGGGTCGACTTGAGCAACCAGTCCCCCGGCGGCACGGATTTCGCGGCAAACTCCGCGATGCTGTAGTGGGCCATAAATACAGTGCCGTAGATAACTATAATGCCATTAAAAAGATAACCGTATATGCACGTCTTTCTGGATGTAAAAAGCGCCGTAACCAGCACGACGTCTATGAGCGGGAACAAAAAAGAGAGGAACCTCGTGCCGTCAAACTTCATAATTTCAGGGTCGATCCTGTCAGGGACCATGAAATTATGTATCCTGTAATGAAGCATCAGCCCTGCAACAGCCAGGAGAAAAAGCGATGTCAACAGTATTTTTTTACTCATATTAAAATACAAACTTTGCCATATGCCCTAAATAAAAGGTCAGGCTTATCATGATAATGTGCAGAATCCACCAGCCGGCCCTGTATCTCATAAAATATTTCAGCATGCTATCTCCATAAAAAATGTCCGAGCGCATACACTGTCGCAATAGCCAGGAGATGCACTATCCACCATCCCGCCCTTAAAAATCCGATCTTCCTTGAGAAACTTTCTTTTTCCATAAACCGCCTCCCCGCTGTTTCTTATCTGGATTCTACCACATCAAAACCCTGTGTCAACTGCCCTTAAACCCTCGACCCCTTGACCCCTCGACCCCTCGTACCCTTGACCCCTCGACCCCTTCAATATATGATAAAGTCCAATGAACAACAGACTATACGACTGCATCATCATCGGGGCCGGGCCCGGCGGCCTGCAGGCAGCGATATATCTCGGCCGGTACAACAGGGATGTCCTTCTCATAGACAGGGGCGGCGGCAGGACCAGGCATGCCAGGTCCATAGAAAATTTCCTCACCCATAAATCAATATCCGGGAACGAGCTGATCGAACTCGGAACTGAACAGGCAAAGAGTTTCAATGTCCAGGTCATAAAAGGCACTGTTTCAGATATCTCCAGGAAAGATTATTTTGAAGTCCATACAGGGGACCATATCTTTCTTTCAAAATTTGTAATTGTTTCTTCAGGCGTTTATGACAACCTGCCGCCCATAGAGAATGTCCATAAGTTCCTGGGGAAAGGCTTTTTCACCTGTATCGATTGTGACGGATACAGGACAACACGCGGGAAACTGGTCATAATAGGAAATTCGTTAAAAACCGTCCACCTCGCCTTCGGCATGAAACAGATGTTTACAAAAGACATAACGCTCGTCCTCTACACCGACAAGGCGCCTGCCGGGTATAAAGAAGAGCTTGCCGATGAAAATATTCATTATATAGTCGGCCGTCCGGTAAAAATTATCGGAGATAACAGGATCGAAGCGGTTGAAATGAGAGACGGCCGGCGGATTGAATGCGAGGTGATCATGTCGGATTTCGGGTTCAAACTCAATGATTCATTTCTCTCAGGTCTTGACCTGAAAAGAGACAGGGACAATTTCAAATACCCGGTAAACGTCCATTACGAATCATCTCTCAGCGGCCTGTATATCGTAGGCCCTCTCAATACCGGTCCTGATCAGGCGATAGTCGCCGCGGGTGAAGGGGCCGTAGCGGCGATTGATATCAAGAAGAGACTGCTTGAGATGTAGGGGCGACCCGGCGGGTCGCCCCTACTATTCACAGCAGCCTGTACGGATACGCCCTCCTGACCCACTCGCTGGACGGGTATTGTCCCTTCAATTTTTCATAAGCGTCCTTGAGCGGTTTGGCGTTATGTGTGCTTTTATAACCGCAGACTCCCTGCAGATAAACCGCCTCAGGCGCGAAATCGCTCTTCGGATATTCCGTCAGCAGATTGTCGAGATATACAAGCGCCTTGTCAATCTGCTCTGTGTCAAAACATGCCTTCGCGATGCCAAGGTACAAAGACGCTATCAATTCCTCCGGCGGGAGGAATCCCACGGTCCTGTGGTGTGTCTTCCCGTCCGGGTCAAGTGTGATGAGAGTGGGCGTCCACTTGACCGTAAAATCATCAGACAACGGCTTCGCGTCAGCGGGCACCCGCAGCGGGATAAAATGCTGATTGATGAACTCGATTACTTTTGTGTCGGGATACGTAACTGCATCCATCTGCTGACAGCCTATTCAGCCGGGGTTGTAAAAATCCAGCAAGACATATTTTTTCTCGGACCTTGCCCAGGACAGGGCCTTGTTCATGTCCGTTTCCCAAACTATTTTTTTCTCCGCAACGGCCATAATTACACCTCCATGTTTTAAGGAGCAAGGGTCATGGGCAAAGGCCAAGAAAAATGGCCCGGGCACGGCCCCTGCTCTGATAATTAAAACGATAAGGGCAAAATCGCGTGCCGGATATGATTTAAATCATATTCAGATCCCCCTTGCCCCTCGCCTCTTGCCGTTTGCCTCTTGCCGTTTGCCTTTAGCCTTTCGCCTTTTGCCTTGGTTGATTTATCAGGCTGCTGTTATATAATAAGTGACAATGGATGACCTCAAGCAGTCTATATCCGATAAAATGAAGAGCCCGCAGTGGAAACTGCTTTTGGCATTGCTGCTCACAACCGTCTTTCTGCTTGTCTGGAGTCAGCTCGCTTCTATCAACGGCATAAAGGAATTTAATATCAGTTACAGCCAGTTTATGGAGCAGCTCTCCTCCGGCAATATTAAGTCTGTCACTCTCAAGGACCTGCAGGTAAGCGGCGAGCTCAGTGACGAAAGATCCCTCCAGGTGTCCGGATACGAGGCCCCGCAGCAGATAAAATATTTCAGGACTTCCCTTCCGGCTTTTCAGGGAGAGAGTATCCTCCAGGCCCTCAGGGAGAAAGGCGTCGTCATAAATGTCGAATCCGCGGAGAAAATGTCTCCCTTCTGGCAGTTTATCGTAGGTCTCCTGCCGTGGGTCCTGATTATCGGCATATGGTTTTTGATCATGAGAGGCGCCCAGCGCATCCAGGGCGGTCCTGGAGGGCTTTTTTCATTCGGAGCAAGCAGGGCCAAGCTGCATGACGCTCAAAAGTCACAGGTGACTTTTAAAGATGTGGCAGGGATGGAGAATTCAAAGAAGGAACTTGAGGAGACCATAGAATTTCTCAAAAATCCCGGGAAGTTCAGAAAACTCGGCGCAAAAGTCCCAAAGGGAGTTCTTCTCATAGGCCCTCCCGGCACAGGGAAGACCCTGCTGGCCCGCGCGGTGGCTGGAGAAGCCGGGGTCTCTTTTTACAGCATCAGCGCGTCTGAATTTATAGAGATGTTCGTCGGCGTCGGGGCCTCGCGCGTGAGAGACATGTTTCAGAAGGCAAAGGCCAATCCCCCGAGCATTATTTTCATAGATGAGATAGACGCGGTCGGGCGCACGCGCGGCGCGGGCTTCGGAGGCGGACATGATGAAAGAGAGCAGACGCTGAACCAGCTTTTAAGCGAGCTTGACGGGTTCGAATCTCACGAAGAGGTAATTGTTATAGCCGCGACAAACAGGCCTGACGTGCTCGATCCCGCCCTTCTGAGACCGGGGCGCTTTGACAGGCATGTCGTAATCGACAGACCCGGGATGAAAGACCGTAAAGCCATTCTTGAAGTTCATGTAAAAAATAAAACGCTCGCTGATAACGTTGACATGGAAAAACTGTCAAGGGGAACGCCGGGGATGTCGGGCGCCGATCTTGAGAACCTTGCAAACGAGGCGGCCCTAATCGCGATAAGGAAAAACAAGGACAAAATTTACATGGAAGATTTTGAAGAGGCGCGCGATAAAGTGCTTATGGGCACGGTTAGGGAAGAGTCCATCAGCGATCTCGAAAAACGCATAACCGCGTATCATGAATCCGGACATGCGCTTGTGGCCCACAAGCTGCCCGGCACCGACCCCATACACAAAGTCAGCATTATACCGAGAGGGCTGGCAATGGGTGTGACGCAATTGCTGCCTGAGGAAGACCGGCATTATTATCCGAAAACGTATCTTATGAACAAGCTGAGCGTGGCCCTTGCCGGAAGGGTGGCGGAAAAACTTGTGTTTAACGACCTGAGCACCGGTGCCCAGAATGACCTGAAAGAGGCGTCTTCTTTAGCGGAGAAAATGGTGGCCCAATGGGGGATGAGCGAAAAAGTAGGCCCGCTGAGCCTCGGGCGGGCTGAAGAACATCCTTTCCTCGGAAGAGAGCTCGCCCTGCCTAAACGCTACAGCGAAGACCTCGCGTGGCTCATGGACCAGGAGATACACAGGATAGTAGTCGAGGCCGAATCAAAAGCTGAAGACGTGCTGAAGGCCGACAGAAACACCCTTGACAGGATTGCCGAAGCCCTTATGAAAGAAGAAGTGCTTGACAGGGACGATATCGAGCGGATAATTAAAGAAGCAAAACAACTGTAAGGGACCTGTTATTGTTTAATCCTTGCGCCGTAACACCCTGACCATCTCGATCGGCAAATCCCTGCCGCAGTACCTGCAGACTATCGCGTCCTCCTTAATGACCTCAGCGCAGTAAGGGCACTTTTTTGTATACCCTTGTGACGCCACAGGTGGAAGCAGGGCAATAACAATAATAAGGAGCGGGAAAAGGGCGCACAGTATAAACCATATCGGGCTGCGACCCTTTTTTACTGCTATAACGCCCCCGGCAATGCCCGCGATAAGGACCGGTATAATAAATTTGATCAATCTGACTCCTCCGGGATCATCCGATTATTTTCTCTGAAGCTCCCCCACGCCTATAAACGGCACGGCGCCCCCGCCTGTAACCTGCGGGAGGATTCCATTCCATTTATCTATGGCCTTGAGATTGGCCTCTATCTTTCTAAGCTCTATGAGGTCCGGTGAAATATTTGCTTTCTGCAGCTTCAGGGACTCTGCCTCTGCCCTGGCTGCTGTAACCGTCTGCTCCGCCTCTATCTTTATCCTCTCCAGGTCTCTCTTTGCTTTCAGCGCAAGCTGTTCCGCTGTCTGCTTGGACTCAATGGCCTCTGTAAATACTTTAGAAAAGCTGAATGAGACAATAGAAAACGCGTCAACTGCGATGTTGTGCGGCAGGAGTCTTTTAGAAAGGGTTTCCTGCATTTCCGCGCTTACCGCCGGCCTCTTTGTTATAAGTTCTTCCGCTGAATATCTGGCAGACACAGCCTTCATTACTTCCTGTATTGCAGGGTCTATTATACGCTCCTTGAAGTGTACCCCAAGGGTCTGATAGACGATATTCGCCTTGTCAGGTATGACATGATAGTTGAGCGCGACAGATGAAGTCACATCCTGAAGATCAGACGAGGCAGACGCGGCATCAGTCATTGCCTTTTGGACCTTGACATCCATTATGGCGACTTTCTGCATTATAGGTGTCCTGAAATGCAAACCTTCTCCAAGCACGCTCTCCTGAACAGCGCCAAAGTTAAGGACTACTCCTCTTTCGCCCGCGCCGATCTGGACCCATGGATTCAGAAACAGGAAAAACCCCAGAATTGCCACTATAATCAGCACCAGCCTTATGGGCCCCTTCTTCATCGCGGACTGCATAGCCTCTTTTGCCATGTAAACATCTCTCTCGTCCATTTTACTCCCTCCTTTACTGTTGTCCATGTCCGTTTTTTTCACGGTCACGGATCACGATTAGTTGTTTTTTACTTCCTCCATTCCTTCTCCTCTCTCATGTAAACCGTCCTGTGCGGGAACGGTATCTCTATCCCTTCCTCTTTAAACCTGTTGAATATCCTCTTTCTCAATTCATGCTGGGCCAGGTACTGATCGACGAATTCCCCGACCTGGCAGATAAGAGTGAAATCAAGGGAGCTGTCGCCGAACCCCGGGATAAACCTGACAAAAGGCTCCGGGTCTCCGAGCAGCCCCGGGATATCTCCCACTGCTTTTTTTGCCTCTTCAACGAGGACCCTTTCCACCTTTCCAGGGTCTGAAGAATAACTCACGCCTACCGGTATCAATAAAGACATTCTCTTCTCAGGCAAGTAATAATTTGTCACTATGCTCTGGGAAAGTTTACTGTTGGGAATAATGACCATATTATTCGGAAGCATCTTTACCCTCGTTGTCCTCCATGTAATGTCATAAATATATCCTTCCTGCCCGGTCTCGAGCTTAACAAAATCTCCGATCCTGACGGACTTTTCCACAAGGATATGGATTCCGGCAAATAAATTTGCGAGCGTGTCCTGAAGCGCGAGGGCGACCGCGAGACCGCCGACGCCGAGGGCCGTAATGAGAGGGGTTATCGATATACCGAGCACTGAAAGGATTATCAGAAACCCGATTACGATAATCACGCCTTTCAGTATGCCGTACGCAAGTCCTGTCGTAGGTATGGGCAATGCTGTTTTATGCACATAATCTTTAAACAGCTTGCCCGACAGGTTTGCCGTGGCGAATGTAATGGAGAATATGATAATGATATGAATTACCCTGGTGAGATAAATTACGTACCGTTCCGGGAGGTCCGAAACTGCAATCCCCATGTAAAGACCTATCGCTACGCACCAGTAAACAGAGGGCATTTTAACTGAACCGATTATGATATCATCTATCCTGGTTTCAGTCTTCCCTGCCCACTTATGGAGGAGTCTGAAAGCGACCGTCCTGACAATAAATAATACCGCCGCCGACAGCAACGCAAGCGCGGCGGGGATGACGACTCTGTTAATGTCCATTCTCCCTCCGGTCCGGTTTATGAATACCCTGACAAGTCTGTAATTGTAAACAGTATAGAGGCTTGAGGAATAATGGTCAAGGGAAAATCAACGGCTGCCGCCTGTGACCGCGTTCAATTTTATATCGAGGAGATAAGCTGGCGCACCTGATTCAGCTCCGGGTCCTCTGTCCCGTTGATGCGTTCATCAAGCCAAAGGGAAACAAGACGGTAGTCGTCCGCCCCGTTGGATATGCGGTCGGTAAGGATCACGGGTTTCCCGCGTCCGGGCGCCTCGGCAAGGGAAACATTCTCGCGGATTATCGGAGACACTTTCCTGGGGAACATCTCTTTAAGCGTGTCCATGATGTCCCAGTGGATGCGGCGGCGGCGGTGCGCCCTGCAGGGGATAACGGCCTCTATTTCAATTTCAGGATTCAGGGCCTTGAAAGATTCAAGGGCCGAGACCATCTGTTTCAAACCGTTTAAACCGAGAAATGAGGTCTCAACCGGGATTATCACATAACGGCATGTCATAAGAGAATTCATGGTGTGGAACCCCAGGCTCGGCGGACAATCAATAATGATAAAATCCCATTCTCCAGGGGTCTGTTCGAGACATTGCGCAAGGATATCGTTACCTCTGCTGTCGGCATGCCACATGCCCGCTGTTGCCAGCGCCATCCCTGAAGGTACCAGGTCCAGTCCCGCTAATTCCGTAGCGACAACCGGCAGTCCGGCAGTTTTCTGCAGCGCCTCGAGGAGCTCATTGCCTTCGTTCATGACCCCGAGACTTATACTCGCGCTGCCCTGGGGGTCCATATCGACAAGAAGGACCTTCTTCCCCATTTCAGCCCAGCACGCCGCGATGTTTACCGCCGTAGTGGTCTTCCCCACCCCGCCCTTGAGATTGACTACCGATACCACCTTTTTCATTATCTCTTCCCTCCTGAAATGAATCGGCACATTATCCGCGCCTTTTATGCAGGTAGTAATCTATAGGTTTCATATAAATTTGTCAACCGGTTTAATGAGATTTACTATCAGGTTGACGGTATCGCCAGGCGACGCGCGATTCCACTGACCGGTACAGAGCGTTGCGCGCAATGCCTTTTCCATTACGTCCTTGCTTCTCAATGTCCCGAAATTCTATAATTGTCTGATTATAAACTCCGGCGGAAGTTTTTTTCACGCGACGCTCGGTCCGTTCAGCGAAAAATATCATGTAAAAAATGTCATCCCGCCTGACAGTTAGGAGAAGATTCATGAGTGTAATAACAAAAGGGAAAGTCAGCGATGTCGATAAGCTCAAAGATATCGCAAAAAAAGTGCGTATCAATATCCTGCATATGCTGACAAAAGCCGGCTCCGGGCATACCGGCGGCTCTTTGTCGGCGGTCGACGTGGCTGTCGCCATTTATTTTTCCAGGATGAACTTCAACCCTGATGACCCGTACTGGAAAGACAGGGACAGGTTTATTCTCTCAAAAGGGCACGCGGCCCCCCTGCTCTACGCGATTATGGCTGAAGCGGGATATTTCCCCATAGACGTCCTCAATAATCTGAGGAAGATAGAATCTCCGCTTCAGGGTCACCCATGCTGCAAGAGCCTTCCCGGCATAGAGGTCTCCACCGGCTCCCTCGGTCAGGGGCTCTCTGTCGCGAACGGCATGGCCCTGGGACTGAGACTCGATAATAACCCTGCCAGGGTATACTGCATCATGGGCGATGGAGAGATACAGGAAGGACAGGTATGGGAAGCCGCCATGACCGCCGCCCATTATAAAATCGACAACCTCTGCGCGGTAGTGGACAGCAACGGCCTCCAGATTGACGGTCCTGTGCAGAAAGTAATGGGGATCGCCCCCATACATGATAAGTGGTCCGCTTTCGGCTGGCATGTGATCGACGTTGACGGTCACAACATGAAGGATATCCTCGGCGCGCTGGACGCGTCTGAAAAAACCAAAGGCAGGCCGACGGTCCTCATCGCGAATACCACAAAAGGCAAAGGTGTATCTTTCTTTGAGGATAAAGTAGAATATCACGGGATTACGCCTACGCCGGAGGAATATGAAAAAGCGGTAAAGGAGATTCACAATGGGTGAGAGAGAAAACAAGGGGCAAGAGGCAAGGGGCAAGGGGCAAGAAGAAAGGAAGCCGAAGGCCACGCGTGATGAATATGGAGAAGTGCTGCTTGAGCTCGGCAAAAAGCGTTCCGACATTGTAGTCCTTGACGCCGACCTCTCGTCGTCGACCAAGACAGGAAAATTCGCGAAGGCGTTTCCCGACAGGTTCTTCAATATGGGCATCGCGGAGCAGGACATGATCGGCACCGCCGCCGGACTCTCCCTTGCGGGGAAAGTGCCGTTTGCATCCACCTTTGCGGTTTTTGAAACCGGCAGGGCCTGGGACCAGATACGGTTGACTGTCTGTTATTCAAATACAAACGTTAAACTCGTCGCAACGCACGGAGGCATAACCGTCGGCGAAGACGGGGCCTCCCATCAGGCGCTTGAAGACATCTCCCTGATGAGGTCGCTGCCGAATATGACGGTGATAGTCCCCGCTGACGCGACTGAAACAGCCTCAGTCATAAACACTGTCTCTGAATATAAAGGACCGGTCTACGTGCGGCTCGGGAGGGCGAAAGTCCCTTACGTAATGCCCGATGATTACAGGTTCAGGATCGGAAATGCTTTCACGTTTCATGTCGGGAAGGACGTCAACATAATTGCCGCGGGTATAACAGTTGCCACTGCCATAAAAGCAGCGGAAATTCTTAAAAAAGACGGCATCGACACCGGGGTTATAAATATGTCTACGATAAAACCTCTTGACGAAAAGACCCTCCTGTCGGTTGCAAGGAGCTCAAAACTCATAATTACCGCCGAAGAGCATTCCATTATAGGAGGACTCGGCGGAGCAGTGTGCGAGTTTCTTTCGGAAAACCATCCGGTCCCGGTAAAACGGATAGGTATCAGGGACACCTTCGGCTGCTCCGGGAATCCGGACGACCTGCTGAAAATCCACGGCCTGACCCCTGAGGATATGGTGAGGACGGTTAGAAAAGCTATAAGTCTTATATGACTTATAAGACCTATTAATATGATCCGGTTTACAAACGTCTCAAAGTCTTATGACAGCGACATAGTCCTGAAAGACATCTCTCTCAGTATCGAAAAAGGAGAGTTTGCCTTTTTAACGGGGCCCAGCGGCGTGGGAAAAACAACCCTCCTGAAGCTTGTCTACTGCGCCGAGCGTCCCGATGAAGGCGAGATCGTTGTCGCGGGCTGGGACCTGAAAAAAATAAAACCGGGCACTATCCCTTTCCTGAGACGCAATGTAGGCATCGTTTTCCAGGACTTCAGGCTTCTGATGAATAAAACAGTCTTCGATAATGTCGCCCTCGCGCTGAGAATTCACGACATGCACCCCCAGGAAATAAAGCAGTATGTCGGCGATGTCCTGAAAGAAGTCAAATTAAAGCATAAAGAAAACATATTCCCCCAGCACCTCTCCGGCGGGGAACAGCAGAGGGTCGTCATCGCGCGGGCCATGGTCGCCAAGCCCACGGTCCTTCTCGCGGACGAGCCAACCGGCAACCTCGACGCGGAAACCTCCGGGGCGATCATGAAACTTTTCAGGGGAATAAACGCGAAAGGCACCACGGTGCTGATCGCCACGCATAACGACTCACTCTTTCACGGCATGGGACGCAGGGTGTTCTACCTGAAGGACGCCCGTATTGAAAAGGAGCGCATAGAATGAGAATCTTTTTATATTCTGTTGAGACCTCCCTGAAAAGCCTCTGGCGCGAAAAATGGATAAACCTCCTCACGGTCCTTTCAATCAGCATCGGCCTTCTTATAATCAGCGCCTTTGCCACCATCACGCACAACCTGGACTCCGTGTTGAAGCGCTGGTCCAGGGACTTCGGTCTGGTCGTATACCTCAATGACGGGTTAAGCAAAGAGGCTGAAGATACGTTGACGGCGTTTTTCCGGCACGATGCCGATATCTCGGGAATAAAGTACATCTCTAAAGAGCAGGCCCTGGAAGAACTGCGCCTGACACTGGGAGAGCAGAGTCCGGTGCTCGAAGGTTTTGAAGACAACCCCCTTCCCTCATCTTTTGAGCTTACACTTAAACAAGAGCGGCTGGACCCCGTCTTTGTGCAGCGGAAGGCGTCAGAGATAAAACGTCTCAATGGAGTGGAAGAGGTCCAGTACGGTGAAAAATGGCTTTCATCCTTAAACGCCCTTGCGAACATCATGAAGGTCAGCGTGGTCTTCCTTGGTGGCGCCGTCTTTATTGCCATTGCGTTTATTACATACAGCACCATAAAAATCTTTTTTTACAGACGGAAAGACGAGATTGAAACCCTGAAGCTGTTAGGGGCCACAAGAAGCTTTATAAGACTGCCTTTCTTGCTGGAAGGTCTTTTTATCGGCATTATGGCCGGGGCAGTCAGCGCCCTCGGCCTTTTCGGTGTTTATTCTCTCGTCATGAGTAAAGTTGCCGGGTTCCTGCCTTCAATCAATATCGTCATGGTCCCCCTGCCGCTCAAGGCGTATATGCCGGCGCCGCTTGCCGGCGCCCTTATGAGCTTTCTGGGAAGTTTTGTCGCGGTGGGGACGATTAAATACTAAGTAGGGCGGGTTTAAACCCAGCCGTGCAATATCGTGCATTATTATGAGGCATAAAAAAAAAGCAATAATAATTTTATTAACTGTCTTTTTCTTTTCCTTTATCCCTTGCCCCTTGCCCTTTGCCCCTTGCCCCTTTGCCAATGCCGCCGACCCTTCCAAAGAACTTTCCGTAATTGAAAAAAATCTTAAAAAGAGAAAACAGCAGGTACAGGAAACAATCAGGCAGGAGAAATCAGTGCTCTCCGATCTGGAAAAAATAAACATAAACATAAGGCAGAAGCAGAAAGAGCTGAAGGACTATGAAAACCGCATCACCAAAACCCGCTTGCAGATCAGTACCCTTGAAGAAGAGATTGCGGAGCTTGCCGGGAAGATGGAACAGAGAAGACAGGTGATGAGGGAGCATCTCAGGACCTTATATAAACAGCAGTACGGCGGAAAGGCTCTTGTGCTGATCACCGCCGGTGATTATCAGGAATTGCTCAAAAAGAGCAGATATATGAGCCTGCTTTCACATCAGGACAAAAAATCGATAGACACCTTTATCGGCGAAATAAACGGTATGAACGCGAAGAAAAAGGACCTCGAAGTCCTGAGGACCAATCTCGATATCAGCAGGGCGAATGTTCAGAAAAAGAGAAATGAGCTGCACGCGGAGCTCGCCGGCAAAGACAAACTCCTCGCGTCGGTCAGAAGCCGGAGGAGCTCGTACGAGTCAATGGTGAAAGAGCTCGAAGAGTCCTCCGTGAGACTCCGTGAGATGATCCAGCGCCTTGAAAAAGAAAAACCCGCTAAGCTTCTTGACGGCAAAGGCTTCAGGGCCCTTAAAGGGCGCCTGGACTGGCCAATAGACGGGGAAGTCGCGGTCGCCTTTGGAAAATATTACGACCCCCAGTACAATATACCGGTATTTAAAAACGGCATAGAGATCAGGGCGGACCACGGAGAAGAGCCGAAAGCGGTTTCAGACGGCAGCGTGGTTTACGCCGACTGGTTCAAGGGTTACGGGCTTCTGTTGATAATCAATCACGGCAGCGGTTATCATACACTATACGGCCACCTGTCCGAGATTTTTAGCAAGCCGGGTGATATAATTGAAAAAGGAGCCATTGTAGGGAAAACAGGCGAATCGGGGTTATTGAATGTCCCGACCCTTTATTTCGAAATCAGATACAGAGGAAAACCGGTCGACCCGATGGGATGGCTGAAAAAACAAACAAAGAAAAACAACCGATAAGATTCCCTGAATGAAACGTTTTACGGAATTATTAAAGGTAACCGGAGGTAGGATGTTCAGACACAAAGGATCTTTCGTTATGTTCTTGATTACGGCGCTTGCTTTGACCGGATTTCTCATGGGCAAAGACGGTCTCATGGGAAGAGTCATCGCCGGTGAAAGCGAGCACTATTCCAAGATCAAAACATTCACCGAAACCCTTTCCGTAGTAAAACAGAATTATGTGGAAGAAGTGGACGAAAAGGAGCTCATACACGGCGCCATAAAAGGCATGCTCAACCAGCTTGACCCTCATTCATCTTTTATGCCCCCCGAGGCCTTCAAGGAGATGCAGATAGATACAAAAGGGGAATTTTCAGGGCTCGGCATACAAATAAGCATAAAAGACAAGATGCTGACGGTCATAGCGCCGATAGAAGACACCCCGGCATATAAAGCCGGCGTCAAGGCGGGAGACAAGATAATTAAAATTGACGGAGAATCGACAAAAGATATAACTCTGCAGGACGCCGTAACAAAAATGAGAGGTCCCAGAGGCACTCCTGTCACGATAACCATAATCAGAGAGGGATGGGAAAAAACACAGGACCTTTCCATTGTGAGGGACGTCATTCAGCTTAAGAGCGTAAAATATAAAGTGCTCGACGACAGCATAGGATACGTAAAGCTCACGCAATTTCAGCAAAAGACCAACCAGGACCTTGAAGGCGCCCTTGAAAACCTGAAAAAAGAAAATATATCCTCCCTGATACTCGACCTCAGGAACAACCCGGGGGGACTTTTAAACGGGGCTGTGGAAGTCACGAGCCAGTTTCTCCCGGAAGGGAAGCTTGTAGTTTATATAAAAGGCAGAAGCGGAGAGAAGCAGGAATTCCATACAATCCGCACACGATATGTCGAAGACCCGATGATTGTGCTTGTCAATGAAGGAAGCGCCAGCGCTTCTGAAATAGTTGCCGGCGCCCTGCAGGACACAAACCGCGCCGTCGTGCTTGGGACCCAGACCTTCGGAAAAGGCTCAGTGCAGACGGTTATCCCGATGAGCGACGGCTCCGCGTTGCGTCTGACGACAGCGAGGTACTACACTCCGAAAGGAAGGTCCATTCAAACGACCGGTATTACGCCTGATATTATGGTCAAGCCCGAAATAAACGGAGAGGTCAAGACCCATCCGGTCATCAGGGAAAAAGACCTGAGGCAGCATCTTAAGAATGATGTTATAAAAGAGAAAGAACCTGCCTTAAAAGACACTGAAGAAGAAAAACAGGACCTGGAAGCGCCGGAAACCCCTTCGGAACTGTCCGAAAAAGATGATGTTCAGCTCCAGCGGGCTGTGGACCTGCTGAAAACGTGGAAGGTTTTTAAAGACCTGCCGAAGGCGGGATAAAGATTAAAGATTTCTTTTCCTCAGGTAAACCCTTCCGCCGAGGACTGCGCAACCTGCAACAAAGAGAATAGAGCTCACCGGCTCCGGAACAACAGGCGGGTTGGCGCCGCCGTCAGGACGGGGGATAAAATCGAGCTTGTCCATGCTTTCAAACCCTTCGTAACCGAGGGCGTTGTTACGGGCATTTATCCAGTTCCCGTGGTCCTTTCCGCTCTTGGCATAAAAGTTGCCCCACACAGGGTCTAATGCGGTCGTAAAAGAATACGTAACCGTGCTGCCTCCGCTGTCGAATTTTATGCCGTAGAAATCAAAGGGGATCCCGTGATTGCTTTGACCCTTCCGTTTTCCCCATAGAGCAGGCCCTTCGAAGTCTGCCGGGCTGCCGTTAATCTTTACGTATCTATATCGACGAATTTTGCGCGCGTGACGGCCGCTTCGATCCTTCTCGCTTAAGCGCATGGTCTTCGGCGTTGCGCGACATTCAGGAATTGGCGCAGGCGCGCGGCAAGAGCTTCGTCTATCTGATTTCGCCGTCCAAGGCGGCGCGCTATGCGGAAGACATTCCGACGTCCGCGCCATGCGCTTCGCGCGCGACATCGATGCC
>QZKO01000066.1 GCA_003599505.1 Nitrospiraceae bacterium | reverse complement strand
ATCCGACATATCATTGTTCTGTGAGAAGATTTGCAACAACAGGGGATTTATGTCCTGATGGTTTTCCTGATAAAGGCTGATGAACGTCTGTGACTGGACTGTCACCATGTTTTTTATCTTTTTCATCTTATAAATTGACTTAACCTCCCAAATGCATTATTATTTTTAACCATTATGACTCCTTCCGTGAGAACTGTGGATTTCCTTGTTATCGGCGGCGGGGTTGCGGGGCTGAGGGCCGCTATTGAACTTGCTTCAAAAGGCAGCGTGCTGGTGCTTACAAAAGATAAGCAGACTGAAAGCAGCACTGAGTACGCGCAGGGAGGGGTCGCCGTAGCCCTGAGCGATGAAGACGAAGTCGGCATCCATTATGAAGACACCATAAAGGCGGGAGACGGTCTTTGCAGGGAAAGCGCGGTAAAAATCCTGGTTGAAGAAGGGCCGGGACTTATACTCGAGCTCATATCATGGGGGGCGGAATTCGACAGAGAGGGGAGCAAACTCTCTTTTACGAGAGAAGCGGCGCACTCGCGGAAAAGGATCCTCCATTCCCGCGGCGACGCGACGGGAAAAGAAATCGAGCGCGTCCTTATCCACAAGGCCCGGACCAGTCCTTCTATTTCAAGATATGATTTCGCGTTTACCCTCGATTTGATCATGGATGACGACAGGTGCATAGGCGCAACTGTCCTCAGGGGCGATTCGGTCATAAACATCTTTGCCAAAGCGGTGGTACTGGCGACAGGCGGAGCAGGCCAGGTTTATTCAAGGACCACAAACCCGATGATCGCGACCGGCGACGGCATAGCAATCGCGTACAGGGCGGGGGCACTGATTACCGATATGGAATTTATTCAATTCCACCCTACGACCCTTTATTCCCCGGCCGCGCCGCCTTTTCTCCTCAGTGAAGCGATGAGAGGAGAGGGCGCGGTTTTGAAAAATCTATCCGGAGAAAGGTTTATGCCTCAATACCATGATATGGCTGAACTTGCGCCGAGGGACGCTGTTTCAAGGGCGATTGTTTCAGAAATAGTCAAGACGGATTCAAAACATGTCTACCTGGACCTCACGCACCTTGACGGGGATTTCATAAAGAAACGTTTTCCTGTAATTTACGCCACGTGCCTTCAGTATGACATCGATATTACCGAAGAGCCGGTCCCGGTTTCGCCTGCCGCCCATTACATTATGGGCGGTGTATGCACGAACATCGAAGGGGAGACCAGCATCAAAGGGCTTTTCGCGGCGGGCGAAGTAGCCTGCACCGGGGTCCACGGGGCAAACCGCCTTGCTTCAAACAGCCTCCTTGAAGGACTTGTATTCGGCGCGCGCGCCGGGGGGAAGGCGGCAAGATATATTGAGGGGGAAAAAACGGATATTGCCGGTATAAGTGCAGGGACGGAAGACGCAGCAGGGGCCCTTCCTCCCGCCTCAACTTTCGATGTTGAAAAAACAAGGAGCACGATGAGACAATTCATGTGGAACAAAGTCGGGATTATACGATGCGAAGAATCTCTTTCCCTCGCTAAAAAATGGCTCGACAGGAAACAGTTCATCATGGAAATGCCTTCCCGGAACAGGCGGGAATTTGAATTGAAAAATATGCTGACTGTCGCGCATCTAATCTCGGAGTCGGCCCTTTTCCGGAAAGGGAGCGTGGGGGCGCACTTCCGCACCGATTTCAGGGCAAAAGGAGAGCGCTGGCAGAAACACACCGCCTGTCAGAAGGGCAGGGCTTTAAAGTGGATCGATTAATTATTTCTTCTCTTTAGTCTCCGGCGCGTAGAAAGCCTTCATCTGATACGCCTTGTCGAAATACTCCTTTGCAAGGTCCATCTTTTTCATTTTGTAATACGCGTAGCCGATGAAGTAATAAGTTTGGGGATCGGGGTTTTTTTCAGCTTCCTCTTTCATAATGGCGATTGCTTCCTCCATTTCCCCCTGGAAATAGTAAGAATACGCCTTTTCCATCGGCGGCTTCTGCGCCAGGCAGGGTGAGAATGACAGGGACAGGATTACTAAAACCATAGCGACTGTTCTCATATCGTCCTCCTTTTAAAAAAATAATTAAACACATAGACACTGATTATTAATCAACTTCATGATCATCGCTCTCCGCATCGTCTAACGCCGGTTTCCTTTTTTTCGCCGCTTCTCTCTGGGCCTTTGTTGAATAGCCTCTCGGGGCCCCGCCTTCCTTGAAAAATTCTATCATTTTTTCAGAGTCGCCGGTGGCGAGAAGCCCTGTGAGAGGGTCTATTACGGCAGTGACTATGCCGTCCGGCACAGGGAATGAACTCATTCCCTCATCCTCTGCGCCAAATGGGGAAACGCCGGTCAACGCCTGCTTCATGAAATCAATCCATATCGGAAGGGCCGCTTTTGCCCCGGTCTCTTTTGCTCCCAGAGGGCGCATATTATCAAACCCTACCCATACGCCTGTCGCCAGTTCGGGGGTAAAGCCGATAAACCATGCGTCCCTGTAATCATTTGTAGTGCCGGTTTTCCCGGCAGCCTCCCTTTGCAAAGCCTTTGCGCGTTTGGCTGTGCCGTATTTCACAACATCCTCAAGCATGGATGTTGTAAGGAACGCCGTCTGGGGGCTTATTGCCGTAACCCCCCTGGGCTCATTGTTTTCAAGGACGTTTCCGTCCCGGTCCACAATATATTTAACGGCTATCGGGCTCATCCTTGTGCCGCTGTTTGCAAATACACAAAAAGCTGATGTCAGCTCAAGGGGAGATACACTTAAGCTCCCAAGGGCCAGGGAGAGGTTGTAAGGTAAAGCGCCCTGGATGCCGATAGTGTTGGCGAATTTGATGGTTTCGCGGACCCCGACCTGTTCCAGGAGTTTGATGGTAACGATGTTCCTTGAATACGCGAGCGCCTCTCTAAGCCTGGTCGGGCCGTGATATTTCCTGTCATAATTTTCAGGTTTCCACTCCCCGAACTGTTCAGTAGAGTAGCTTATCGGCCCATCATCAATAATAGTCGCCGGTGTATACCCGTTATCCATGGCCGCCGCATAAATTACCGGTTTAAACGCAGAACCTGCCTGCCTTCTTGCATACACCGCCCTGTTGAATTCGCTCTTGCTGAAATCATATCCGCCGGCCATGGCCCTGATGTAGCCTGTCGAAGGCTCTATGGTAATCACCGCGCCCTGCGCAAGCGGCTCCTGCTCCAACGTAAACACCGGCTCGCCGCCATTTATATTTTTAATCCTGACTCTTATTACATCGCCTGTTTTCAGGACATCGGACAGTCTGAATTTTTTATATTCCCTGATCACCTTGCCGTTTGCATCGATAACCTTCCCGGCCCACAGCGAATCCTGGATAAATATCCTTCCGGCAACCCCTCTTGCCAGGACCGTTGCATGCGAGTCGGACGCCGCAAGAACAACGGCGCTCATCATGTCACCCTCTTTCATGACTGCCTTTCCGGAGAGACCCGGCTCTTTCTTCAGGTCCACATCCTTGTGTCCTGAGGGTCCCCTGTATCCCTGACGCTTATCCAGTTCTCTGAGCCCGTTTTGAAGGGAGGCGGCAGCGGCGGACTGCATCGATTTGCTCAGGGTAGTATGGACCTTGAGACCCCCCCTGTAGATTATCTCCACGCCGTATTTGCCTTCAAGATAATTCCTGACGTATTCAAGGAAATAACCCTGCGCATAACGCTCCGTTCTTATGCTTGAAAGATTAAGAGGCTGCTTATAAATTTTTTCTGCTTCTTCGCCGGTTATGTAACCTTCCTCCTGCATCCTCTTCAATACAACGCGTTGTCTTTCCTTTGCCATATCAAGATCATTATATGGCGAATATTTATTGGGGGCCTTGACAAGCCCGCTCAGGAGGGCGGCCTCGGCAAGGGACACGTCGGAAACGGATTTGGCGAAATATGTGCGCGCCGCCATCTCGATCCCGTAAGCCCCGTGACCGAAGTAGACCCTGTTGAAATACAACTCGAGGATCTCCTCCTTCGAGAGATTCTTCTCAAGCCTGAACGCCAGGATGGCCTCTTTCATCTTCCGCGCTATTGTCTTTTCCGGGGACAGGAAAATGACCTTCGCAAGCTGCTGGGTGATGGTGCTTGCCCCTTCTTTAATCCTTCCGGCAAGCGCGTCTTTCAGCAGCGCCCTTGCAATGGCGATATAATCCACACCCTTATGCTGCCAGAACCTTGAATCTTCTACGGCTATTAAGGCCCTTATCAGGTTCTCCGGTATCCTGCTGATGGGGACATATATGCCCTTTTCGACCTTGAATTCGCCGATCAGGGTATCGTCGTCGGCATAAACTTTTGTCCCATGGGCCGGGACATATCCCCTGATCTCTTCTATCTGCGGCACTCCTTTGACAAGAGCGAAGTACCCGCCGGTCGCCGTGCCGGTGACGAGCACGAGAAGGAGCAGTAAAGTCTTTACGATCATACTCTTCATATCAAATGATTATAGTTAGCATGCGGAAGGGCTGTCAATCAGCGGGATCACATTAGCGGAAGCGAAGGGCAAAGGGCGAAGGGCGAAAGGAAAAGATCAAAGGCAAAGACAGCAATTCTTTCCCTTTTGCCATTAGCCATTAGCCCTTTGCCTTTAGCCGTTAGGAGAGAACCTGACATATTCATTCCAGTACTCAAAGAGCTCCTTTGTCGCGTACAAATCACCGGTGCAGTACCTGGCGATCGTAAGGTATTCCCTCTTCAGGAAAAGGTCTCTCACTTCATATCCGGAAACGCCGTCCTCTTTCGGGCTTTTGATCCCGAAGGCCTTGCACCACATGTGCAGACTGAACTTCCTTCTCACGGAACCGTAGTAGGTGAGCACATCAAGCAGGTCGACATGTGAAAGGCTGTACCTGGCGGGCATCAGCTCTTTTGCGGGTTTTATCTTATGGATCGCGGAACGCAATATTATAAAAGGCGCGTCAAACCCCCTGCCGTTAAAGGTTATGATCTGGTCATAATGCCTTACCGCTTCCCAGAATCTTCTGAGGATCCCGGCTTCGGTATCAGGCACGAATTCAATCCCGTTTTCCTTTAACGGCTCCTGGAGGATTTCAGGCGACTGGAAATACACGGCGCCGTTGTTTGTTTCGGGGTTCAACATGCCTATGGCGACAATCTCCCCTGTGAGCGGCGAAAAACCGAGACCTTCCTTAGCGGCTTTTACGTCTTCTTCAGTTTCAGCATATTTCAGGAGATATTCCTTTGAGATATTATCGAGTGATTCAAAATCCCTGCCGACAGTCTCGATGTCTATAACGATTTTTTTAGACATAGTAGGTTTTAACACGTTTCAGTAAAAAGATGCAACGGTGTTCCACATGAATAAACCGGGCTGCTTTGCCACTGTTTTGTCGGCAGTCATTCTTTTGGCGCTCATTTAAAGATGGAGACCCCTTATTTATCAAGATGTTATGGCAGGTATGTTTCTTGCCATTAGGGAAATGGCAAGGTGATACACGGAAAAAAGTTAAGGATTAAACAGTTATGTGCCGGAGGGGCAGATCATTTGCTTTCTGTTTAACTAATCCCTCTGAATATTTCAGTTTATTCCGGAATCCCTGTCAGCAGTAAAAGGAATAGTGCGATATGCGGCTTCGTGCCGGTATCGTAACTGTTACGAGCCCTTTAAGTTATATGACGCAAAAACCGCTCATGTAACCGAAAGGGCGGAGCAGTGGGTTTAAAACAGGCCGGGCACTGAGTAAAACAAGTATGATTAAATTATTAGACACCTTGCAGGCAAGGTGGTTTCACAATTATAAATAGAAAGGCAGATAATAGATGACACATGACATCAATCGCAGGCTGAGTTACAAAAGGTTATACAGCATGGCGCCCTTTTATCTTATCCTGGTTTTTTCTTTTTCTTTTGCCGCCGCCGGCTGTTCTACTGTCACGCATGTTAAATGGGAAGATAAAAGTTACCAGTCGATAGCCGGCGCCAATAATGGGGGTGTCCTGGAAACGACGCCACGGGAGATGTCGGCTGAACAGAGAAAATCCGTCAATCCTATCTATTTGTCCCCTTTTCTGATAAAGAAGATGGACGAGACCCATCCGCTCTCTCCAAAAGAAGAAGCGCTTGAAGGCAGGGAAGAATACTACCTCGGCTATCATGATATTCTGACTATCACTGTTTTTGGACGGCAGGACCCGGTAAAAGGCACCACCGACATCACCCGTGATGCGGAGATTCGCGACGACGGCATGATCTCGTATCCCCTGATCGGAGACTTAATGGCTGCGGGACTCACCATTCCGGATTTACAGCAAAATATTATTGAAAAGCTTAAGGAGTACATCACGAACCCCAAAATCGACATACAGGTAAAAGAATACGGCAGCCGGGATGTCTCTATTCTGGGTGAAGTAAATAAACCCCGTGTCATTTATTTAAGGGGCAAAACGACCTTGCTGGAAGCTGTAGCCAAGGCTGACGGTCTTACAGATAAGGCTAATTTAAAGGGCGTATATATAATCAGGCGGGACAGGATCATCCCGATAGACCTTCATACCCTTATTACAGAAGGCGATCTCAAATACAACCTCGACCTTAAAAGAAAAGACATTGTCTACATACCCAATATACAGGACCAGAGGGTTTATGTCATAGGAGAAGTTAAGAGCCCCGGCGTTATCCCGTTTGCCGGCAAGCTTCTGACAGTGGCAGAGGTAATAGGAAGCGCCGGAGATTTTAAGGTCTCCGCAAAGAAAAGTAATATTAAAATCATCCGGGGCGGTCTTGAAAAGCCCACGATCATTACAGTCGATTTCAATAGAATCATCGAGGGGAACATTTCGGAGAATATAGAACTCCATTCCGAGGATATTGTGTTCGTCCCTGCATCCCTCGTCGGTGAATGGAACAAGATACTTGAACAGATTACGCCTTCATTGCAGACAATCCTGTTTGGTTTGACTGTTGAGAATCTGGCAAGGTAGCTTGCGGAAGATAAGTCCTTTTTCCCGGATTTAGTGATGATTGACATACATAGTCATATATTGCCGGCAATAGATGATGGTCCCGACACCCTCGAAAAGTCCCTTACTATGGCAAAAATCGCAGTGCATGAAGGCATTGATACTATCGTTGCAACCCCGCATTCCAATAACGGTGTGTTTAACATCCACCCAGATAAAATACTCGGAGAAGTACGGCAGCTTAACAAGACACTGAAAGAAGAAAAAATACCTCTTACAGTGCTTCCGGGTTCAGATGTCCATGTTAATTTCAATCTTCTTGATGATATTAAAAGCAGGAGAGTAATGACGGTAAATAACGGCGACCGCTATATAATACTTGAATTGCCTTCCTTTGGATTGCCGCCAAATCTGTCTGATTTCATATGGGATTTAAAATTATACGGTATTACTCCCATATTCAGTCATCCCGAAAGAAATGAGGCAATCCAGGAGAACATGGATATGCTTTATGACTTTATCAGGCAGGGCGCCTTACTGCAGATAACGGCTATGAGTCTTACGGGGGAGTTCGGTAAAAAGGCGGAAAAATGCGCTGTTTCTCTTTTGAAGCATAATCTTGCTCATGTTATTGCCACAGACTCTCATTCGGTCAGGAGGCGGCCTCCTGTTCTTTCGAAAGCGTTGAAAATAGCTATAAAGCTTGTCGGCACTGATAATGCCTTACGAATGGTCGTCGGCACCCCCTCAAACATCATAAACGGAGAACAAGTGTCTGCGCCGGAGCCGGTGAAGATGAGGAACCGTTTATTCGCATTACATAAATAGATTTATAAATCCAGGGCCCAGAATTTAAAGGAAAGGTAACTCTCAATATGAACACTATACCACAATCGTATCCGGAAGATAAAAAAGACATACATCTTTATGACTACCTCGAAGTTCTAATCCGGAGAAAATGGGTGGTCATCATATTTTTTACAGTACTTGTGGCGACTGTTGCAGTAAGCACTTACAGGATGACCCCTATCTATGAATCCGACACTACCCTGCTTATTGAAGAAAAAGAACCCTGGGAAGGGACCAACATACTTACCGAGTTTGCAGGCATGAAGCCTTCAAAGGTCCAAACAGAAATAGAAATGATAAAGAGCAGGACGATTGCCGAGAAAGTTGTAAAAAAACTCTATTACGATATAAATATTTTTGACGTTTCCGGAAATCTCAATCCACAAATCACCGATGTGACAATACCGGATAATCGTATAGGCAAAATTTTTGCGGTGACATTCCAGGATAACGAGAGGTTTATTGTTACAGATGACAGTTTGGATAAAGATAAAGTCATCGGAAGCGGAAGGACAGGACATCCTTTTTCCGGAGGTAAAGATATCTCATTTACTCTTAATAATGCCGGGGCCGGCCGCGACGCATCTTTTAAAATAAAAAAAGAAAGTTTCTACAGCTCTGTAAACAAATTAATGGCTGCTACGTCGGTAGCGCCTGTAAAGAGTACAAATGTTGTAAAGATAAGCACTCGTGACAGCAATAAACAGATGGCTGCCGATATGGCAAACAGCATTGTGGAATTTTACCGCCAACATGATATCAGGGCCAGGAGCCAGCAGGCCTTACAGGTTATACATTTTGTTGATAAGCAGCTTGATACGGTGCAGGGGAAAGTGGACGATTCCCTTTCAGCGCTGGCGGAATATAAGAGCAGCGCCGGCGTGACAGACCTCGGTGAAGGGACCAGGGCTATTATAAAGAATGTTACGGACCTGGAAAAAGCGAGGGCCCAGCTTCAAGTGGAAAAATATCAGGTCGGTTCTCTTTATGAAGAAATACGGAAGAATATATCTTCTGTCTCGCCTTCAGCCCTGAGTGTTTTTAATGACCCGGTGGTCGAAAATATGATTATCAGACTATCTTCATTGGAAGTCAACAGGCAATCCCTTCTTTCCGACTATACTGAAAAACATCCGCAGGTCGTTGCGCTGTCCGCAGAAATAAATGCGCTGCGGGGCAGGGCGCATTCTTCCATAATGAATATCTTGAAATCCCTGGAAAATAAAACAGAGAATTTATCGGCAGAGATTGAACGCTTCAAAACACAGCTCAGGGAACTTCCCGACAGAGAGAAAAAACTCGCTGACTTGACGCGCAATGTTGAGGTAAGCAGCTCCTTACACAAATTTCTCATGGAAAAAGTGAATGAAGCCAATATCATGTCCGCTTCTACGCTTTCCCAGACGCAGATAGTTGATGAGGCTGTTGCTTCCTTGAGGCCTGTGATGCCGAATGTAATGCTGAACATTATATTATCAATGATAGTGGGTCTGATAGGCGGCATGGCCCTTGCATTTTTTATTGACTACCTGGACAATTCTATAAAATTCACTTACGATGTGGAAAAACGGCTCGGGCTCCCCGTGTTCGGTCGTATACCGGTTGTCCAGGCAAACAAAGCAGAATTTATTACGGGTGAAGAGGCGGTCCATGCAAACCACTCATCCCTGATTACACTGGAGTCGGCAAAATCCATTACAGCCGAAAGTTTCCGCTCTTTAAGGACCAATTTACAATTTGCCGTTATGGAAAAGAAGGGTAAGATATTTCATCTTACTTCTTCCGAGGCATCGGAGGGCAAAACAACGATTACGGCCAATCTCGGCATAACCCTGGCCCTTATGGGAAGCAGGACCTTAATTATTGACCTGGACCTGCGTAAACCGAGAATTCATCAAATATTCGGCATAAATAAAGAGCCCGGCATAACCCACTTGCTTACACAGAAGGCGACAGCTAACGAAATTACAGAAACAGCAAGCATCGAACATCTTTACATAATTCCCGCGGGTCTCATCCCTCCAAATCCCTCAGAGCTGCTTAGCCAGCAGAATTTAAAAGACTTCCTGGATGAAGCGCGGGAAGAGTTTGACTACATTCTTCTGGACTCTCCGCCGACCCTCCCGGTAACAGACGCCCAGCTCCTGGGCAGGCTGGCTGACGCAACCTTTATTGTATTAGAGCTCGGCGTCACAAAACTTCCCGCAGCCGAACAGACCATCAGAAAATTCCGCTCTGTAGGCGTAAACGTTGCGGGCGCAATAATAAATAAAGACAGACCCTCAAACGGATACGGCTACTACAATTATTATTCCTATTATTACGGCGACGATGCTCCCACAGGCAACGGGAAGAAACCCTTGTTCAAGTTCTGGAAGAAGGCCGGACAGGCATAATGAACAGCAAAAAAATACCGTTGGCCGTATTGTTCCTGATTGCGACATACTTCAGCTCCAACATGGTCCAGGAGATTTCTTCATTCGTATCATTAGGCCACTTTTTCCAGCATGCCCTGGTTCCCGCCCTGTTCTTCTGGGGCATTTTTTTTATTCTGTATCTAAAACAAAATTGGGGCATATCCCTTTCCTTTTTTCAGGACCGTCCCGGTCTCTCTTTTAATTCCCTCCTCATGATCCTTTTTTTCGTCTTCTTATTTGCCTCGATCATAACGCAATTTTCTTATTTAGGGGCCATTTATGTGCTGGCGGGGTTTATTTGTATCCTTGGGCTGCTGGTGTCTCTTATTTTTATAGTAAGATATGATGATTGTAGAGGACTT
Source organism: Nitrospiraceae bacterium (assembly GCA_003599505.1). GTDB lineage: Bacteria > Nitrospirota > Thermodesulfovibrionia > UBA6902 > UBA6902 > SURF-23. Next base: position 7,559 of record QZKO01000066.1, on the reverse strand, counting down.
GTTGTCCTGCTGGCTCTTTATCCTTTAATCCTTTTTGTTCAGCATTATTTCAGATGGGACCTGTCGGATGATCCTTACGAGATCCATTTTCTGAATGTTTTAATGCCGTATGAGGTCGTGTGGCTGTTAATGTGCCTCGCCGTAATCGCTCATAAGGTAGTCAGGAGAGAACCCTTTGAAATTGCCGGGATCCAGAAATTGTTTTTAATATTTTCATTTTTCCTGTTGATATCCGGGGTATTTTCTCCCATCCCGTCGACAAGTCTTAAGTATCTGTACCGGGATGGTTTTCTTCCCTTTATGCTGCTGTTTATCTTCATTGACAGGGTCAGGACTGTTAAAGACTTTAAATGGCTGTTAGGGGCGGTTTTGTTCAGCGGAATTGCCGAACTTTTAATGGGTATATATTTTTTCTGGCGCGAAGGAGGATTTCACGGGCAGACAGGGGAGTTATTCAGGAGTGACCTGGCCACCACAGTTACAGGTTATGTAAATCTGATTTCCATTTTGACCCTTATTTTATTGCCCCTTCTGATAAGCGTGTGGCTTTACACAAAAAAATTATTTATAAAAGGGCTTTATATGTCTCTCATTATAATATGTTTGGCGGTGATCGCTTTATCCAGAAACAGGAGCGCTCAAATGAGTCTTATTATTACCTTGCCGTTCCTCTTTTTTTATGCGAAATCTAAAATGCGGTACCTTTTACTTCCGGTTGCTATGATCACGGCATCGGTTGTAATACTGAAAATTCCCTATGTATGGGATATGGTTGCGCAAAGGTATCAGGGATGGTTTGCGGGCGGGGACATTATTGCAAATGCCGCAGCGTCGGACTTTGTCAGTGTAGATCTCTGGACTTCGGCCATAAAGATATTCCTGGACCACCCTTTTCTGGGGATAGGAAGCGGGATGTGGGAAGATATCTATCCCCGGTACACAGGCATGCCCGGGTTTATTATTTTGTTTTCAGGCAACAAACCTCATTCCCTGCTGTTACAGTATTTTACATATGCCGGGATCGGCGCAGGGTTATCGCTTTTGATTATATACGGTTATACAATAATCAAAAGCATAAGGCGGGCGTTCTCCATAAAACAGTATGATCTTTTCGTAAGCGCGCTCGGACTGTCCTGGAGCATCATTGCGCTCTTGATCCATGAATCAGTCAGAGGATATCAGGTCTTCAATTATTTTGGATATACGGTTATGGCCATGTGCCTGTTTTTCAGCCTTGATAATTTAATAAGAAAGACCGGTAGGCAGGCGTCTTTTTCTGCATGACCGGGGGAGTTTTACTTTAAGTAAATGGCGGATGATATCAACTTAAGGTCCCGCGCGATCAAGGCCTCCTTCTGGGCGCTTCTGGCAACCTATACAACACAGGCTATCCGCATCGTTGCAATGTTGTTTGTGGCGGCGCTTCTCAGCCCTGATGATTTTGGCTTGTACAGCATGGCCACAGTGGCAGCCGGCTTTTTCAGCATATTCAGCTCATTCGGGCTTCATTCAGCCCTTATCTGGAACAGGGAAGACCCGGAAACCGCCGCCGGCACGGCCTTTTGCATGACGATATTCGGGGCGATAGTGACATCATTCCTGATTTTTTCTTTTTCTACCCCGCTGTCCGTATTTTTTAACGAACCCCGTCTCGCGCTTGTCCTTAAAATAATCGCCTTTGAACCGCTTGTCAGCATGTTTACAACCATACATTTCATTATGCTCAGCAGGGAGCTTTATTTCAGATCAAGATATCTATTCGGATTGTCTTCAAGTCTGGCAGGCAATTTTGTCCTCATATTGTCCGCATATCTCGGAATGGGCATATGGAGTTTTGTCTTCAGCTCATATACGTCAATTGTCGTCGGCAGCGCTTATCTGCTTTTCTTTTCCGGAATAAAATTTCCCATACGCTTTGATAAAAAAATGGCATATAAACTCCTCAGGTTCGGACTGGTGGCTGCGGTCAACGGCTACCTTTTCTTCCTGCTGTTCAATCTCGACTATGCGATCGTCGGTAAGATATTGAATACAGTGCAATTAGGCTACTACAGTTTTGCATACAGGTTCGCCAATGTGCCTGCCAATTATATCAGCCAGGCCATTGTCGGGGTCGCGTTCCCGGTCTTTGCCATGGTCAAACATGATGCGGATAAAATGCTCAGAGGTTATGTCAAAGGGACTCACTGGCTGACCCTGGCGGTGATGCCCGCGGCCGTGGTCCTTATTCTGTTCGGGCCGTCTGTCATGGACCTGCTTTACGGCGCAAAATGGATGCCTGCTTACAATGCCTTCCGTATACTTTGTCTTTATGGGTTAAGCGAGGCCATCATTGCTCCGGTCGGGAGCCTGCTGTACGCGGCGGGCAAGCCGAGCTATCAGATGTGGATCAATGTATTCAGAGTAATTACGGTGGTGCCTGCTGCTGTCTGGGCCGGTTCCAGGTGGGGCTTCGAAGGAGTGGCCGTGGCATTTACCGCTATCTTCCTTATAGCCGGCGTAATTTCGGTCTGGACCGTGAAGAAATATTTTGACACTACGTGGATGAATCTCATCAAACCGGTCTTTATGACCGCAGTTGCCTGTCTGGCAGGGGGCGCGGCTTCATTGACTGCAAGGGCCTTTATTCCTTTTTCAGGCTGGCCCTCTGTTATATCGTCTGTTTCGCTTTTTCTTGCCGCAGCTCTCCTGACTCAATACGGGATTGACAGGGAGCTCCGGTCCATTGTCAGGTCGGGAGCGGAAATATTAAATTACAAAAATATTACAAATAATCTGTTTAAAAAGGCTTATAGAATAAATGGATAAAATTTTATTTGTGACCAATGTTGTTTACGGCGGCGCCAGACAATATTATATTGACCTCATAACCGGCGTGAAGAATAACGGCCGCCGCACCGAGGCGTATATTGTCTCAAGGCCCGGTGAAAAGGGGCTGGAAGGACTGTGCCGTGAATTAGAACAGGCGGCTGTAAGATATACTGTGAGACAACCGCTTGAGGGGAATTATAATCAGATAATAAGACAGCGCTGTACCGATATCAGACTGTGTAATCCGGATATTATTCACTTCAACCAGGGAGGCCCTGCGTGCACCCGGTTGGAAATGGCTGCGGCGCGCAGACTTCAGATACCCTTTGTCGCAACAAGTCATCTGCCTACCATAAAAAGCGGAAAGACACGGAACGGCTTCCCGAAGACCCCGTTGTCCCTGCGCGAATGGTGCTATCCATGGGAGGCCGATGCATATATCGTTGAGTCGGACCGGAATAAAGAGATGATGACGGTAAACCAGGGAATCCCGGAAGATAAAATACATGTCATACATTATGGACTGGACTTCGGAAAATTTAAGAGAGAAGAGAGAAATCATGAGGTCCTCTCTCCCTACGGCATCGCGCCGGAGCATTTTGTTATCGGCTCCATAGGCGACCTTAACTGGCGGAAGGCCCAGCATGTGCTGATTGCCGCGGCAGCAGAGATATTGAAGAAAGGTCTGTTCGGCAACATCCGATTCATCATATTCGGCGCCGGTGAGAAAGAAACGGAATTGAAAGACCTCATTGACCGGCTGGGCATCGGGGATTGTTTTAAACTGGCAGGCAGGATCGACCGTTCCCTGGTCCCTGAAGTCCTCTCACGGTTTGATATCTTCTGTATGTCCTCGGACATTGAAGGACAACCTTATGCCATGCTGGAAGCGCTTCTTGCGGGTCTCCCGGTTGTCAGCACCGCAGTCGACGGAGTCGTCGACATCCTGAAAAACGGAAAGAACGGCTTGCTCGTCCCGAAAGGGGACCACGCGGCCCTGGCTTCAGCGCTGACGGAGCTTATTGAGGACGACGGATTGAGGGGGAAAATCGCCTCCAATGCTGAAAGCTCCATTGATCAGCGCTACAGGATGTCGGCCATGATCGAGAGGACAGAGAAGGTCTATCAGGAAGTCCGCGCGGGGGCTGCAATAAAAAAAGGACGGAAGGGTCTGAGATTCAGGCGCGTTACCGGAAATATTATAGATGTCTTATTGCCGGTCCTCGGACCTGTTGAGAAATACATATTGCTGCCGGCGTCGAGATTCAAGAATTATCTGTCAGGAGGGGGCGCTCTCGGGCATGCCTCTACAAAATAGGCTGTAAATTTTCACCGTGAAGCATACAATACTTTTTTTCGCTTACAGCGAATGGGCCAACCGGCGGGGGCATCATGACCTGGTCCTCGAACTTGCCGGCAAAAACCGCGTTGCCTTTATTGAAGTAATGCCGAGATACGGGGAGGCAAGGGCCAGGAATGCCGGCGATTATGTCGGAAATTATTTTAACGGCAGGACGCAGACCATTTCCGACAATCTGGTCGTAATTCCTTCACCGCCTATGATGCCCTATGCGCTGCCTATTGTTTCCAGTATCTGGCGTAAACAGTTTGCGCAACTGTCCATCAGATTAAGCAAAAAAATTCAGGCCCGCTATATTAAAAAAAAGATCAGGGAGTTAGGATGGGAGCCGACAATGGTTATATGCTGTGAGGCCTTTGACCTGTTGCATACGGGGCGATTCGGGAAAGGCGTATACTGCTACCGCACTTATGATGAAATCGGAAACTTTTTCAGCAACCGTTACATCGCGGACGTTATAGATGAGCTTGAGGTGAAAAATATGCATAAAGTGGATTTTGTTTTTGCCTCTTCCCGCGCGCAGTTCGAAAAACGGAAGGCCTTGCACCCCCATATCTTCCTGGTGCCTAATGCGGGCAACTTCCGTCATTATAATGAAGCTGTGACGAATGGGGTGAAACGACCTGTCGATATAGGAGACATCCCTTCTCCCATAATAGGTCTTGTCAGCGTCATTGACTTCCGGATCGACCTCGCGCTGCTGAAGGCGGTCGCCCTGGCGCATCCCGAATGGTCTCTGGTCCTTGTCGGGCCCGTGCGGGACTATTCATTTGAAGGGTGGGAGGAAAATATCAGCGGTCTTCGGTCGTTGCAGAATGTTTATTTTTTGGGCAGGCGGGATTTCAAATCCCTGCCCGCGTATATGAAGTATTTCGACGTCGGATTAATACCTTTTCAGGTAACCCCGGCGACCAATACCATGTATCCATACAAGCTCCATGAATATCTGGCCGCCGGCCTGCCGGTGGTTTCCACTGACTTATATGAACTGAGACCTCATAGGGACGTTGTGCGTTTGGCCGGGTCAGGCGATGAATTCATAAGGGCTGTTGAAGAGGAGCTGGAGGCCGATTCAGATATGAAGAAGCAGAAACGCATGGAAGTCGCCCGTCAGAACGACTGGGCGGCAAGGGCCGAACAAATGCTTTGTCTGGCTGAAGGAAAGAGAGGATGAAGAAATTATGAGCACCATAACCAAAAGGATTGATATCAATGTCGGAACGCCTTGCAACGCCAACTGCATGTTTTGTTATTACGGTGAATCCGTGAATGAGAAAAAACCCGGCTTTTCCTCGGAAGAGGTCAAGAGGCTGCTCCGCTTTGCAAGGAAAAGAGGGATGCAGGTCGCGGAATTTACCGGCGGCGAGCCGACTATAAGGAAGGACCTGACGGATATGGTCCGGTATGCCAAAGAGCTCGGCTTTGAGTCGGTCAGCATTATTACCAACGGCATGGCCATGTCCGGGGGAGGTCTTGCAAGAAAATTGGTGGAAGCGGGCGCCGACGATTTCCTTTTTTCCATACACGGGCCGAACAGCGACATACACGATGCGCTTGTCAGGACACGGGGCGCGTTTAATAAAGTCGTAGAGTCCGTGAAGATTGTCAGGGACCTGGGGGCAAGGGTCAGGTCCAATACGGTCGTGGTCCTGCAGAATTATGAGACGCTGCTGAGCGTGGCGGATTTGCAGGAGCATCTGCAGGTCCGGGCCGCCAACTTTTTAGTGTTTAACCGGACCGCGGAGGCTGAGACTTGCAAAGAGCAAATAGATGTAAGATATACGCAAGTCGCGCCGAAATTAAGGGAGTTGATCGATTATTGCGGCACAAAAATACCCAAGATTACAATCAGGGAGATCCCCTTTTGCATGATGGCCGGTTATGAGAGATATGTTACAAATCTCTTACAGTTACAGTACGATTCCGACGAATGGAACTATCTGGTCAGATACGGGTCTACATATGGGACAAAATTTACCATAAAGGCCATGACTAACGGCATCTTTCATCTTCCCGGTCCGCGCCGTTTTCCACGCGTAAGCTGGCATACCACGAAACACGAGGGCATTATGAAATACCGCGCCGATACCAGCAAGATCAAAGGGCCCCAATGCTGTCATTGCAGGTATGATCTGATCTGCGACGGGATCTGGAACGGATATGCGCAGTTTTACGGATTCGACGAATTGAGGGCTGTGCCAGGCGAGAAAATAGCCGACCCGGCGTATTTCATGAAAGTTTCCAGGCTGATTGCATGAATTCCGAAAAACCAATGCTCGCTGTAGTCTACATCCCCGGTCAGTGGGACAGCCCGTCGTTTAAGCACAGACAGGCATCTACAGATTCATTAGCCAACGCCCTTGGAGATAAGGGTATTATGGTAGTGGTCGAACCCGATCAATTTTTTTTAAACATCTGGTACCGGAAAGTGAAAAACAGGAGGCATAAATTAACACAAAAAGAACGGGCAAACAGGCTTATATTCACCCCTCTTTCTTTATTTCCTGCAAAATTCCTCCGGTCAGCCCGGCTCAGGTCTTTAAATTTCTTTTTGGCAAAGAAACAGCTTAACAGTTTCTTAAATAAAATCCGCTCGAACTCTACCTTGATAAGCTGGTTTTACAGGCCTGAAATGGTAAAGTGGGCGGGGCAGGTGGATGAGGATATTCTGATATATGAGTGTTATGACAGCCATGACAGCAACTTGATCGCTTTAAGCGGACAGGGCATAAAGGAATTGCTTGGCGGTCAGGAAAATGAATTGATATCAAAGGCAGACTTTATCTTTGCAACTTCTCCTTTGTTGTTTGAAAAAATGTCACGCCTCCATAACGCCGTTTATCTGTCCCGCAACGCGGTAGACGTGGACTTTTTTTCGACAGCCCGGAAGGCTGAAACACTGGTCCCGGACTGGATGTCATCACTCAGGCGCCCCGTTATCGGCTACCTTGGCAGTCTGAACCGTTTTTTCGACATAGAGCTTATGCTGCTCCTGGCAAAGGAACACGGCGATTGGACATTTCTTATAGTAGGGCCGGAAAATGATCCGTCCTTCAGCAGTTCGGCCGGGTATATAAATTTCAGATCGCTGTCCAATGTTAAATATATCCCCTGGCTTGATGATGAAATACCAAACTACTTCAAGGCAGTTGACGTATGTATTTTACCCTGGAACACTAATTATGACTTTGTCCGATTCAGCAGTCCCAACAAGCTGTTACAATATGCCGCTATGGGAAAACCTGTTGTCTCGACCGATATACCTTATTGCAGGGAATATCCGGCCCTGACTGAAATTGCTGCCACACCCGAGGAATTTTCCGGCAAGATTAAAAAGGTCTTGGCAGAGGAGTCTCCGGAGAAGTTGGAGAGATCGGAAGAGCACACG
>QZKO01000075.1 GCA_003599505.1 Nitrospiraceae bacterium | reverse complement strand
CTTAACATAGAATTTCATACGGCCTCCTTTTAAAGGGTTTTTGGATATAACATGATACCGCATCGCGGTATCATGTTGGAGGCCTTAATTAGTATCCAGACAGTGCAGCGAATCGGCCATAAAGCCAGCCTCCTGCTGATCTTTGTGTTCGGCTACTGACTTATGGATAATACAATTATAGCAGCAATCATTGGAGCGATATCGACGGTAGGTGCCGCCATATTTGGTCAGTCCGGTGCCTTTGGAATATAGTGGAATATAGGGAATATCGAATATAGCGAATATAGGGACACATCCCTTATTTTCTTAAGAAGAGCCGTGGATATTTGGGATGTGTCCCACATATTTCATATTTAACGAATGCTATAATTCGAGATGTCAATTCGTTTGGCCCGTTTGCTTTCAATAATTGTGCACTATATGCCTTGCAAACTATAACGTCGATTAATCGTGCGAAATGTTATAATTCCTTTAGATCAGCTTTGCTGGAAATAGGAGATATTATGAAATTTCAAAGGATAACAGTAAATCCTGAAATATGTTCAGGCAAGCCTTGTATAAGAGGTTTGAGGTTCCCTGTTTCTCGTCTGCTGGGGCTTCTTGCTTCAGGAGAAACAAAAGAATCAATACTCAAGGCATATCCTTATCTTGAACCGGCAGACATAGACGAAGCATTACTGTATGCCGCTTGTCTGGCAGATGAGGAAGTTTTTGAGTTTGCATGAGCTTTCTGATAGACATGCCGGTCTCTCCCGAAGTAGCCCGGTGGCTCAAAGAAAAAGGCTATGACGCTGTTCATGCTTCTGAGACAGGCTTGCATAAAACGCCGGACAGGGAAATTATAGAGGCAGCAAAGAAGCAGAAAAGGATCATCATTACCGCCGATCTGGATTATCCCCAAATACTTGCTCTTAGCGGCGCATCCAGTCCGGGAGTAATTCTTTTCAGGGGCGGTAATTACAGCGATTCAGAAATGCTTGCGTTAATTGCGCGGGTGCTCGATAAATTTACTGAATCAGAGCTTATGGACGCTATTAGTGTCGTAGACAAGTACAGAATCCGGCGCATTAAGCTTCCCATAGACAGATAATAAAACGGGTGAATGGGTTCAAATTATTTTTCGAGCCATTTTGACATCATCTTCTTAACTTCTTCCTGTGTGTAAACCCGTCCTCCCTCAGTATCTTTCAAACCATGCTCAATTTTCTGAAGGACATAAAGATGATATTGCACATCCTCTAAAGTGCAATCATCCGGCAAACGTTTGAGAAGACCGTGAATTTGGGTTAAAGTTTTGGATTTGCACCTCGCCGCATGTACGCCCTGACAATCTTCGCCTCTTCATAACTTGCGGCCCCTTTGAAATGCTCGATGACGGGATTGAGCTGCCATGACCGGAGGGTCAGGAACAGCTTCCCGATTTTTTCACGCTTGTCCGGATCGACGAGGCGGTCGATGTCTATGTCCCTGCCTTCCATCAGCAGTTGCTCAATGTGCGCGGTGATAGTGGATTCAGCGAGGTTGCGTGCCTTTGCAATTTCGCTGATGGAGAGTCCCTGTTTTAAAAGCTCATACGTCTTTTCAAAGGTCTCGCCTTTGGGCTTGCTGCCTGCGCGTACGGAAGGGACACAGGTAAACGGGTTTTCAGGAATTGTTATGCCGGGATTCTCTTCTAAGTAGGTCTTTATCTCCTTTGTAAATTCGTCGCCGTAGCGCTCAAGTTTCGCGTCGCCGACCCCGCTGATCGCCGCCATTTCATGCAGGGCTGAGGGATAACGGCCGCACATTTCATGAAGCGTTTTATCGGAGAAGATTATGTATGGAGGCACCGACTGTTCATCGGCAAGACGTTTGCGGAGGATGCGCAGCCTTTCAAAGAGCGCCTTGTCATAATCTTCAAACCCGCTCCATTTTCCAGCGCGCGGCTTCTTCTTTGTCTCTTCCCTCTTTAAGGCGCTGACTTTCTCCTTGCCGAAGAGGATATCCTTCCCTGCTTCAGCAATTTTTAATACCGGATACGTCCCGCCGTCCTGATAAATAACTTCCTGCGCCAGGAGCTCATCTGCTATGAAGCGCCAGTGATTTTTGTCCCTGTCCTTCCCGGCTCCATAGGTTTTGATCGTGTCGTGCTGAAGTTCGCGGACGCGTTTTGTATCGGCCCCGGTGACAATATCGATAATATGCATTATTCCGAAACGCTGCCCCGTCCTTGACATGGCGGACATGAATATCTGCGCGTCGATCGTGATATCGACCTTCTCGACTTTGCCCGTGCAGATATCGCAGGCGTTACAATTGTCAGCAGCATAATCTTCGCCGAAATACTGAAGGACCTGTCTGCGCCTGCAGACATTATGAGAAGCGTACCTGACCACCTGGTTCAGTTTTTTCAGGGCGATGTCGCGCTCCGCGTCATTTGTTATCTGGTCTATAAAATATCTGATCCTCGGGATGTCTTCCCTGCCGAAAAAGAGGACGCAGTCCGCCGGCTCCCCGTCCCTGCCGGCGCGTCCCGTTTCCTGGTAATAGCCTTCGATGTTCTTGGGGAGGTCGGCGTGGATGACGAAGCGGACATTCGATTTGTCTATGCCCATGCCGAAGGCGATTGTAGCGACGATGACATGGACTTCATCCTTGCTGAAGGCCTCCTGGTTCGCCTTCCTCTCCTCCTGCTCAAGCCCGGCATGATAAGGCAGGGCTTTTATTCCCTGACCTGACAGAAACCCGGACAGGCTGTCGACCGAATCCCTCGTTGTGCGGTAAATTATTCCCGGCTCGCCTGCATGTTTTCCGAGGACATTCATGATCTGGGCAGTCAGATCTCTTTTGCTCTCTACACGGTAGAAAAGGTTTTGACGGTCAAATGAGGCGCGCACTGAAAAGGGCTGCCTGAGACCGAGCCTAACGATGATGTCATCCTGCACCTTCGGGGTAGCAGTTGCGGTAAAGGCAGCTATGGGAGCTTTTGGGAAAGTCTTCACAATGTTTGAAAGGCCCAGGTAGTCGGGCCGGAAATCGTGTCCCCACTCTGAAATACAGTGGGCCTCATCAACGGCAAAAAGGGAAACACGGACGCCCTTAAGCGTTTCGAGAAAATTGGTCATGGCAAAACGCTCCGGAGCAATATAAAGCAGCTCGATTGAATTATCACGGAGCCTGCGGAAAATGGCTGCGGTCTCCTGCGTCGCAAGGGAGCTGTTTATAAAAGCCGCCGATATCCCGTTTTCCACAGCGGCGTCCACCTGGTCCTTCATCAGGGAGATGAGCGGGCTTATGACGACCGCTGTCCCGTCCATTATTTTGGCGGGCAATTGATAGCACAGCGATTTGCCTCCACCTGTGGGCATTACCGCAAATACGTCCTTCCCGCCGAGGATGCTCCTGATGATCTCCTCCTGGTTCGGGCGGAAGGACTGAAAGCCGAAGACCTTCTTTAATGTATCAAACACCGGCAGGGCGTTTTTCGAGGTATGCTTTTCCATTATTTTCCTCCATGTCCCCTCAAGTTTGGAATGTGAGATATTTTAAATAAAAGCGGCAGGATTATCAAATCGAATGAGGATAATGAAAGGGTCAGGCCCTCTAATACGTTATCTTTTCCAGAAACAGCCCGCACGCCGGAGCGGTCCTGCCCGCGGTCTTTCTGTCTCTTGATTCCAATATCTCTTTCATGCTTTCCGGAGAGGACCTGCCCCTTCCAATCTCAACGAGAGTACCAACGATATTTCTTACCATGTGCCTGAGGAACGCGTTTGCCTGTATACCTATCCGTATAACAGGCGCATGAAACTGAAGACCGATGAATTCTATTGATGCCGATCCGGCTATTTCAATGCCGTGAATTGTCCTGACCGGGTGTTTTGAACTACAGCCGGAGGCGCGGAAAGAGGCAAAGTCATGAGTTCCTGCAAGGCACTGAGCTGCTTCCCGCATAGCATCAATATTTAATTTGTACGGCATACTCCATGAATATCTTTTCAGGAAGGCGGAATAGTTTCCATGGAACGAAATCAGGTAGGAATAGGTTTTATTTCTTGCGTCGTAACGCGGATGAAAACCGGCATCGCATTCTTCCGCGCTTATTACTCTGATATCGTCAGGCAAGCCCGCGTTCAGCGCGCGGACATAGATTTGAGGTCCCAGAAGGGCCCCGGTGTTAAAGGCCGCAACCTGCTCAAGGGCATGGACTCCCGCATCAGTCCTTGCCGCTCCTGTAACTCTTGTCCGTTCACCGGTAACGGCAAATAAAGCCTCTTCCAGCAGTCCCTGGACCGTGGCGCCTTTTGCCTGGATCTGCCAGCCGGAATAGCCGGAGCCGTCATATTGAAGGGCAAGTTTGATATGTCGCATTTGCTCTTATATTAGCAAAATGAAATTCGCCTGGCTATGAGATAGATTTTTCTTCTGCTCAACAGGTATATTATTAAGCTTCGTCGAAAACGACTTCAAGGAGAAACTTATGAATATCACGGTAAAAAACGAAAAACTCAGTAAATGGATTAAAGAAGTTGCCGGCTTGTGTCAGCCGGACAATATCTATATCTGCGACGGATCGAAAGATGAGTACAGGAGGATGATGGCAATATTGCTCAATAACGGCAGCGCCATTCCCCTGAAGAAGCGTCCCAACAGCTTTCTTTTCCGCTCCGACCCGAGCGACGTGGCCCGTGTCGAAGACCGTACATATATCAGCACTTCTTCAAAAGAAGAAGCAGGCCCTACTAACAACTGGATAGACCCGAAGGAGCTCAAAAAGACCATGCTGGATATGTACAAAGGGTGCATGAGGGGCCGCACCATGTATGTAATCCCTTTTTCCATGGGACCCATCGGGTCGCCTATTTCAAAGATAGGAATTGAGATATCCGACAGTCCCTACGTGGTTGTCAATATGCATATCATGACCCGCGTCAGCTCGCGTGTCCTGGAATTGCTCGGCGCGGATGGAGAATTTGTTCCCTGCCTCCATTCCGTAGGCGCCCCGCTGGAGCCGGGACAGAACGATGTTCAATGGCCCTGCGCGCCGATTGAAAAAAAATACATAAGCCACTTTCCTGAAGAAAACCTTATCTGGTCCTACGGTTCGGGCTACGGCGGCAACGCGTTGTTGGGCAAGAAATGCCTTGCGCTTCGCATTGCCTCGGCCATGGCCAGGCGTGAAGGCTGGATGGCGGAGCATATGCTCATCCTCCGTCTTACAAACCCTGAAGGGAAGCAGTACCATATCGCGGCGGCGTTTCCGTCCGCGTGCGGCAAAACGAACCTTGCAATGATGCAGCCGTCCATTCCCGGCTGGAAATGCGAATGTATCGGAGACGATATCGCGTGGCTGAAAACAGGTCCGGACGGGCGCCTGCACGCCATCAACCCTGAAAACGGGTTCTTCGGGGTCGCGCCGGGCACATCTTACAGCACTAATCCGATGGCGATGGATACCCTGAAAGAAAACGTCATTTTTACAAACTGCGCCCTGACCGACGACGGAGATGTTTGGTGGGAAGGTATGGACGGCGATGAGCCTGCGCATGCTATTGACTGGAAAGGCCGCGACTGGACCCCTGACAGCACCGAGGAAGCCGCGCATGCCAACGCGCGTTTTACCGCCGCCGCGTCCCAATGCCCGGCAATCTGTAAAGACTGGGAGAAGCCTGAGGGGGTGCCGGTTGATATCTTTATTTTCGGCGGAAGACGCACAGGCGTTGTTCCTCTGGTTTATGAGGCCTATGACTGGGACCACGGCGTGTTCCTGGGCGCCACCGCGGCCTCCGAGACGACTGCCGCGAATATTTTCTTTACCGGCGCCGTGGGAAATCTCAGGCGCGACCCCTTTGCCATGAAACCTTTCTGCGGCTATAACATGGGCGATTATTTTAAACACTGGCTCGATATGGGCGACAGGCTCGGGAATGCAGCACCGAGGATATTCTATGTCAACTGGTTCCGGAAGAGCGCGGACGGCAAATTCCTGTGGCCGGGGTTCAGCGACAACAGCCGCGTCCTTAAATGGATGTGCGAGCGTGTTGACGGTAAAGTGGGCGCGAAAAAGACATCCATAGGATTATTGCCGAATGAGGGAGATATTGATCTCAGCGGTCTTGATATATCACCTGAAAATATGAGAGAGCTTATGAGCATTGACATAAATGAATGGAAGTCGGAGATCCCGGATATAGAAAACCACTTCTCAATATTCGGCAACCGTCTGCCGGAAAGGCTGAAGAAGCAGCTTCAGGAGTTCAAAGAGCGGCTGGGGTAGGTTGTAAACGGCGCCATCAATGCAGGGGCGAACGGCTGTTCGCACCTACTTATCTTTTTTTCTTTCAGATTTTTCCAGTGAATGTTTTCTCCTCGAACCGATATGCCATTTCCGGAAAAGCCGCTCCAGGTTGTCTTTATAAACCATTGACAGAAAAATGACGACAATAGTGACGCCAAGCAGCATCGAAAACCGGTAATACTGCTGATGGCGGATGAAGGACCCGCCGAGTGTGAGAAGGAGTGTGCCGCCGAACCGCCCTACGGTGCTGATAATCAGAAACTCTTTGATGGACAGATGTCCCAGCCCGAGGATGTAACAAAGGAGGTCTTTCGGCAACCCCGGGATAAGGAAGAGAAGAAAGACAAGGAAGGCGCCCTTGTGATGCAGCAGGTAATCGTATCGTTCGATTGTTCCTTTACTGACGAAGCGGTCGACAAAGGGACGTCCGAAGGTCTTTGACAGCCAGAAGTTAATGAAAGAACCAATCGTCAGTCCCACGGTCGAAAGGACCAGTCCCAGTACTGTCCCGTAAAGGAACCCGCCTATAAAGCCCGTTACCTCGCCCGGAATGGGCGCCGCGACGACCTGGAGGACCTGCAAAAAAATGAAACCGGCAAAGGAAAGGGGCCCGAGCGAATCGAGGAAGGCTTCAACCCTTTCCCTGTTCATGAAAAACTGAAACGCCCCCGTCCTGTACAGGATATAAATGGACAAGAGAAAAAACGCGAGGACCGCGACCCTGAGCCATATCTGAGATGTCCTGTTATTGTTGTCTGTCTGTCTGATTGTTAACCCCGGTACCGCAGATTTTATTTAAACCAATTTGAAGCTTAACAGGGAAAAAGAGGTGAATGCAAGTTTTGAAGGGGGAGGACATAGGGATAAAGGGACATAGAGGGGAGTGGTATTTAGAAATCCGGAGGACAACTGTTACAATGAAGAAAAGTAGAGAGTAGAGGGTAGAGAGAAAGTGCAGAAAAATAAAAGGCAGATATCGAGCTAAGATGTATAAAAAAAGTCTGGTCAACGTTCTGGGGGTTGTGTATGCCCATATCAAAACCGGCGACGGAGGGGACCTTTATTTAACGAGGTTCGCCGAGCCCTTTCAGAAGCATTTTGACATTGAGAACTGGTATGAACCGGAGTGGTTCAAGACTTACAGGATAAAACTGAAAGGGACTGGCTCTGTTTACAGACTGCCGACAAAAGAGGTTGACGGCAAGAGCCTGAACCTGGTTTATAAAAACTGCCGTGTAGGCGAGGACGTCCCTCTTGACACGCATACCCTGCAGGAGTTTTGTGACGCTGAATTCAACAGCCCGTGGGAGGAGTTTTCCCTTGTTATGGAAATGCGGGAGGGGCTCTACGGCCCCAGGGAGCTGAAAATAAACACCCAGCGTCCTATGGTCATCTATGTGCCTCCGGATAAAATGCAGACGTGGCAGAGCGGGAGGTCCAAGTCAAAGATCAACCGCATCCGGGCCAGGCACCCGGGCATCGACCTCGATATCCTGAAACAGTACAAGATGATTTACGAATGGATAGAGGGCCACAACCTTCCGGAAGTTTTTGCATATATACCAATAGAAGCGGATGCGCGCATATATCATCTTAAGACATTAAATGATGTCGTTATGTTTGACCTGGACCAAAAGGGTTATCTGGTCGCCGACATGAAACCCGAGCATATTATCATCAGCGAAAACGACACAAAAAAGATCGCAGAAATAGGACAGGCACAGACACGTGAGGCGTCGAAGAATCAAATATACTACCTCTACAGCCTTATCAATATCGGGAAATATTCACTGGTCGATTATGAGCTGCTCCTGCGCACTCAGAGGCACGAAGAAGAGGTGAAGGATTCAAGAAGGCATTCATATCTTGACGATCAACGGGACCGTTTTATACCGACCCCGCTGCCTGACCACCTGACGGGCATGGAGATATTCGGCATGCCGTATATACACGGCCATGCTGAGAGCACCGGCGGACACTTATGGGTTGTAGGCAAGAACGCGCGTCTCTTTGACTATTTCCTCCCTGAGCGGTGGAGGAAAACCCCTTCCATCAGATTGTCCAACACCAAGGAAGTGTTCTATACGATCACGAAGGACAATATCCACCTGGTCTGGGAGACTTCAAGGGTGGGCGAGATGCCGGATGAAGAGGGGGAGAGATATAATCCGAAGATACGCGAATTCGGCATCAACAGCCCCTTTGAAGAATTCGCCGTCGCTCATACACTGAATCAGCTCGGCATACCCTGTGTTTATGTGAGGGCTGTTTACATGACCGGCACTACCAAGATAGAGGCGTCGGCGGACACCAGGAGATATGAATCACATAAAAATATACTGGACCCTGAAGGTAATCCTATTCTCCAGGAGAACCACAATTACATCACTATCAGGGGTTATTATAACGGCCCTGATCAATGGGTGGCAAAACAGACCGGCCCGCTCTATACGCCGGTGGACCTTGCCAGGGCTGTCGCCGGGGGGCTTATCAATGAGGCGCAGGGCCGGATGCTGCTGAATAAGGTGAAAGAGAACCTCAAAGACGTGGGTTATGACGGTTCACTTCTGAAACTCAATGACCTGCTGCTGGCTACCGACGGCAAGGACGGCATAATGAGGGACAGCACCGGCAACCCCCTGGTCATTATCTGCAATTTCGAGCTGATATGGAAGACCGGGGTATAAAGGCAGAATTGAATGGGCCGAAGGCAAGCCTGCAGGGGCGAACGGCCGTTCGCCCCTGCGCACGACCCCTATCAGTCCCGACTTTCAGTCTCTTGCTACACGATTTCGTCCCCCATCCTTTGCTTTATAGAGAGCCTTATCAGCCATGGATATGAGCTCGTCCTGTGTACTGTCCTTTTTAGGCACAGTAGTTGAAACGCCCAGACTTACTGTTACATTTTTACCGGCCTTGGAATCTTTGTGCTCAATATTCAGATTTTCAATCTTCTCTCTTAGAGACTCTGCAAATAAGTATGCCCCCTCTGCGTTAGTATCGGGAAGGATGATCGTAAACTCTTCACCTCCGTAACGGGCCACAAAATTTCCGGCTCTCCTTAATGAGTCCCTTATTGTATGCGCTATCTTTTGCAGGCAGGAATCACCGGCCAGGTGACCATATATGTCATTATAATTTTTGAAATAATCAACATCAATGATTATGAGAGATAAGGGTTTTGCGCTTCGCGTGGCACGCCGCCATTCTAAATCAAGGGTATTATCAAAATGACGGCGGTTGGCAACACCGGTTAATCCATCCATAGAAGCAATAAGTTTCAACTGCTCTTCAGCCTTCTTGCGTTCAGTAATATCCTCAATAGCAAGCAAAATCATCTCTACATGATTTGTTTCTCTATAGATCTTTCGGGCATTCAACAGCATTGTTTTCCGTCCGATGGATTTAAAATCGTGTTCCACTTCAAAATCCTCAAAGGCGTTGTTCATTGGTAAGATATTCTCAAGCAGCTCCCTCAACCCGGGGATGTCCCACTGGCGGTCTCCCAGGTCATAGATCAACCGCTTCTCGGTCTCCTTCGGATTCACCTGAAAGGTCCGGTAGAAGGAACGGTTGGCAGTAATTATTCGTAATTCTTTATCGAGCACCAACAAAGGCTCCCTGACCGTTGCTATAATGGCATCACTGAATTCAAGAGCATCCTGAAGACGTTTCTCTTCCTTACTGTCTTTATCTTCTACCATGTCATAAAGTTTCTCATATCAGTAACCTCAGTGAAGCTATGTTCGACCTTTCTCGCGGATCTTGTCGGTGGTTTCATTTAGACGAAACATCAGATCTTCCCATTGCCGAACAACGACCTCCTCCTCTGTCCGGAAATTGTTTTCGTCATCCGGATTGCCTCCTGTTAATGCGACTCTCTCATAAACCACGTTCAATAGCTGGGCGGCTACTGCGGGAATGAGAGGTGTAATTTGGTCAGGATCAAATGTCATTTTATCCTCCGATGATAAAGTATTTATGCAGTTAATAAATGTAACCGGGGCAACTTGATATCTTTCTATCACTCAGTGATAGAAATGTCAACTATATGTCCGCATACATGTCCGCATACATATCTCCATCTCAGACACAAAGGCACGACTTCTTCATGTCTCAAGACTCGATAGCTTCTCCCTCGTCAATTCGGGGATGGTAAAGTAAAATGTCGAGCCTTTCCCGATCTCTGACTCAACCCAGATACGACCACCGTGGCGCTCCACAATTTTTTTACAGATCGCCAGACCAATGCCGGAACCCGGGTATTTGTCTCCATGAAGGCGCTGAAATATTTCAAATATTTTTTTTGTTTGTTCATGTGGAATGCCGATGCCATTGTCGCGGACAGAGAAGACCCATTCCTTTCCCATTTGCTTTGCGGATATGTGAATACGCGGTCTCTCTTCCCCGTGTAACTTAAGGGCATTTCCGATGAGGTTTTGAAATAACTGGACCATCTGAATAGGGTCAGCCATCACTTTTGGCAGGGGGTCGCGAATTATTTCGGCTTCGCTGCTTTCTACGGCGTCCTTCAGGTTTGCAAGTGAGATGTCCAGCGCTTCAGAGCAATCAGTAGGCTCGAAGGTTTTTCCTTGTTTTCCCGCGTGCGAGTAAGCCAGAATATCACTGATAAGCTTCTCCATCCTGATTGCGCCCTTTATTGCATCAGAAATAAACCGGTCAGCCTCCGCATCGAGCTTGCCTTGGTATCGCCGCTGAAATAGCCTCAAAGCACTTCCTATTGCCAGAAGCGGAGCCTTAAGGTCATGCGAGGCCAAATAGGCAAAGTGTTCGAGCTCGGCATTGGAGCGTGCCAGCTCATCCGCCAATTTCTTTAATTTCTCCTCAGCCCGCCTGCGCATGGTAATATCTTCAATGGCAAGAAGGATCAAGTGTGAACGACCGCTTTCCCGTATAATCCGACGGGCATTAAGCAGCATCGTATGGCGCCCGATCGTTAAGAACTTGTGTTCCACTTCAAAGTC
The DNA here is from genome assembly GCA_003599505.1 of Nitrospiraceae bacterium. GTDB lineage: Bacteria > Nitrospirota > Thermodesulfovibrionia > UBA6902 > UBA6902 > SURF-23. The sequence continues at coordinate 7,819 of QZKO01000075.1, read as the reverse complement.
CAGGACTTCGGTTTTCTTGGGAAGAATCTCTTCCAACAGAATCCTCAACTTGGGAATATCCCATTGCCGGTTGCCCAAGTCGTATAAGAACTGACCAACGGTATTCTCTGGAGCAACTTTAAAAGTCCGGTAAAAAGAAGAATTAGCTGATATTATCTTCAAGTCGGTATCCAGCACCACAAGGGGTTCGCGTACCGTTTCAACAATATTCTCCGAGTATTTTCGAGCTTCTTCAACGGCATCCTCCGTCAACTTGCGTGTGTTTACCTCTATGGTATCTGCCGCTTCTATTTCAGCAACCTGTCTACGCAATTCTATCAACTCATTTAAAAGTTGCTCTGTTGTTTTCTCTTTATCCTTCATAGCTGAGTCCTGCTCATCAGAAGGTGATTGTCCGGCTCGATCGCAAGCGGAGGGGCGGGAAGTTAGTCATGGTCATCGAGGGTCTACAGAAATCCTCCTGCTCCCTATTTCCCTGCGCTTTTTGGTTGTTTGTCCTTTTTTTCTTTAAGCTCTTTTGCCTGTTGGACCGCCTTCTGTTTCCGGTCCTTGTCTTTGTCCTTTTTGCCGCCTTTGTCTCCCATTGTGTGCCTCCTTTGGTGTTGCCTGTTATCGGGGACATGTGTCCCTCACGATGAATGCTATCAGAAGAATGGGCCGAAGGCAAGGGCGAATCTGCGATCCAGGCATAATAACTGCACAGGAAACGGAGAAACAGTTATGCAACAATCACCTAATAAAACGAATGCCTCCCGGTGTCCATTGTCAAGGCGCGACCCCTATCAGTCCGCTATCGAAAATTCACGGCCCATTCCGTCATCCCCGCGTTGAAAAGGTAAGCACCTTGAGATCAATAGCGGGACCCATACTTGAACTGTACGTGAAGACGAAGAAATTTCTTCAAGGCGGAGAGTGCGAGATAGGTTCAGCATCTTTTATCCTTGAGTTGTTTCACTGAACCCTTCTATGAGCGCGCTTATTTTCTAGTCGGTAGAATGCTGTTTTTTGGGGGACGACTTCATTCTAAAAAAAGATGCTGCACTAACTCCTATAACCGCACCTGCCAACACAGAGAGAAATAAGATGATTGCAAGGGAAGCCTCGAATTTCCAGAAGAGAAATGTGATTATAACAGGTAGTGCATTCTGTACCGAAAAGACCGTCACCACCGAAATGATGATCAACACGATTATTACTGCAATCATTTTCTCCCCCTTTACTTTTTCTCTTCCACCTTCAAGGTGCTATTAACGGATTTGACTCCATTGATTTGCCTGATCTTTGCTACGATTCGCTCCTCAGCCTTTTTGTCATGTATGAAACCCGTGAGAACAACATTTCCATCTGTAGTGGTAACATTTATCTTCAAAAACTGGGCGTCCGGGTCTTTGACGATTATCGCATTGGCTTTCGTGGTAATGCTTGCGTCATCGATGTGTTCGCCTGCTGTCCTGCCCGTCAAAGAGGCGCAGCCCGAAAACAGGGCCAATCCAATTAACATTAAAACTGACATCAAAATAACCTTCTTCATTTCACTCCTCCTGTCTTTAGTTGTGCAATCATACGATTACAGCGTTAATCAATGTAACCCAAGGCCGCTATATCACTTATATCACTCAGGGATGGTACTGTCAAATAAATAGAGGTAAAAGGGATGGATCAATAATTCTATGTTCCATAAATTAGCAGCACGATCAGGGCGAGGATTGACATGGGCACAATTGATAACAGGTATAATAGGCAAGAGCGCCGGATAACAGCAGTTCTTCACTCTACATAAGAGTTTGAGTTGTCAAGATTGTAAGAAAGCACTTCATCACGGCATGCGGTAATTTGCCTGAGCGTTCTGTTAACAGTCGTTTTTCCGAAAATTCCAATGCCGACATAGTGCAGGTCGAGTTTTGCCAGATGCTTCAAAATATACGTCCATGAGTAAAACCGTCCCATCCCCTTCAGGGTCTCTGTCTGAAGAGTCTGTGCGCTCATCAGAGAGGGACTGAAAACAGCATGGTGTGCATCGTATTTGCTCCAGTCGGTATGAAGTAATCTCCCGCTGTCCTTCATCTCCTTAAAAAGCGGGGTCCCGGGCAGTGGTGTAAGCACCATAAGCTGAATTGTCCTGATACCGTTATGTATTGCAAAATCCACTGTCCTTCTTATCACATCAACATCATCGGTGTCAGCGCCGATTACAAACATGCCATGTATATGAATACCATGATCCTTGACCGATCTGATGGATCTGACGATATCTTCCAGTGTCTGTTTTTTATTATATTGCTCGAGCGTTTTGGGGTTAACTGATTCGAAGCCTATATGAACCGTATGGCAGCCTGCATCAGCCATGAGGCGGAGAAGTTCCGGGTCGGCAGCCACATCCGTTCTCACCTGGGCAGTCCAGTCAGATGTCAGTTTTTCTGCTATCATCACCCGTAACAGTTCCTTTGTCCTTTTCCTGTTTGCCGTAAAATTATCATCGACGAAAAATCTGGTGCCATTTGAAACACCACTTACGTGTTTCAATTCTTTCAGAACTGCTTCTGTTGATTTAACTCTGTAATTTCTGCCGAATATATGGATCACTGAACAGAACTTGCATGCAAAAGGACAGCCTCTCGATGTGGATACGGAATAGAGGAGGGAAGGTTTCCAGTTATGGACCAGCGAGAAATCAGGTACGGGAAGGGAGTCGAGTTCCTTTTCTTCAAGGAGCCGTCTGTCCGGATTACTGATAAATTTACCGGCCCTGTCCCTGTAAGATAACCCATTTATCGTTTCGATCGACGGGGTGGCATTATCAAGATAACTCATAAGTTCCGGTAAAGTGTGATCACCTTCTCCTCTTACCACAAAATCGGAATATTGCAGCGCTTCCTCGGGCATGAAGGTCGGATGGGCTCCGCCCATTATAACCACTATTCCCCGGGCTTTCAGCTTTTGCCCTATCGAATAAGCCCTGATCGACGTGGACGTCAGCGTGGAGATACAGACAATGTCAGAACTTTCAATATATTTCCAGTCAGGTGTTGAAACATCCTCGATGAATGCCTTTACCTCATAACCCTTTTCTTTCAGGATCGTTGAAAGCAATACTGTACCGACCCGAGCCACAGGAAATTTACTGAAAACATGTAATCCCGGTGCACCGGCCTCAATAAAGGAAATTCTCTTCATGTTCATGCAGCGCCTGATCTATCATTTTCTCTAATTCACTCAAATAGCCGAAAAATTACTCTATCTCATTCTTTTAATTATCAATTATCAAAAAAACGATTGCTTGTCAATAATTCAGGGGGAGATAAGATATTAAAGACTATGAAAACTTCATTAAAGCGGAGAGCCTCTAAGGTCTTTTGCCTGTTGGACCGCTTTTGTCTCCCATTGTGTGCCTCCTTTGGTGTTGCCTGATGAATGCTATCAGAAGAATGGGCCGAAGGCAAGGGCGAATCGGCGATTCAGGTATAATAACTGCACAGGAAACGGAGAAACAGTTATGCAACAATCACCTAATAAAACGAATGCCTCCAGGTATATTACCCCCGAGGGTCGAACGCATTTAAGCGAGGAACTCTCATATCTCTGGAAGGTGAAGCGCCCCCAGGTCACACAGGTAGTTGCCGAAGCCGCGGCCATGGGGGACCGTTCAGAGAACGCGGAGTATATTTACGGTAAGAAGCAGTTAAGGGAGATCGATTCGCGTATGCGGTTCCTCACAAAGAGGTTGGACGAATTGATCGTCGTTGACAGGCCGCCTGATGATACGTCGACAGTATTTTTCGGCGCCTGGGTCGGGCTTGAGGATTCCGATGGAAAACTGTTTCGGTATCGCATTGTCGGTCCGGACGAATTCGATCTCAAAAGGGGCTTTATCAGCATTGATTCTCCAATGGCAAAGGCGTTGTTGCGCAAGATCGAGGGTGATGAAGTCGTGGTGATCAGACCCAACGGTACAGACGTTTTTGTGGTGACATCAGTCGGCTATGAAGGGTGAAGGTGTCAGCGATCCAGCCATGACCCCCTTAAAAATTGAAATTCGTGATATTATAATATCCTGAAATAAAGAAAGGAGAAAACGAATATGGCAAAGTCAGAGAACATTAAAAAAGATGTTAAGAAAAAACCGCAGAAGACGGCTAAAGAGAAGAAGCTGGCAAAAATGGAAAAGAAAAGGAATAAATAGCCGTAGTGCAATAGTTCCACAGAGCCACAGAGCAATCGCACTATTTTGCCGCCCCCTTAGCTCAGTCGGATAGAGCACAAGGTTCCTAAATCGAACAGACAACGTCAGGGACAGTAAGGAAGGCGGTTTTTAAAGTTTGACACCTTCTGCTTTAGCCGTTTCAATCATTTCCTTTATCTATCTTCTCCGGCCCTGCAAGCCGCCTGAGGGCAGTCGCGCCGATTAGATATCTCATTTGGTTTATCGCGATATCATTCAATTGCCTCAACCTTTCAGGCTGCGCAAGCCCCTGATGGATCAGAACTGAATTAATACTTTCCAAATTTGAAAGCACTACCAGTTGTTCCAATGCAGCGTAATCCCGCATGTTGCCTGCCTTGCCGGGATTCCCCTGCCGCCATTCTCCAGCAGTCATGCCGAACAGCGCCACGTTCAGCAGATCAGCTTCGTAAGCATAAATATGGTTTGCCTGCGATTTGGTAATACGAGGAGGAATCAGTTTGTCCTTAACGGCGTCAGTGTGGATTTTGTAATTGACCTTGGCGAGGGTGCGTTGCAGATTCCACTCCAGTGATTGAATCCGCAACTCATCTTCCTTTAACCGCTGGAATTCCTTGATCAGATACAGCTTGAACTCAGGGCTCAGCCACGAACCGAACTCAAAGGCAATATCCTTGTGCGCGTATGTCCCGCCTCCATATCTTCCAGCTTTGGATAGCAACCCTATTGCATTGGTCGCTTCAATCCATTTCTTTGGCGAGAGACTGAATCTATTAAGCCCCGCCTGACTTTTAAACCTCTCGAATTCGACAGGTTTAAAATCCGGGTTGTACAATTGCTCCCAAATACCCAGAAATTCAATGGTGTTACGGTTACGCAGCCAATTATATATGATACTTTCATCTCCAAACGTCTTCACCATGTCGGTCAAGGATATGTAGTCTTCCTGACTTTGTGAGTATACAGAGATTTCTGAGCCCTTAACGTTGATGGTCCGTTTTTTCATATCGATGTCCCCCTTCTTTCAATCGTGTCCCCGTGTTATAAAAAAAACTTAGTTAATGATAATATGATATGCCTCTTAAAGACAATGCCTGTCTTTGTCCTCCAGTCTTATAAACCGTTCCAACTGCTTGAGCAGTTTCAACAGCTTGAGTCGTTAAACGGTTCAAGCAGTTAAATCGGTTGAAACTTTTTCGGAAATGTATTTAATGCCGTTATTTATGAAATTCTGAAAATTGTAGACACTCCCCCTTATGAATGCGGGTTCCTTACCTTGAAAATTCTGTTGACATTACCGAGATTTCAAGGTAGTCTATCTTCATGATAGAGCGTTTGAAGGAAATCGAAATGCTTCACGGCCTGCTTAAGCGTCATCCGGTGGTAGGAATTATCGGCGCCCGCCAGGTAGGCAAGACAACACTGTCCCGCTCATTTATTGAGAAGACCCGTGGCCCGTCCTCATCCTTCGATCTGGAAAATCCGGAAGACGCAGCAAAACTCCGTGATCCCATGCTGGCCCTTAAGGGACTGAGGGGAATTGTGGTAATTGATGAAATACAGAGGCATCCGGAACTCTTTCCTGTGCTCCGCGTACTGGCGGACAGGCCGAATACGCCTGCCCGCTTTCTGGTCCTCGGCAGCGCTTCGCCCGAACTTCTGCGCCAGAGCTCCGAAACACTTGCCGGTCGAATTCACTATCACGAACTGGGAGGCTTCTCTATTGATGAGGTAGGAGCTGAAAATTCTTTACGGCTGTGGCTGAGGGGAGGATTCCCCAAGTCATATCTTGCCCGCACAAATGCAGGCAGTGATGAGTGGCGCCGGGGATTTATCCGTACTTTCCTGGAAAGGGACCTGCCGCAGTTGGGCATCACCATTCGTTCGACTACATTACGGCGGTTCTGGACCATGCTCGCACATTACCATGGTCAGATCTGGAATTCATCGGAATTTGGACGTTCTTTCGGAGTGGCCGATACAACTGTCAGGAACTATCTCGATCTCCTTACGTCAGCGCTGGTTGTGCGGCAATTACCTCCGTGGCATGAAAACATATCCAAGCGTCAGGTCAAATCACCCAAAGTATATATAGCGGACAGCGGCATATTTCATTCGCTGCTCGGATTAAAGACATCTGCGGATATTGAAGGACATCCCAAGCTGGGAGCATCATGGGAGGGTTTTGTCCTGGGCCAGGTCATACGAAGGCTGGGAGTTTCGGCAGACCAATGTTTTTTCTGGGCAACGCACGGCGGGGCCGAGCTTGATTTGCTGATAATAAATGGACGGGACCGGTACGGGTTTGAAGTCAAACGCACCAGCTCCCCTGGTATCACACCCTCAATGAGAAGCGCCCTGTCAGATCTGAAGCTCAAAAGTCTGTCCGTTATCCACGCCGGAGAAACAACGTTTCAGCTCGATAAGAATATAAGGGCGGTCGCGCTGTCCCGGCTGCTGCAGGATATCAGACCTCTTTAACCAATAAGAGTGGGGCGAACGGCCGTTCGTTTCTACGCACGACCCGCCCGTGTCATTCATCCCATTATGTTATAATCAACCGTCGGGGGACAGGTTGAATGAAATACGATCGTGAAAAACATCACCGCCATTCAGTGCGCCTGAGGGGATATGATTATTCCAGCCCCGGTGCATATTTCATAACGCTATGCGCGTGGAACAATAATTGTCTTAAATCAAGGGGGACATATGTCAAGAGAAAAATCGTTAGTTCCAGTTGAAAGGATTGAAAGAACCATACTCCTTATCAGGGGACAGAAGGTTATGCTCGATGCTGACCTTGCGGATATTTACGGTGTAACCACAAAGAGACTTAATGAGCAAGTAAGACGCAACAATGATCGCTTCCCTGAAGATTTCATGTTTCAACTTAATGAGAATGAAAAGGCAGAGGTGGTCGCAAATTGCGACCACCTTAAAAAACTTAAATTCTCACACACATTGCCTTATGCCTTTACGGAATATGGCGCGATTATGCTTGCTACAGTTTTAAATAGTTCAGTGGCAGTTCAAACAAGTATTCAGATTGTCCGAGCTTTTATCAGACTGCGTCAGATACTGGCCTCAAACACAGAATTTTCTCGGAGACTTGATGATCTTGAAGAGAAATATAACGCACATTTCAAAGTTGTATTCAAAGCAATCCGTGCCCTTATGAATCCGCCGGAGAAGAAGAAGGGGCAGATTGGGTTTAGAGGAGGGAAGAATGTGTAGTGAATCTGAAAGATATGGGATGTGTCATTGATTAAATCCGGGACAGAGAGGAAGGCGGTTTTTAAAGTTCCGGTGCAGATGTAATGCTGAACTCCGGGCTCAGCCATGAACCGAATTCAAAGGCGATGTCCTTGTGAGCATATGTACCTCCGCCATACCGGCCGGTTTTAGCCAATAGACCTACTGCATTTGTTTTCTCAATCCATTTCTTAACAGACAGCGTGAAGCGGTTCAGTCCGGCCTGGTTTTTAATCCCCTCGAATTCGGGGGAATTAAAAACAGGGTTGTTGAGCTGCTCCCAAATACCTAGTGTCCTGTCTCTAACAGATCTTTACATTTGAAATTTTTCTCATAATGCTTTCAACTGAAGCTGTCCAAACAAATACTTTCGGATTTTGATTATGA
>QZKO01000001.1 GCA_003599505.1 Nitrospiraceae bacterium | reverse complement strand
CCGATAGACATTGCCGCAAGGGAAGTCCCGGACCAGTTTTTTACGCCCCTGAGGATGCCCTTTACTTCCCCGGGGAAGTCGATGCCCGTCTTGTCCCCATAGCCGAACTTTTTGAGATAGTCGTAATATTTCGCCGCCCCGAGCCTCATTCCGACCTTTACAGCTCCGACATTTGAGGATTTCTGGATAACTTCCTGGAAACTCAGCACCCCGTGCCTGTGGACATCGTGTATTGTCTTCCCCCCGACGGTGATGGTCCCCTTCGATACATCGAACATGTCGCCGGGCCTGACGGCTTTCTCCTCCAACGCGGCAGACGCAAGAACTGATTTCATCGTGGACCCCGGCTCATAGAGGTCGGTAATCGCCCTGTTGCGTTTTTCCTCGCCGTCCGCCGCCGACGGGAAATTTGGATCATATGTAGGTCTGTTGGCAAGGGCCAGGATTTCGCCTGTCGCCGGGTCCATCATTATCGCGACGGCGGCCTTTGCCTTGCGCTCCTCCATGGCGTTTGTCAATTCCCTCTCAACAATATACTGAAGCCCCTCGTCAATGGTAAGAATAATATTATTGCCGGGCACTGTCTCCCTGATATCGCTGTCAAGGCTCTTGCCCCTCGCGTCGACACCTACCGACACACTTTTAACCTCGCCCTTCAGGTATTCATCGTAGACAAGCTCAATTCCCGCGATCCCCCTGTCGTCGATATTCGAAAAGCCGAGGACGTGAGAGGCTATCTGACCTTTGGGGTAGTACCGTTTCGGCTCTGTTACAAAGCCGATCTCCCCTTCCCTGAAGGACGACCGGAGTCCCTCCAGCTTGCGGCTTGTTTCCAGGTCCATCCTCCGTGCAAGCCAGGCAAAGCCCTTTTCCTTCTTTTTCCTCAGCACCCCGTTTATCTCCCCTGCCGACACCTTTATAATCGGAGCTATTTCTGAAGATAAGCGGTTTGCGTCTTTTACTCTGACCGGCACCGCGTAGAGAGAATCCGTCTCTATATTGGTAGCCATCTCTTTCAGGTTCCTGTCCCAGATTACCCCCCGTTGGGGAGTCAGCGTCTTTTCACGAATATACTGCTGGGCCGCCCTTTCAGAGAGCTTCTCATGGTCGAATATCATTAGGTCCGCAAGACGGAATAAGATAACGGCAAACCCGAAGAGCATAACAGTGATAATTACAATTCCCCGCTTCCTGCTTTTCTCAAGCGGCAACTGTCTTATTTCTTCGTCCCAGAGTTTCCTCTCTTCAACTTTTTGCTTCCTTCTGTTAATCACGCTCATCCCAGAAAATTATTTTCATGTTACCCATACCTTGGTCAGGTTTAAAACCTGGCCCCTCTTGACCCTTTTATTTCATAGACGCCCTGTACGGCCCTGCCACCTGCGCCCTTTTCACGTAAAATACGTTTTCCCTCACCGGAAGAGTCATGCCGAGCCGGTTCAGCGCGACCTTTTCTATTTTTTCCGTGGAATAAAAATTCGCCCTCTGGGCAACCGCCATTTTCCTTTCCCGTCCCAGTTCCGCCCGCGTCCTGCCAAGCTCCCCAATCTCGTATTCCAGATTGACTACAGCGGCCTTGAGCCATATAATCGCAAAAAGGCAAAAGACAAAATAAACGGGAAAACAGAATTTCAGGGCGCTCCTTTTTCTGCTGCTTTTTGCTCTTCTCTTTGTCATATCTTCTCCCCAACCCTGAGCTTCGCGCTCCTTGACGAAGGGTTTGTTTTTTGCTCCTCCCTGTCCGGCCCCAGGGGCTTCCTGGTTATTATGTTAAACAGACCTTCTTTTGCCAGCTCTCTAAACGCGTTTTTTACAATCCTGTCCTCAAGGGAATGATATGAAAGTATACAGAACCTCCCCCCCGCGTCCAGCAGCTCCGCTCCGGACTGAATCGCGGATGACAGTTCTTCAAGTTCCCTGTTGACCTCGATCCTGAGGGACTGGAATGTCCTGGTCGCCGGATGAATCCTGCCCCTTTTCCGGACGGCCTTTTCAATGATTTCAGCAAGCTCCCTGCACGTCCGTACCGGTTTTTTATTCCTCGCGTAAACAATCGCCTTTGCTATCTTCCTGCTGGACCTCTCTTCTCCGTACTTCCATATGATATCCGCAAGCTCCCGCTCGGAATAACCGTTTACCACGTCTTCGGCGGTAAGGCCCTGGCTTTGGTCCATCCTCATGTCCAGGGGCTCATCCTTTAAAAAACTGAACCCCCTGCCCTCCGCCTTCAGGTGCAGAGTAGAAACACCCGCGTCAAGGATAATACCGTTTACCCTGTAAAATCCCAGATTATTGACAACCGTTTTCATGTTTGAAAATTTTTCCTTGACGAGATGGACCTTGCCGTATTCGTTCAGCCTTTCCCGCGCCGTCGCCAATGCCGTCTCGTCCCTGTCTATTCCGATCAGGACGCACCCGGGGGAGCGTTGAAGTATCCCGGCCGCGTGGCCCCCGAGGCCCACTGTCGCGTCAACGTATATTCCGTCCTTTCTGGTCTGAAGCATTTCAACAACCTCCTTCAGCATTACCGGAATATGCAGCACTGTCATTCTACAGGCCGTAACCTGCCAGTTTCTCTTCAACAGACTGCTGATTCACGCCTGACAGGTCTACAGCGGCGTCCCATTCTTTCCTGTTCCAGAGCTCTATCTTCTCAAGCTGCCCTACGATTACTATGTCGCCGTTAATATCCGCGTCTTCTCTTAAAGCGGATGGTATCAGGACCCTCCCCTGCCTGTCGATTTCACACTCGGTAGCTGATGCAATGACCCTCCTGTTGAACAGCTTGATGTCTTTGTCCATCTTCGGAAGAGAGCGCACTTTGTCTTCGAGTTTGCTCCATTCTTCCTGGGGATAAATGTGGAGGCACTGATCAAACAGCGCATTCGCAACAAAAAGTTTTGTGCTATAATTATCAAAAATGATTTTTCTTAAAGGAGACGGAATGATTATTCTGCCTTTTGGATCAACCGTGTAATAATATTTTCCCGTAAAAGCCGGCATTTTAAACCACTACCCTCCACAATTTACCACATACGATAAGTATAGGGACGTTACAAGTACTTGTCAAGGAAAAAATAGATACTATATTTAGTGGGGTAAAGAATAAATATACACTATAAATAGGGTTAATCTGAAAAATTCAGTTTCAATGGTTATAATTCTGAATTCCGGTAGTTTTATTTTCCGGATTCCGGCCCTTGCAGAAATGGAAGCTTGAATAAGTTCTCAAAGAAATTTTAAGATTATTGAAGTTTAATTTTAATAATATGGTTGATCCCGTAGAAAGATATTTGTATTATCTGACAATCGAGAAGGGGCTTTCACCAAACACGCTTGAAGCGTACAAAAGAGACATCCTCAAATTTAACGCATATCTCGACAATATCGGAAAAAATCTGACGAATTTCAGACGCGGTGATGTCCTTCTTTTCATAAACCGCCTCCGTGATTCCGGCAATCAGACAGCGACTCTGGCAAGGACCATCGCCGCCCTAAGGGGATTGTGCAAATTCATGCTCGTTGAAAAGATCATCGACGAAGACCCGGCTGAAAATCTCTCCGCGCCGAAAGGCTGGAAACGTGTTCCGAAAATACTCGGGCTCAAGGACGTTTCAGATCTGCTCAAAAAACCTTGCGGAGAAAAGTTCTCGATACGGGACCAGGCAATCCTTGAAGTTATCTATTCATGCGGGTTAAGGGCCAGCGAAGTGATAAACATGAAAGTAAGCAATATAAACTTTGAGGCGGGGTTTATAACCATACAGGGGAAAGGGTCCAAAGAAAGAGTTGTCCCGATAAACGAAACGGCATTAAAGACCGTAAAAAAATATATTGAAGAATTAAGGCCTGCGCTCCTGAATAAAAGAACAAGCCCGTGCCTGTTTCTCAGGAAAGGCGGGAAACCGATGACCAGGCAGAGATTGTGGCAGTTAATCAAAACACATTCAAAAAGCCTGTCAATCAGGATTTCTCCTCATACTCTGAGACACTGTTTTGCCAGTCATTTGCTGGACGGAGGCGCGGACCTCAGGGCGCTTCAGAAGATGCTGGGACATGCCGACATATCCACAACGCAGATATATACAAAGGTCACGCCGGAGCGGCTGAGAAAAATCCACAAGGAGTTTCATCCGCGGGGGTAAAAACAGTTTCAAAGGTCAAGCAGAAAGCCGCAATGGGAGCATTGGATCATGCAGTTGAAACTCTCTCTAACTACCGAACATATTGCTATGTACCGGGGTCTAATACTATAGTGTTTATAGTATTAGCAGGTCGCCTCAAGGAGAGCAGTTCTTTCCAGGTCCTGCCGCCATCTGCAGTTTTATAAATAACGCTTGGAGAAGCGACATACTCTTTCCCAAGTTGCTTCCTGAGCGCCTGCCTATCCACTTGAAACTATTGTCAGTTTGAAGATAAAGAAAATGATTATGGCGTGATATTTATTCTGCAGCATTATTTCTCGGTTCTATATATTTCTGATAGTGACCTTTTGGCAGTTTCTCTTACTTCTTCATTGGGATCATTCAGCATCAGACTATTTAATATTGCAACAGACTCATCCACCGGAATATTTTCCAAATACCTTGCAACTGCAACCCTCATCTTGTAATTCAGCGAGCTTACTTTTTTAATGATCTGGTTATATGGCTTGGTGCTTTCTATGACCCATAGATCATAAATGGCTTCAACAACTATGTTGTCATTTCTATCCTCAAGATGTTTTACAAAAAGGTCCTCGGCTTTTCCTCTATCCAACGTCATCAGAACAGAAGCCGCAGCACTTCTCTTATCAACATGTGCCTTCGTGTCTTCATATGTGTTGACCAGTAATGGGACAATCTTTGAACCCTGCATTTCTAAAATATCAGTAACCATCAACATTGTATCGCCATTACTCTTATATTCCAGCAACCACATGCAACTGTAATAAATTGCCGGGAAGCGAAAGAAATATATTAAGCATAGGATCACAACTACTCCCAAAAAGATTTTTATTTTTTTAATTCTCACCATCGTTATTGGATTCCTCTCAAGTTATCTTAGACGACGAATAATGGGGGTGACATGTTGCTGTTTGTCAGTTATATAATCAACAGTATTCATCTTCAACCCCTCAAAAGTCGCGTGAATAACCTGCTTATTCCCAATATACAGACCGCCATGATGCACTTCCAGTGGTTTGCTGTACCATACAACAATGTCCCCGGGCAGACGATCGCCGATATCTCCATATTCAAGCTGTTTTTTCGCAAAGTCCGGATCCGCAAGGTTGAATATGTTGGGGACAAAGTATTCATTATCCCGCAATACCGTGGGAAATCCCGAAGAGCTGCGGCCATGGGCCGCATAAATAAACTCATTGCATTTATTATGCGGAAGTTCAAGCTCCCAGTTCCACCATGCCCAATCACTTGAATTATTCTCCAATTCATTTACGGCAAATCTGATTCTGCTTTCCGCTGAATCACTCTTTTTAAGATCAGATACGGAGGAATTATCAGGGTCAAAGTCATCAAAAAGATCAGCGGATACAAATTTAATATCCGGATAAGAGTCACCCATCAGAAGGCTAAATATGAAATCATTTAAGTCAGTATCGAATAAATCTTCTGAACCATACCAGTAATTCCATGTATCCCAATAATCTTCCGGCTCATGCCCATCGAGGTCTCTAAGGACGATTGGATTATTGTACGCGTAAGCGTAACGGTTATATGTTTGTGGATAAAAGGGAATCGGCACTATCGTGTCTGCTGAAGTGAACCTCGCCAGTTTTGGGTCGTAGTATCTTGCTCCATAATAATACAATCCGGACTCGGCGTCAAATTCCTTGCCGGTGAACTTATATCTCGCGTTTATTGAACCGGTATTCGTCTTAATCTCGCCATAAGGGTAATAGTAAATGTCTTCATCTTTATTGCCGGCTGAATCTGTGATGATACTTGAACTGCCCAGGTGATCGGTGTAGTAATAGTAAGTTCCGTCACTGCTGACCTGCGCGATCATCTGGTTGCCTGACATGATATTCTTCGTGCAAACCCCGTTCACGCATTCGTAAAGCCTTTCTATGTAGATGGTCGTTGAATTCGGGGTTGTCTTTTTGACCCTGTTGCCATAAGCGTCATAAACAGACTCAACATATGCAGATCCAGAATCTATACTCGTCGGCATATTGTCAAAATCATACGTGAATGTCCTTCCATTTCCCGATGTCATATTACCGTTGGCATCGTAGGCGTAATTTGTCGCCACTCCGTTTTTAACAACCCTTGTAACAGCGTGTCTATGATTGGTGTCATTATAATTGTAATCGCCGTATTTGCAGTTGTACATCATATTGCCGATTTTATCATACCGGTAAAGCAATGTGCCGCCGTAAGACTGGCTGGTCGCCTCTATCAGCCTGTCAAGGTCGTCATATTTAAAATCCCTTGTTCTTGAGCCTGTTAACAGGTCTGTTATTCTTGTTATATTGCCGGCGTTGTCATAATAGTACGCGCTGTTTAAGAGCGCATCTGTCAGATTGATTAGCGTTATTGAGAAAAGACGATCATTCAGAGGATAATATTGATAGAATGTATTGGTCCCGATGCCATAATCGACGTCGACCGGTTTGCCGGAGGCCGTGTAACTGCTGTAAAATGCGTAAGGCTGTGAATCCGATTTTATTTCCTTAATATTGCCGTTCCCGTCGTATGTATAATCAACCTCTGCGGCATCCGGATAAATTAATTTTTTCACCCTCCCGAGTGCATCATATTGCGTCTGTGTTGTGTAGGTCGTTGAATCCACAACCCTGTCTGTTCTCGAAATATGGCCGAGGCTGTCATAATAATATTGTGTTGCGCCGGAGAAATCTATTAACGTTGTCAGACGGCCTGATGGGTTAGCAGAGAAGATTTCATCATATCTGTATTCGATAAAACTTCCATCGGGATAGTTCTTCTTTATCGGTCGGTTCAATTCATCATATTCAAAGGTAGTTACCTGATTCTTTGCGTCTTTCTGTGACACAAGGTTCCCGTTTGCATCATATCCATATGTCCAGTACCCCATATCGGGGTCTTCCATTTCAATTTTTCTTGATAACGAATCATAGGTTATATAGGTTTCATGAGCATACTCGTCTCTCACATATATCAGATTGTCCAGTACGTCATAGTCATAAACCGTTGTTGCGTAAAGGCCATATGTCGAAGGTGAATTGCCTGTATATTCCTCTACTTTTACAATGCGTCCGTAGATGTCTTTCTCCGCTACCTTCCTGTGACCATTTGCGTCTATGTGTGTAATTCTGCCCTTCATGTAGTTTATTGCAGCAGAGGTGCCGTCAGGGTTAAGTGTCTGTATAAGCCTGTACGACGGGTCATAGGTATACGTTGTTTTATAGACAGCATCGCCTTCAAAGTAAGGAAGGGATTTCCCTGATACAAGTCCCTGATTATTATACTCGGTCTCAATGGCTATAGTCCTCGCTCCCGGACCTCCATATCTTTCCGTAACAGTTCTTCCAAGCCCGTCAAAATATGTCTCTTTCCATTGAATAAGCGCGCCATTCCGGTCTTTAATTTCCTCTCTCACATTTTGATTATCAGGGTCTCCGAAGTTTCGATATGAATATTCAGTCACACCGTAAGGGGAGGGCATTGTTACTTTTTTCATCCTGCTGAATTCATCATATTCGTATGTTGTTGTATTTCCATCCGGGTCCGTCTCCGTTTCGATCTTATCGACAAAAGAGTTGTGATATGTCCTTATGGCAGCATAACCCAAATGATTGATTATTGACTCCGGAAAGGCACGGGTTGCGTTGTTATAAATGATTTCCGTTGTATATCCTTTCGGATCTCGCGCTTGTTGAAAATTACCGAATTCATAATTTTCATAGACTGTAACAAGATCGCTGCCCGTATTCAGCCACTTTTTCTTTTTCCAAAGATTGCCCGTTCCGTCAGAATAATATTCGTACCATGTCTGAGCTTTTATATCTCCATATCTGTCTCTTGAATACGTATATTCGGGAAGGGAAATGATCCAGTTTGTCAGGTCATAATAATAACCAGTAACTTCGGTTTTCTCATTCCAATGAAGCGGGTCTTCCGCCTGATATTTGCTCGTGATATTGCCGTAATTGTCATAAGTGAGTTGATTTATTTTATGCCGGGGCGCAGATACGTTATCTCCGTCATAAATATAATCGTCCTCCCGGATGAGATAAGGAAAGTCGACTCCCGGATAAGGAGACGCTAACTGATACGCGCTGTTGAATTTTATATAAATGCTGCCCGATATATCTTTCTTTATCCGCTCATAAGGCAGCCCTCTGAATACGTCGTCCTGAAGAAACCATGTTTCTGTGGACATTCCATTAGGCGCTTTTGCTTTCACATATTGAAATCCTCTGAATTCCCTTTCTTCAAAATCAAAATATCCGCCGGAATAGTCGTAAGTCGTTGCTGACGAATTTCCCCTTCCGTCACTGATTGTCACTGATGAAAGCGTCTGAGTCACAAAAGGCAAACAGACATTTACGCCGTCAGCATTTATACAATTGTTATATGCAGAAGATGGAAGATACTCAAGGGTGGCGGCGCCGCCAAAGCCGTTAGAAACAGTTTTAAGCAGATCGGGTATTCCGAAGGAAGGTGAGAGCCCCGTCCAGGTGTTGCCGTCTTCATAATAAAAATATATATCGCTCTTGCCATCGCCGTTGAAATCACCGACATTAAAAATCTCATAAGGTTTTGTCCCGAAGCTGTCCTGGCTCCATACACTGTAATTGAAGGCGCTGCCGGTAGATATCCCGACCCATGTGTTCCCGTCTTCATTATAAAAGACTATATCGTTCTTATCATCCCCGTTAAAGTCACCAACGCGAATTCTGGCGCTTACGTCTCCAAAAACTGCCTGAGACCATATACTCCAGATAAAAGAAGAGCCATTCGATATCCCCACCCATTGATTATTGCCTGAGGCATAGAAATATACATCGCTTATTCCGTCTCCGTTGAAATCTCCAATCCGGATTCTCTCGCTTACATCTCCAAAGCCGGTTTGACTCCATATCTGCCAGGTAAATGTCGAACCCGTGGATAGGCCAACCCAACTGTTGTTGTCGGAACTATAAAAATATAAATCACTTATACCGTCGCCGTTAAAATCACCGACCTGAATTTTGGAACCGACATCGCCAAAACCCTGTATGGCCCATAAATTCCAGATAAAAGAGGATCCATTTGATATCCCCACCCATTGATTGTTGTCTGAAGCATAAAAGTAAACATCGCTCATTCCATCACCATTAAAGTCACCAACGCGAATCCTTGAACCCACATCTCCAAGATTCGTCTGGCTCCATATGGTGTAAATAAATCTGCTGCCGTCGGATATGCCGACCCATGTGCTCCCGTAACCATTATAGAAGACAATATCGTTCCGCCCGTCACCATTGAAATCGCCCACTAATGTCCCATACGGCTCGGTTTCGATGCCGGTCTGAAACCAACTGCTGTATGCCAGGCTGTTATTTCCTGATATCCCAACCCACGCATTGTCATTCATGCCGTAATAAGAACAATAGTCCCCGCAGGATTCCTGACAGGAATAATCGCACGAGCTTTCGCAGGTCGGAATGCAGGAGTCTTCACAGTTTTCACGGCAGGCATTACGGCAGGAATCATAATAATCACGACATGCATTATCGCAGGAGTCCTCGCACCATGTCTCACAACCATTCAAGCAATCATAATATTCCTGGTCGTATTGATCAGGATCGCCTATGCAGTCTTCATAACACTGGTCATAGTCATATTCATCCCGGCATACATTGTCACATATATAATCATCCGTGCATTCGCCTTCGCAAAAGTCTTCACAGTCATTATTACAGTCAAACGTGCAGGAGCCGTAATTATTCTGGCAGGAGTTTTCGCAGGTAATCTCACACGAACTCTCACAATCAGGCTCACAATCTTGTCGGCAGTCATTTCTGCAGTTGTCGAAATCAAATGAAAATGAAAAAACCATGTCACTTTTATTATCGCCATTGAAATCACCTGATCTCAAAGCACCATATGGCGAAATCCCGAAGTTGTCATGGCTCCATATGTTGTAGTAGAGACTGCTGCTGCTTGACGAATAAGTGAATATCGTCGAGAGAAGCGCATTGCCTTCGCTCCCGTGTAGAGTCACTGATGACAATAAGGAGCGAAGTGTGCTAAGGCTATAATCGTAGTTTAATTCATACGTTCTTGCCAACTGAGCATTGCCATATACTTTTATGGATTTCAGGCGATATGCCGTCTTCACGGAGAAAAAAGTAGAAAAGACCTCATAGACGTCTGTTCGCAATTCGGAATAGAATTTTACGGAGATTGTTGGAGGCAGTCCGTATGTACTGCCGGCATATTTGATTTCATCAAGATAAATTTCTCCCTGATTCTTCCAATACGTTATTGTCATATAATTACCGTTTGTATCCTCCACCCTGTCAAGACACCATTTAAATATCTTGGTTGCATCAGCAGGGTCATCCTGCCTCGAAGCGGCTGTACTGCCGAAATAATACTTTGTTCCGTTCCTGGCTGTTACGACCCAGCCTCTTGTAACGTTGTTGTAAAAGTATTTTGAGAAATCTTTTTCAGTTTTTGCGCCAAAATAGTTCGCTCCCCAATCACCCCTCCGCGCAAGCGCTAAGGAAGAATCATCAACTGCAAATACGTAATCATCTGCGTTGTAGTTCAGTCCCCATCTTTTGTTCCTGTAAATTGCTCCCAGCTCCAGCGTCCATCCAACACCCATCCAGCCGTTTCTTTTATCGGAGTTGTATTTCAGCGCGATTTGGGGCGCCATGTTTTTTCTACCTGCCGGAACGTCAATCGGAATACTTGTAGATGCAGCTCCTGAATTGTTTTGTATATCCGCTCTGACTGATGAGAAGAAGTTTCCATATGATACTGCCGAGGTTAGTGCAGTTCCTTCCGATTCTTCCGAAGCAGCCGTTGAGGAAACAAAAGAATCTTGTACGGTGGTCCTTGAACCGGATGATCTTCCGGTATCCGCCCATGCAAGTTTTGTATCCGGAGATTTTTCGTTGGTTGTTGCGGAAGCTGCATGGTCCTGGAGAACAACGGTCTCTTTTGAGGTAACTATATCATGTGAGATTGTACTTGAAGCAGTATTAGTGTTCATTATTTGTGAATCTCCAACACCCGCCTTAGAGCTTATTGTGCCTTGAGAACTTGCAATGGCTTTGGAATCGACGTTGGATAAGCTGTTATCTATAGAAGCATAACCCATACCAGGCAAAGACAGAAAACAGAGAACAGAGATCAGAACACAGACTATCAATTTGAAATTTAAAATAAAATTTGAATTTTTCAACATGGCTGCCCCCTCATATGCATTCGCTCCCTCCGAAACTTACGCCTGTGTTATTCCCTGAATTTACTGAATCAGGCATTACAATGATGTTAGTAAAATTGGTGCAATATAAATCCTTTATATCTGCGAATGAAATGTTTCTGGTACCCTGCGGATTTATGTACCACTCCGGAAAGGACTGTCCGTTTTTCGTACTCCTTAATAAAAGCAGATTATTTGCAGAGCCTTGCAGTGTGAGATTGTTGATAATGGTCTGTGTGCTTCCTGCCTCAAAATACAGCGTATCAGCAGACGTTACGGTCTTGATGAGATTGTAAAATATGGTGTTGCCGTAAATAGTCTGATTTGTGCCGGTGAGAATAACCGTCGATGTGCCCGGATAGAAATTGCCGTAATTAAACCATATGCTTTTGACTGTAATTGTCGATGAGGTCGCATAAAGATTCCCGTTAATGCCTATCAATAAATAATCACCAATGTCAAGATTCCTGTTATTCAGATTTAAAACGCCGCTTAATATGCCCAGGCTTCCGTTAATTGTTAAACTTGTGTTTAATGTAGCCGTGCCCGTGTATCCTGTAAGACTCATAGAAGCAGGCGCAACATTTATGTCCCATATACAGTCCTTTGTTGTTGTTTCATCAAAAAGTACTTTATCTCCG
The DNA here is from genome assembly GCA_003599505.1 of Nitrospiraceae bacterium. Taxonomy (GTDB): domain Bacteria; phylum Nitrospirota; class Thermodesulfovibrionia; order UBA6902; family UBA6902; genus SURF-23. The sequence goes on along the minus strand of QZKO01000001.1, from coordinate 7,513 downwards.
TTTTGGGGTATAACATTATCCGACCAGTTGGCAGGGTTTGAAGCAAGGCTATCAGCGCCTCCGCCGTTCCATGTCTTAAATTTTTCAATAATAAGTTGCGTATCTGACAATATTACTTTTCCAGTATATCCGGAAGTTATCGTAAGAGATGAGATCGTTATCGGTAAATCCCATATACAATCTTTTGAAGACGCGGCATCAAATACTACTTTATCTCCATTTTGCGGCATCCTACCTACTGACCAGTTGGCAGGATTTGAGGCGAGATTGTCAGAGCCACTACCTGACCATGTAAGGGTAGCGGCTGTTATGCTTCTGCTTAAATAAAAGATGAGAAGAATACATATGACAGGAATGGATTTTCTCTGCATGTCCCCTCCGAGAAAATTTCACTGACTGCATATGTTTTATCAAATCATAGAAATATCTGTCAAGAACTTTTTTCGTGATTTTTTCATGAATTATATACGGTCATGAATTATATACCCTCTTGAATCTTTGTCCTAAATCTTGTATCCTGCTTATAAACAAAGGAATCCGGTTCACGTATCCGTTATCCGTGTCCGTTCCGGGCACGTTAAGCGGCCACAAATAACGGTTACAGGATGCCATTACATCAGCCTGCAGTTTGCTCAGATTTTAATATTACGCGGGAGGACAACGCATGTTAAGAAAGGTGACAAAGGAAGAGCTTTATAAATGCTGTGAACTGGTTGATTTGCCGTTCAGCACAACAGACGAAATTTCTCCCTTAAAAGAGACTATCGGTCAGAAAAGGGCCCTAAGCGCCCTGAAGTTCGGCCTCGGCATTGACAGCCACGGCTTCAACATATATATCCTCGGTGAAAGCGGCACGGGAAAGATGACCACTATCAGGACAATCCTGGAAGAAAAAGCGGCCGGTGAACCCGTGCCGAACGACTGGTGTTATGTTTACAATTTCAAAAACCCGGATATGCCCCGCGCGCTCAGCCTGACCCCGGGAACAGGCCTTGCCTTCCAGAAAGACATGAGCGAACTCATAGCGGCCCTGAAGCAGGAGATCCCCAAAATCTTCGAATCCAAAGAATATGAAAAACAGAGGGCCAAAATACTTGAAGATTTTCAGCAGAGACAGAAGAAATATTTTACAGGCATCGAGGAGGAGGCGCGGGAAAAGGATTTCACGCTGCGGAAAACAGTAAGCGGCCTTGTTCTGCTCCCGGTGAAAAAAACCGGAGAAACACTGAGCGAAGAAGAATACGAGGCCCTTGAGCCTGAAGTAAAAAGCAAGATAGAAGCCATCGGCAGGGAGCTCCAGGAAAAGCTCGATGACATAATACGGATTGTGCGGGAGGAAGAAAAGAAGATCAAGGACATGATGAACCAGTTGGAGCGCCAGGCCACGCTTTCTTCCGTCGGACACAGGATCGACGAATTAAAAAATAAATATAAAGATAATGACAGTATCCTGAATTATCTCGAAGAGGTAAAAGAAGACATCCTCGAGCATCTCGAGGATTTCAAGACCCAGGAAGAACAGGCGCCGGCCCTGCCCTTCATGAAATCCGCAAAGGCGGAGCCGTCGTTCAACAGATACGTTGTGAATGTTTTTGTAAACAACAGCGAGTCAAAAGGCGCGCCGGTCGTGATCGAAAGCAACCCGACCTATTACAACCTCTTCGGAAGGGTAGAGCATAAATTGCAGTACGGCGTAGCCATCACCGATTTCACCATGATCAAGACGGGCTCTCTCCAGGCGGCAAACGGCGGCTACCTGGTCGTGGACGCGCTGGAGCTGCTGAAAAATATTTTCTCTTATGATGCCCTGAAGAGGACGATCAAAGACAAGGTAATAAAAATAGAAGACGTATGGGAGCAGTACAGGCTGATCTCGACAGTCACTCTGAAACCGGAGGCGATCCCGTTTAGTGTAAAGATCGTTCTTGTAGGCAGCCCGCGTCTTTACTATCTCCTTTACAATCTTGACGAGGAGTACAGGGAGTTGTTCAAAGTAAAGGCCGACTATGAAAACCGCATGGAGAGAAATCCGGAGAGCATGCTCGGGTACGCAAGCTTCATTAAGACAAAATGCAATGAAAGGGGGCTGATGCCCTTTGATAAAGGCGCGGCTGCGAAAGTAATTGAATACGGCTCGCGGCTCGCGGAACACCAGAACAGGCTGTCGGCAAAATTCAGCGATGTGGCAGACCTCCTGAGAGAAGCCGACTACTGGGCCAGAGAAAATAAAAACAGCATCGTTACCGTTGAAGACATAGAAAAGGCCCTGGAGGAAAGGACATACCGATCAAACAAAGTGGAACAGAAGATACTGGAAGCGACCCGGGAAGGGACTCTCCTCATTGATACCGAAGGCGCTGTAGCGGGACAGATCAACGGACTTTCCGTGCTGGACCTCGGGGATTACAGTTTCGGCATCCCCTCGAGAATAACAGCCAAAAGCTACGCGGGAAGGGCGGGCATCGTCAATATAGAGAGGGAGACGAAGATGAGCGGGAAAATACATGAGAAGGCAATTCTGATACTCACTGCCTATCTGGGCGCCAAATATGCCGTCAGGCATTCTCTCAGCCTGACCGCGTCCCTGACTTTTGAGCAATTGTACGGCGGCGTCGAGGGAGACAGCGCGACCTGCGCCGAGTTGTACGCGCTTTTAAGCAGCATCTCCGGCATACCGATAAAACAGTCCTACGCCGTAACAGGCTCAATGAACCAGCACGGAGAGGTCCAGCCCATCGGCGGGGTGAATGAAAAAATAGAAGGGTTCTTTGAGGTCTGCAAACTCGGCGGCCTCAACGGCAGGCATGGAGTAATTATACCCAAACGCAACCTGCTAAACCTGATGCTGAAAAAAGAAGTGACAGGGGCCGTAAAAACAGGGCAATTCAATATCTACGCGATCGATAACGTTGAAGACGGCATCGAGGTACTCACCGGCATGCCGGCCGGTGAACTTCAGCCTGACGGTTCGTACCCTGAAGGCACCTTTAATTATTCAGTCGCTAAAAGACTTAAGGAGCTTTCCGAAGCGCTGAAAGCTGAAAAAGAGCCGGAAGCTAAAAATGAAAAGAAGAAAGAGAACAACGGCTGAAAAATCCGGCAAAAGCCTTTACGAGGGACGAAGATACGAAGCTATCTGAAAAAAACACCCGGGAACATCCTTATCCGGGGAGTGAACTGGATCGGAGACGCGGTCCTCACAATCCCCTCTATTAGGGCTGTCAGAAAGGCCTTCCCCCTGGCCCGTATTTCCCTCCTTATTAAACCGCGGGTTTCGGAAATTTTTGAGAACAACCCTGATATCGATGAAATTATCCCCTACGATGAAAGCTATCAAGGTCTTGCCGGAAAAATGAAACTGGCGAAGACCCTGCGGCGGAAAGATTTTGATGCCGCGATCCTTTTCCAGAACGCCTTTGACGCGGCATTCATAGCATGGCTTGCGGGAATTCCGGAAAGGACCGGTTACGGGAGGGATTACCGGGGATTTCTTTTAACAAGAGCGGCGCCTTTAAGCAGAGACACCACTTCACAACATCAGGCCTATTACTATCTGAATCTCCTCAGGGCAATCGGAATTGAAAGCAAAGAAATCCGGCCATATATATACCTTACGGATGAAGAAAGATTGTGGGCAAGGGATTTCATTAATTCAACATTCAACATTCAACATTCAACATTCAAAATCGGTATTAACCCGGGCGCGACATATGGCTCAGCCAAGAGATGGCCGCCGGAGAAATTCGCGGAACTTATCAGCAGGATAATCAGCGAGATTGACGGGAAGGTCATTATCTTCGGAAGCGAAGCAGAGACCGGGATCGCGGATGAGATTATCGGGAAAATCCGAAATCCGAAATCCGAAATCCGAAATAAAATATTGAATACGGCAGGCAAGACGACCCTCAGGCAGCTCGCCGCGCTGACCGCGGAATGCGACGCCTTCGTAACCAATGATTCCGGCCCGATGCATATCGCCTCAGCGCTATTTGTGCCTGTTGCAGCGATATTCGGCTCAACCGACAAGACCGCTACAGGCCCCTTTGGAGAAGGGCATAAAATCATCACTAAACACCTCTCCTGTTCCCCATGCATGAAGAGAGAGTGTCCGGAAGGACATCTCCGGTGCATGACGGAAATCACCGCCGGTGATGTATTTGCCGCGTTGAGGGATATCCTTCCCCGGAAGAAAGCAGTCTTCCTTGACAGGGACGGGACCATAATTGAGGATAAACACTACCTGAACAGCTTCGATAACCTCGTTATTTACCCCGACTCGGGGGAATGCATGGAGAAACTTAAAAACGCGGGTTTTAAACTTATCGGAGTCACAAACCAGTCGGGAATTGCGCGCGGTATTGTGGATGAAAAGTTTGTCATCGAATTGAACGCCCTTCTTCAAAAGGAGCTGGGCATAGATGATTTTTTCTACTGTCCTCATCATCCTGACGAACACTGCAACTGCAGAAAACCTGAGCCTGTGATGCCGCTGGCGGCAAGGCTGAAACACGGAATAAATCTGAAGGCCTCTTACGTGATTGGCGACAAGGAGCTGGATGTGCAGCTCGCCCGTAAAATCGGTTCAACCGGGGTTCTCCTGTCATCTTCAATTCCGGAAGAGACATGCGCTTCTTATGTCGCAAAGGATTTGACTGACGCTGTTCAGTGGATACTGGAGAGGGAGAAAAGGGATTAAGGGAAACTCTCAACTCTGTTTGATGGTATACTAATAGCTTGATGAAAATACTCATCATAAAACCCAGTTCGCTCGGTGACGTTATACACGCCCTTCCATTTCTGAAAGCTGTAAAGGGTTCCTTCCCGGAAGCACAAATCGACTGGGTAATAAGCAAAAATCTGAAAGGCCTCCTTGAGGGCAATCCGCTTATCCATGAGCTTATCGCCCTTGAAAAGGATTCGTGGAAAGATATCAAAAAGCTTCCGCGGACTTTATCGGAAATCAATGACCTGAGAAAATCCCTGAAGTCAAAACGCTATGATGTAGTCGTGGACCTGCAGGGGCTTCTGAGAAGCGGGCTTCTTGCTTCTTTTGCACCGTCATCTTTGAAGATAGGTTTCGAGAACGCCCGGGAAGGCAGCCGTTTTTTTTATGACAAAAAAATCCCTGTCAACGGCGCTGTCCACGCTGTCGACAGGTGCCTTGAGATCGCCGGGGCAATGGGCGTGAAACCCGGAAAAATTGAATTCCCGCTTTATACGGATGAGAAGGCGCGCGATAAGGTCAGGCAGATTACCGGTAATATTCCCGAATACATTTTAATAGCGCCTTCAGCAAGATGGGACACCAAAAGGTGGCCCGCCGTATATTTCGCTTCACTTGTGAAGAAGATCACTCTCCCCTGTATTATTGCGGGAGTTAAAGGGGACAGGGCGCTGGCGGAAGAGATTATTCACAGAAGTCAGAGCACAGAACACAGAACACAGACTGCAACAATAGTCAACCTGTGCGGCAGGACAAACTTGAAAGAACTTGTCGCCCTCATCGACGGCGCTAAAGCGGTGGTGAGCAATGATTCCGGGCCCATGCATGTCGCAGCAGCCCTCAATAAACCCGTTGTGGCCCTTTTTGGCCCTACCGATCCTGAAAAGACAGGACCGTACGGGTGGCAAAAGAAAAAGAACATGAAAGTAGTAAAAGCCGGCGTTCCCTGCAGTCCGTGCAGGAAGAAGAAATGCAGGGACCTTGTGTGTATGAAGAATATCAGTGTAGAGACGGTATTTGAGGCGTTGAAGGAATGCTTATGACAAAAGTCAGAGCACAGAGCACAGAACATAGAACGCAGAAGACTGAAAAAATACGATATAGAAAGCTTATTATCTCTGTTTGTCTGTTCTCTGTCCTCTTTACTCTGATGTCTATCCCTGCCTGTCCGCTCGAAGCCGCTTCATCAATCAATAAAAGATTTGTGTATTACATTTACTGGTCCGGGATCAGGGCCGGCATGGCGGTTATGGATTTCGAGAGCGCCCCGGAAGGCATTGTAATCAAAACGCACGCGACATCCGCTTCATTCATCTCTCTTTTTTATAAAGTAGACGATTTCTCACAGAGCACCCTTTATAATGACGGATATCCTGAATCTTTTATTCTGAAAATAAAGGAAGGCCGTCACAGGAGAGACAAGGCCGTGTACTTTGGACCTGCAGCCGGCAACAGGCCGCAGAAGGTTGTTTATCACAACAAACTTGACAATGAAAAAACCGAATTCCTCCTCAACAGTCCGGCATATGACCCTTTATCCGCATGTTACGCAATGACAAAAATGCCTTTACAGATAGGGAAGTCTGAATACATTGATATCTTTGACGGCAAAAAAGTATGGCACACGGAAATCCAGGTATTAAAAAAGGAAAAAATCCGGGTCCTGGGAAGGGAATTCAATACAATCCTGGTAAAGCCGCTTTTGCAGTCGGAAGGCATTTTCCGCAAGACAGGAGATATATTCATATGGGCTACGGATGATGACAATAGACTTCCCGTCCTGTTGAAGAGCAAGGCGGCAATCGGGACATTCACGGTAGAGCTGGCTGAAGGGGATTTCTGATTGCATTTAAATTTTTCAGGAATTGGTTTAAAATTAGCCTTAATGTCAAAAAGCCAATCATCCATTAAGGGGGTTAAATGAACGTTGCCGTTATAGGAAGCGGATATGTCGGATTAATCACAGGGGCCTGCTTTGCGGAATTCGGGATACAGGTGACCTGCGTGGACAGCGATGAGAACAAGATTGAATCAATGAAAAAGGGCGTTGTGCCTTTCTATGAACCGGGGCTTGAAGAGCTGCTGCAGAGGAACCTCAAGGCGGGGCGGCTGCACTTCACAACTAATATAGCTGATGCCGTGGATAATGCGCTGGTAATTTTTATTGCCGTCGGCACCCCTCCGCGGGGCGACGGCTCCGCCGACATGAAGCATGTCGAAGGCGTTGCCAGGCAGATAGCAAAGCACATGAAAAATTACAAGGTCATCGTGACCAAAAGCACGGTGCCTGTCGGGACCGGCGAGAAAATCCGCGACATTATTTCAAAGAACTTAAAGGAGAACGTCGGTTTCGATATCGTGTCAAATCCTGAATTCCTGCGGGAGGGCGCCGGGATTGAAGATTTCATGAGACCCAACAGGGTTGTTATAGGCGCCTCAAGCAGCCAGGCCGTCGCAATCATGAAAGACCTCTACAGGCCGTTGTATCTTATTGAAGCGCCTATTGTAATAACGGATGTAAAGACTGCCGAGCTTATAAAATACGCGTCAAATGCCTTTCTTGCCGTTAAAATTTCTTTTATCAATGAGATTGCGAACCTCTGTGAGACTGTTGGAGCAGATGTTCAGGTCGTTGCAAAGGCCATGGGCCTCGACCGGAGGATAGGCCCGAAATTCCTTCACGCGGGTCCCGGTTACGGCGGCTCATGCTTTCCAAAAGATACCCTCGCCCTCCTGCAGATAGGCAAGGAAAACCATACCCGTCTCGGGATTATCGAAGCAACGGTAAAA
>QZKO01000015.1 GCA_003599505.1 Nitrospiraceae bacterium | reverse complement strand
TCTGCTTTGCAAGCAGGAGGTCATCGGTTCGATCCCGTTCACCTCCACCATTTCTTTCCTGCGCTTCCATATCAGCCCAGGTCTTCCATCAGACTCTTCAGCTCCTTAACAACATCGCTCCATCCCTTCCCCCTGAGATCAAGCTCCACGCCTCCTTCAGGGAGAAATTTCAATATCTTCTTCCTTGTATCGTGGAGAGAGAAAATCTTCTGTGGCGGGACAGCGGTATCCGGCGCAAAGATAATCTGCACCCTGCCCAGGATATTCTGGATCCTCGATATCAAATATTTCTTCGCAAGCAGTTTCAGCTCCATGATGTCAAGGAGACGTTTCGCTTTCTCCGGCAACGGGCCGAACCTGTCTTTTAATTCTTCCGCCAGCCTTTCAAGGGATTTGATGTCTTTCGCGGAAGCGATCTTCCTGTAGATGCCCAGCCTCAGATCAGGGTCTTCAATATAATCGTCAGGGACAACAGCCGTGATTTTCATATCAATGACCGGTTCGAGCTTCGGTTCGATTTTTTCTCCCTTTAGCTCCGCGACAGCCTGTTCAAGCATTTCCATATACATATCAAACCCGATGGCCTCGATGTGGCCTGACTGTTCTGCGCCGAGGAGATTTCCCGCGCCCCTGATCTCGAGGTCTTTCAGCGCCAGCCTGAAGCCCGCGCCGAGATACCCGAGCTCCTGGATCGCCTGGAGTTTTTTCCTTGCGTCTTCCGTGATGATGTCCTCACCGGGGATGAGGAAATAAGCGTATGCCTTCACGTTTGAGCGCCCGACCCTGCCCCTCAACTGATATAAGTCCGCAAGCCCGAACCTGTCGGCCCTGTTGATGATGATTGTATTCGCGGAAGGGACATCAAGGCCCGCCCCGATAATAGCGGTCGATACAAGGACATTGATCTCTTTATGAAAAAAACCCCTCATCACGCTCTCAAGCTCTTTTTCGTTCATCCGGCCGTGGGCCACGCCTATCTTTGCCCCAGGGACAAGTTCTCTTATAAAGCTCCCTGTTTTATAAATATCCTGAATGCGGTTGTGCACAAAGAAGGCCTGTCCCCCTCTCTCTATCTCTTTCTGAAGCGCCTCTTTTATTGTCGCCGGATTAAAGCGTGTAACAACACTCTTCACCGCAAGCCTTTCTTCCGGAGGTGTTTCAATCGTGCTCATGGCCCTGATGCCTGAAAGGGCCATATGCAGCGTCCTCGGGATCGGGGTCGCAGACAGTGAAATGACGTCGACGTTTTCGCTAAGCGCCTTTACCTTTTCCTTGTGGGCCACGCCGAACTTGTGTTCTTCATCGACAACGAGCAGGCCGAGGTCATAAAAGCTCACGTCTTTTGCAAGCAGCCGATGGGTCCCGATAATGATATCCACCCCTCCCTCCGCAAGCGCCCTGAGGGTTTTTTTCTGTTCCGCCCTGTTTTTAAAGCGGCTGAGGAAATCTATTCTTACAGGAAAGGCTGAAAACCTTGAGGTAAAGGTTTCATAATGCTGTTCCGCAAGGATCGTGGTAGGGACAAGCACCGCAACCTGTTTTGAATCATAAGCTGCCTTGAAGCAGGCCCGCATCACGACCTCTGTCTTGCCGTAGCCGACATCACCGCACAGAAGCCGGTCCATGGGGACGGAGCTTTCCATGTCGCGTTTGATCTCACTGATGGATGTGATCTGGTCCGGCGTTTCTTCATAAGGGAAGAAAGTGTCAAATTCCCGGTGCAGCTCGGTGTCGGCTGAAAACGCAAACCCCTGCGCGGTTGAGCGTCTGGCGTAAATTGCCAGCAGCTTTTCCGCCAGGTCTCTTATTTTCTGCCTGACCTTTTGTTTGGTCTTCTCCCAGGTCTTGCCTCCGAGCCTGTCTGTTTTAGGCCTGACGCCTTCAGGCGCGTGGTATTTCTGGATGGAATCAATATGCTCAAGCGGGACATAGAGTCTGTCACCGCCGAGATATTCAATAGTAAGGAAATCTCCTTCGTAATCTTCGATCTTCTCTTTTTTGAGACCGAGAAACCTGCCTATGCCGTGCCCGGCATGGACCAGGTAATCTCCTTCCTTGAAATCCTCTATTGACGCGATGAGTGTCGAGACGCGGGATTTTTTTGCGGGTTTAAAAGACGGCCTCTGGCCGAAGATGTCTTTCCCGGAGAGAATGATAATGTCCTGAAATGCAAATCCCCTGCTTAATTCTCCAATCGTTATTACAGGGCTGCGCGGATATTTTTTAACAGCGCCGAAGTTGAGTATGGGAGAATCCGCGTCCGCGTCAAAAAATAATTCCTTCAACCTCTTCGCCTGTCCCTCTGATGAGCACGCCATAAGGATAAAATGTTGTTTGCCGAGTTCAATAATCTTTCCGACAAAATCCTCGATAGATTTTCTTTCTTCAGGCAGGACGCCGAGTCCCGCGGGGCTGTTTACCGGAAAATGAAATCCTTCGCCGTGTAATGGGAGGGAGGTAAAGGTGATGACGTTACGCTCCGGAGATAAATCTTCAATTTTCGGACAATGCCTTCTTATATCATCGGGTTCATTTAATATCAGGAGAGAATCCGACAAAAGCCCAAGGAGGTCCGGCCCTTCTTCTGGTTCGACGGCCGGGCAGACCTGGATATCATTAATCTCCTTTACCGACAATTGGGTATCGATATCGAAAAACCTGACGGATTCAATCTCATCGCCGAAAAACTCTATCCTGACAGGGTATTCTTCATCCGGCGGGAAGATGTCGAGTATCCCCCCCCTGACGCTCATCTCTCCTTCACCTGTGACGATAGGGACTATGTGGTACCCCTGCCGCTGAAGACTCTGCACAATAACGTCCCTGTCGATCATTACCCCTTTTGTGATGCTGTACAGCGGGAACTCCTTCCTGTTCCATACCGGCGAAAGCGCCGCGTCAACAGACGAGATGACCTTTTTTCTGTTGTGACTGTAAAGCTCGTTCATTCCCTTCATTCTCAGCGGGTCGTCTTTGGGCGGAATGAGAAGCGGTAGTTCTGTTTCGAGCAGCTTCGACCAGAAGACCGCGTCCGAATAAAATTCACTTGCCGTTTCCTCAGAGGAACAAAGCAGCATGCACGGGGATTTAATCATTGAAAAAAACAGCGCGGCTGAAGAGCCTGAGAGGGAAGTAAAGGCCTCTGCCTTTTTTTCATTTAATGCCCGAAGGGCCTCTTCAAAAACAGAAAGATTCAGCGGCATGTAATAAAGTATAGCAGAAAAACAAGGCCGTAATATTGACCTGACTTATCATAACTCCCTATAATGTGTTTGATGCGTTTATCCGTGTTCCAAAGGCATACCATAATACTGTCTTTGTTCCTTTCTCTTCTGCTGTCAGGATGCGCCAAAACCGAGGAAGCAAAAAAGGTAAGCCTCTTCAAAAAGACCGTTGAGCCCGCTGAAGAGATCGAATATCCCTCCCCTGAGACCTTCTGGTTCGGATTCGGTCTCAGGCCCGGCCCGGAAGAAGATATAAGTATCTATATCCCCCTGCTTAAATATCTTGAAAGCGCGACAGGCAGGCGCTTCCGGATAAAATTACCTGTGAGCTATGAGGACACGGTTGAAGACCTCGGCAAAGGCGTTACTCAATTCGCGGCTATCGGCATGCCTGATTGCTTGACCGGCGAGGCGAAATACGGGATCAGATATCTTGTGCGTGGGGTTAATAAACCGGAAGCTTCAAAGCCATTCCCGGACATTATCATCGCCTGCAACAGCTCTGTTGACAGCAGGACGCTTGGAGCTGTCAGGGCCGCGCTTCTCGCTTTCGAACCAACAGGAAAGCACAAAGAGCAGTTCGTTGACTGGGACAAGACAGAGATGCCGGCGGGATTCGCGGAAGTGGATGAACTTGCGATGGAGAAAATAAAGGACCTAACGATAAAACACGGAGAAAAATAAAAGTGGGAAGTGAGAAATAAGAAGGTGGTTTAAATTATTCATATGAAGCTGCGAACAAAGATAACCCTCCTCACAACGGTAATCGCCGTCAGCGTAGTCTTCTTCACGCTCCTTTCAATCAGAGGCGTTATAATCAACGCCTTCAGGGAGGAGCTTGAAAAGAGGGCCGTCTCCATTGCGGGCAACCTTTCCGACAGGATTGCCGGCCTCGTACTGAAAAAAGACTATTTTGAGACAACAAAAGCCCTCGATGATGTGCTCAAAAAGGAAAATGACATAGAATATATTTTTGTTACTGATAAAGAAGGCGTAATTGCCGCGCATACGTTCGGAAATGAAATCCCGCCGGATATCCTTTCGTGGAATCCCGTGAACAACAGGCCGAAAAACATCCAGCTCCTCGACACCGAGAAAGGGTATGTCAGAGATGTCGGGGTAAAGGTTTTCGGCGGCACGAGGTCGGAGCTTCACCTCGGGATCAGAGAGGACAATCTGATACAAACGCTCATGCGGGTACGGAAAATGACCGTTCCCATAATTATGCTTGTGACGCTTTCGGGCATAGTCGCGTCGTTCATCTTCAGCCGCCTGATTACAAAGCCGCTGAACAAATTCGTGGAGTTCACAAAAGTCCTCGGCAGGGGGGAATTCGGCAAGCGGGTGGACGTCCCCTATGGAGATGAAATAGGTTATCTCGCCCGCAATTTCAACAGGCTGTCGATGGAGCTGAAGACAGTACAGGAAAAAATGGAGGAGGCATATACCTACACTCACATTCTCCAGGCTGAAAAAATATCGACTATCGGACAGATCTCGGCCGGACTCGCGCATGAGCTCAAAAATCCTCTGACCACACTCAAGATGCTGTTTCAGGCATTCAGGGACAAGCCTGACATGACAAAGGAGGATGCGGAGGTCATCAACAGGGAAATAGAGAAGATTGACACCATAATCACAAGTTTTCTCGGCTTTTTAAAGCAGAAAGAATTTGAGGTCTCGGATATAAATATAAGCGCGCTTGTGGAGAGGGTCCTGTCGCTTGCAACATTTGACATCCGGAGGCGCGGCATAGCGGTGCAAAAAGATATGGTCGACGACCTCCCCGGCATAAAAGGGGACCGGGCGCTCCTTGAACATGCATTCCTGAACCTCATCCTGAATGCCGTCCAGGCGATGCCTGACGGGGGAAATATAAGAGTTTCCGGAAAGACAGATGACAGGTTTGTCGAAGTAACGATAATGGATAAAGGCTGCGGCATTCCGTCCGATATACGCTCAAAGGTCTTTGACCCGTTTTTCACAACAAAAGAAAACGGCACGGGACTCGGGCTCTCGATTGTATATAATATAGTCAAGTCCCATGGCGGCAAAGTATTCTTTCACAGCAGCGAAGGGGAAGGAACGGCATTCATTGTAAGACTGCCGAGAGGAGATTGATAAAAATTGGACAAAATCCTTGTAGTCGACGACGAAGCGGGTATCCTGCATTCATTTAAAAAATTTTTAGGCAGGTATGATTACGAAGTCATCACGGCCTCAAGTGGCGAAGAGGCTGTAAAACAGGCGGAGAAAGAGCTTCCCGCCCTTGTTATCATGGACATCAATATGCCCGGAATGGACGGCCTTGAAACCCTGCAAAAATTAAAATCAATTCACCCCTCTCTTGCTGCAATAATAATGACCGCTTTCAGCACATCTGAAAAGGCGATAACCGCCATGAAATACGGGGCCTATGATTACATCACGAAACCGGCCGACAATGTCCAATTAATCTCACTCGTGGAAAAAGCCATTGAAGCGGGAAAGATGAATACCCCCGTGAGCTTTGAGGGGGGACCGGAGGAAGGCGAAACAATAATCGGCAGGGGCCCCGCCATGCTTGAGATCTTCAAAAAGATCGGGCAGGTTGCGGAGAGCGACGTCACCGTGCTTTTACGTGGAGAGACCGGCACGGGGAAGGAGCTGATCGCAAGGGCAATTCATCAGCACAGCAGGAGAAGCGATAAGCTGTTCCTTCCCGTCAACTGCGCGGCCGTTCCCGAGAACCTGCTTGAGAGCGAGTTCTTCGGGCACGAGAGGGGCGCGTTTACAGGGGCCGATTCCAGAAGGATCGGTAAATTTGAACAGTGCGACAGCGGCACGATGTTCCTCGATGAAATCGGCGACATGCCGCTTCCTCTTCAGGCGAAGATGCTCCGGGTATTGCAGGACGGGTCTTTTCAACGTGTCGGCGGAAGCGAGATGATTAAAACGGATGTGCGAATTATAGCGGCAACCAACAAAGACCTTGAATCATTGATAAGCACCGGAAAATTCAGGGACGACCTTTATTGGCGTTTGAATGTCGTAACCATCCATGTACCGCCGCTCCGGGAGAGAAAGGAAGACCTGGAAACCCTGATCAATTACTTCATGCGGAAATTCAACCGGGAGCTTGGAAAAGAAATCAAAGGCGTCTCACCTGAAATATTGGGTGACTTTATAAGTTATGCCTGGCCCGGAAATATACGGGAGCTTCAAAGCGTTATCCGGAGAGGGATGGTTTTATGCGCAGGCAATTACCTTTCTTCAAAAGACTGCGGGGGGCTGTCGCAGATAAGACTTGCCGGCAAAAGTGACGCTGATATTGAAAAGGCGCTATCCGGTGCTGTAAATGAAATCCTGCGAAGGAATGGAGAATATATATATAAAGAAGCGGTTTCAGGCTTTGAGCGGCTTCTCGTAAAGAGGGCGCTTGAACTGACCGGCAATAATCAGGCGCTTGCCGCCAGGCTCCTCGGTATTTCAAGAAATACCCTCAGGGAAAAGATGAGCATGGATGATATGCGCAAAGAATGAACATAATGCTCAGTTTCTGCACAGCGTTTTATTGTTTGAATTCTGAATGCTGAAACAAATCAATAGCGGCTTATTGGCATGTATATTGCATATTTAAACTCACCGACAAAGCATCCTGAAATACGGCCCATTAACCAATCACCGGCTGTCTGTAATTTGTGACAGCCATATATTTAATACACTTATTGAAAGGAGAATATGCGAATGAAAAGAAGTGGAGTATCAGTTGTAGTCGTAACGCTGTTGCTTGCGTGTTTCATTTCATACGCGGCAGCGGAGTCCCTCGTTGACGAGGTAAAGAAGAGAGGCGTCGTCCGCGTAGGCCACGGGAATACAACCCCGCCCATGAACTACATTGACGAAAAAGGGCGGTGGATCGGTTTTGACGTCGAACTCGGAGAAGAGATCGCGAAAAGACTTGGCGTTAAAATTGAAAGAGTATTGGTTGACAACAAGACAAGGGTGGCCTTCCTTGCGAACAGATCAATTGATATCTCCCTTTCCAACATCAGCGTGACAAACAGCCGTCAGGAACAGATGGATTACGCGGAGCCTCCATATTTCTGGACCGGCAAAATATTCTATGCAAAAAAAGGCAAATTCAAATCATTAAAAGACCTCGGCGGAAAAAAGATCGGCGTAGACCAGGGGTCCAACGCTTTCATTGCAGCGCCGCAGGAGCTTGCAAAATATACGAACAAAAAACCCGAGATGCTTTCTTTCCAGAACAGCGCCGAGGGTTTCCTCGCATTAAAGCAGGGCAAGATTGACGCCTATTCACAGGACGCGCCGATAATGGCCGCTGTAGCAGGCAGTCTTGGCGCGGAATACGAAGCTGTGGGAGGGATGATTTACAGCCCCGGACTTTACGGCATCGGCGTGCCTGAAAATGACAGTGACTGGAGAGATAAAATCAGCTTCATTTTTCAGGACATGCTGAAAGACGGGACATATGAAAAACTTTACCAGAAGTGGTTTGGGCCGAAGGGCACATTCCCGATGTCTGTTAATTCACGGCCCCGTCTTTCGAATACATACGGCGACATGCTCTACGTCTGGCCTGATTAAAGTAGGGGCGGGTTTTAAACCCGCCCTTTTTTTGGGAATCGCCCCTTTTAAATTGCATTTAAAGCTGCCGAAGGGGTAATATTAAAGATTCCCCGCTTGCTGCGGGGAATCTTAATGCAAAGCATGAAGATCCTCAACCTGCGATATGACTTCGACTGGAGCATCCCCTTCAGGGAGCCCTATCTCGGCTGGCTGATAACCGGCGTAGAGCTTACATTTCTCATAGCCGCCGTGACAACAATACTGTCCCTGTTCGCAGGCACCATCCTTGCCGTCATGAGGACCTCGAGGTTCAGATTCCTAAACATACCCGCAAGAGTGTATGTTGAGATTGTCCGGAATATTCCCGGACTCTTCTGGCTTTTGTTTTTTTATTTCGTTTTCCCGCAAATGCTGCCTTTCGGGCTGACCGATATATTGAACCGGTATACGTACTATTCGGTTATAGCCGGGATTCTCGGGCTTACCGTTGATAATTCAGCTTATGTCTCCGATATCGTCCGGACCGGGCTCCTGAGTGTGCAGAGAGGTCATATTGAGGCCGCGGTCTCTACAGGGCTTAACAGGTTTCAGCAGATACGGTACATTATTTTACCCATGGCGTTCAGGACCATCATGCCGCCTCTCGGGACGAGGATGATCCATAATTTCAAAAACAGCTCCCTCTGCATGGCAATAGCGGCCCCGGAGCTCACATGGGCCACCCAGCAGGTTGAATCAATCACATTCCGGGGACTGGAAGTGACTTTTCTGGCGACGGTTTTTTACATCGGGATATCTCTCACCCTGGCAATAATTATGATACGGGTTGAAAGGCTGCTGAAAATAGACGTTACCAGCGTAACGCAGATGAGGACCTGACATGGAATTCCTTACCGAACAGCTTGCGAACTGGAAATTTTATCTCATAGGCGCCTATCCGGAGGGCCCGCTTACAGGCCTGACTTTAAATATTGTTCTCGCGGTGCTCTCGATTACAATCGGTCTGTTTTTCGGCATAATATTCGGAGTAGGGAGAACGTCCTGCAGAAGTTACTTGCGGCACCCCTGCGGTCTTTATGTGGATGTCATCAGGTCCACACCCCTGCTCCTTATAATTTTCTGGTTTTATTTCTTCCTCCCTGTTGTAGGCGCGAAGATGCCGCTTTTCTGGTGCGCGGTCATCTCTCTTTCCGTATACGCGTCCGCCTATCAGGCCGAAATCGTAAGGGCCGGCATACTCTCTGTCCCGTTGGGGCAAATGGAGGCCGCTCTGTCGACCGGCATGACCCGCTACCAGGCGATGAAGCTCGTAATTTTACCCCAGGCCTTCAAAAAGATGCTCCCGTCGTTCGTCAGCTTCTTTAATTCCCTCTTTAAAAGCACTTCGATTGTATACATAGTCGGCATCATCGATCTCACGCGCACAGGGATAATTATCAGCCAGCGCCAGCCCAACAGGATCTATGCGGCATATATCTGCATGGCGTTAGGGTTCTGGATATCATGCTATCTTCTCTCGTTCGCGTCACAATTGCTTGAAAAGAGACTGGGCATCCTCGATTATGAATCCTATAAACCGGAGATATGCAGGCAGGACCTTGTGCTGTTGCCGCTGCCCAAAACCGTTAAGAGATTTCTTGTAACACAGAAGTAGGGGCGGGATTATTTCAGTCCCTGAATCTTTTTTATCAGCCCCGTCGTCGACACCCCTTCGACAAAAGGGACCGCGCGCACTTCCTTTACAAGATCAGAACCTATAATATTCTTTATGTCCCAGTCCGCCCCTTTTACAAGCACATCAGGCTGAACAGCTTTGATTAGCTCATATGGTGTATCTTCATCAAAAATGGTTACATAATCAACCATTCGCAATGCGGCCAGGACCTCTGCGCGCTGAGCTTCTGAATTTATCGGCCGGCCCGGCTTTATCCTCGATACCGAATTATCCGAGTTCAGCCCGACAACAAGAATGTCGCCGAGATTTTTGGCCTGGGTCAGATAGCGCACATGACCAATATGAATAAGATCGAAGCAGCCGTTGGTGAAGACGACCTTCTTGCCCCGCTGCTTCAGGTCAGCGATGATGGCTGTTAGCTCTGTTTTGCTTACAACATTTTTCATGCCCGGGTAATTCCCTCCACCTTCATTCGGTTTCACTTCCCCAACAACCGCTTGCGCACCCTGAGCTTGGCGTCGATAAAATCCTTATGCTCCACATGGATAAGACCGGAAATCTTGCGGACCATGTGCTCCTCGTGTTTATCAAGCGCCGCGTCCGCAAAGGCTATCTCCCACAGATGTTCAATGATTATCTTCTTCTGTTCCCGGGTAAACCCCTT
This sequence comes from Nitrospiraceae bacterium, assembly GCA_003599505.1. Classification (GTDB taxonomy): domain Bacteria; phylum Nitrospirota; class Thermodesulfovibrionia; order UBA6902; family UBA6902; genus SURF-23. The sequence goes on along the minus strand of QZKO01000015.1, from coordinate 10,214 downwards.
ATTGATAAGAGAGGTAAACTGAAAATACCCGCTTGCCTGCCGGATCTCTTCTTCAGCAATTTTCATCAGTTCATCAGTCTCTTCTCCGGTAAGCGCGAATTTTGACTGGATGGTCTTTGATATTGAAGTCCGCTCGGCTTCCGTGATTTCACTGTCCGCTCGCATCATTTCTATAAGAAGGGCGGCAGTTGCAATCTGCAGGGAGTGTCCGGATACCCTGTCCGCAGTATTTGAAGGGGGCTCGATATATTTTTCGAAAAATTGTCTGACAGCGCTGAGCATACTTTTACAAGGTACTAATTTCCCTCCTTTTATGTCAAGCCCTGGAGTTGCACGCCCCGGGCATATGCTATAATTCATGATATTAATACGTTGGGAGGTTTGATGATAAATCCCGCGATCTTCAGACAGTACGACATTAGAGGAATATGGGAAAAAGATTTGACCCCTGAAGTTGTCGAACTCATAGGCAAGGGGTTTGCCTCGTATCTTCTGAACGCCGTTAATAAAGAGAATGCGAGGATAAGCGTCGGGAGGGACGCAAGGCTGCATTCTCCGGCAATCAGGGACAGCCTGATAAAAGGGTTGACGGAATCGGGCATTGACGTCATAGACCTCGGGGTCTGTCCCACTCCGCTTCAATATTTTTCCATGCACAGATTGTCTCTCGACGGCGGCGTCATGATCACCGGCAGCCATAACCCTCCTGAATTCAACGGGTTTAAATTAAGCGTGGGAATGACAACGATTTTCGGCGACAGCATACAGGATATCAGGAAGATCATAGACGCGAATGATTTTAAAAAGGGAAACGGTAAAATCGACGGATATCCGGTAATTGATGATTATATAAATTTCCTGGAAGATAAATTCCCCGACCTCTCCGGACTTAAAGTTGTTGTAGACGCCGGCAACGGTACAGGCGGGCTTGTAGCTCCCCAAATCATGAGGCGCCTCGGCGCTGAAGTGGTCGAGCTTTTTTGCGAGCCTGACGGGAGGTTCCCGAACCATCATCCCGACCCGACATTGGTGGAAAGCCTTGACGGCCTGATAGCGAAAGTGAAAGAGCATCGCGCCCACGCCGGAATAGGCTACGACGGCGATGCGGACAGGATCGGGGTAATTGACGAAGAAGGCAACATTATATGGGGAGACAGACTGATGATAATATTTGCACGGGATATCCTCAAAGACAATCCGGGGGCGAAGATCATCGGCGAAGTCAAATGCTCCCAGACAATGTACGATGATATCGCGGCGCACGGCGGCACGCCGGTCATGTGGAAGACCGGGCATTCCCTGATCAAGGAAAAGATGAAAAAAGAGGAAGCGCTGCTGGCAGGAGAGATGAGCGGGCACATGTTTTTCAAGCACAGGTATTTCGGTTATGATGACGCGATTTACGCGAGCCTGAGGCTTCTTGAAATCATCAAGAAGGCCGGAGCGCCCTACAGCGCCGAAAAACTGCTGAGGGACGTGCCGGATATGGTCGCGACCCCCGAGATACGTTTTGACTGCCCGGACGACATCAAATTCGCGATTGTCGAAAAGGCCCAAAACGCGTTCAACGAATATGAGTCGATTACTATTGACGGGATACGGATAAAATTCGATGACGGCTGGGCCCTCATCCGCGCGTCAAATACGCAGCCGGTCCTGGTACTGCGTTTTGAGGCAAAAGACGGGAAGCGGCTTGCCAAAATCAGGAATTTTGTTGAAGAGAGGTTAAACAGGATAATTAAGGAGCATAAACAATGACTATTGAAATCGGCCTCCTGCTGCTGGAATCAGTCCTTCTTGTCGCAACCATCATACTCCTTGTTCTCAGTATCAGGGAAGGCCGGCAGCGAGACAAGCTCCTCGTTGAAATGGGGAAGACAACAAAGATACTCACGAGGCAGGAGTATTTCCTCACAGTGCTGGACTCCATGATGGAGGCAAAGGAGGAGATAACAGGCTGCATCACGGGGAGGCTGCCCGGGGGAGAAGACAGGCAAATGGCAAGAGATATCATTTCCACTCTTGAGGGCCTTACCAAAAAAGGAATCCGCGTAAAGTATCTTTTGCCGAAATTCCCGGACAGACTGCATATAGGTTATCTTTATACAAAAGCAGGCGCTGAAATTTTATACAGCAGTTGCCTGATGGTCCACAACATGCGCTTCATGATAGTGGATGGCAGGACCATCATAATCGGCATCCCGGAGAGCATCGGTGAAGCGGAAGCAACAAGGAAGGGGTACAGGATACCTTCCGAGGGCCTTGCAATGGTGCTCAGTAACTATTTCGATTCCTGTGAAAAACAGACCGGTTTCAGGGATTACGTAAAAGAGGTTATGGACCAAACGGGCGCTACTTTGCAGCACCTCGCTCGCGAGTACCAGATTGACGAAGCAGAGTTGAAGAATCTGGTCGGACAGTAAAATCCACCCTTGACTGTGACAATGAAAATGATAGTATCTTATGCAGGAGGGATGACATGAAGACCAATATATTATTAATTGCTGTTCTTTTATTAATGACAGGCCCGTCCGTTGCTCAACAACAGAAGGCGCAGCCTGCTCCAAACGGCATCACCATGCCTGAGGGTTACAAAGACTGGCGGTTGATCGCGCCCTCGCACCGCTCGGACAACAACACAATAAGGGCCGTCCTCGGAAATGACATCGCTATAAAGGCCGCGAGAGAGGGGAAGACCAACCCCTGGCCTGACGGGACTATATTCGCAAAGCTCGTGTGGAAAAACAGGGCCCACGAGAAATGGCCGGCTGCCACTATCCCCGGAGACTTTGTCCACGCGGAATTCATGCATAAGGACAGCAAAAAATATGAGTCGACCGGAGGATGGGGTTTCGCGCGCTGGCTGGGGATGGAGCAGAAGCCGTACGGGAAGGACGCCGGCTTTGTGCAGGAATGCTTCGGCTGTCACACGCCGGTGAAGGACAATGATTATGTATTTACCTATCCGGTGAGCCTGCCGTAACAGACGTGACCGGACGGATCACGATTAAGCGGGCCAGAGCCTGGCCTCTATCGCGTCAAGCAGCTTATGGAATGTTTCAGGCTTTTTTGCTGAAACTGAAATCCCGCTGTACCTCTTACACACATTTTCAACTTCTTCCATATCCACGAGGTCTTCCTTGTTGAAGGCTAAAAGCTGCGGTTTTTGTGAAAGCCCCAGATCGCTGAGTATCTTTTCCACTGATTTCATATGCTGTTCGAATCTCGGGTTTGATATATCAACCAGATGAAGCAGCAGGTCGGCGTCTTCGAGCTCCTCAAGCGTGGCCCTGAACGCCGCAAACAGGTCTTTCGGGAGGTCGCGTATGAAACCGACGGTATCGGTAATTATGACGTCCCTTTCTCTCGGAAACCGCAGCCTCCTGCTCGCGGTATCCAGCGTCGCAAACATCTTGTCTTCAACAAATGTTGCGCTCCGTGTGAGGTTATTGAGCAGGGTTGATTTCCCAGCGTTCGTATAGCCGATAATCGATATTATCGGCAGTCCCAATTCAACACGTCTCGCCTTCCTCTGCTTGCGTGCCCGGCTCAGGGATTCGAGCTCTTTCTCAAGAATGGTTATCCTGTCCCTTACCCTCCTCCTGTCGACCTCAAGTTTCATTTCACCCGGGCCTCTGCCGCCGATCCCTCCCATCAACCGGGACATGGCGGTGCCTTTTCCCGTGAGTCTCGGCAACCGGTAGCGCAACTGCGCAAGCTCGACCTGCACCTTTCCGTCCCTGCTGTGCGCCCGTTTTGCGAAAATATCAAGTATGAGCTGGGAACGGTCGATAACTTTCAGTTCCGTCAGGTCACCGATGGCCTTAATCTGGGAAGGGTTCAAATCCTGATCGAAAATGAGCAGGGTCGCGCCCCTGTTCAGGGCGTTGATAACGAGCTCTTTTATTTTCCCCTGACCCATCAGGAACTTCGGGTTGATCTCCTTGGGCCTTTGAAGGACGGTATCGAGCGCTATTACATCGCTCGAACCGGCAAGCTCTTTCAGCTCTTCAACGGATTCTTCCTGGACATGCCTCGGCCCTGTTGAAACACTGACAAGTATCGCCCGCTCCCGCCGGTCCTTTACATCAAACCCGGTCCTTCCGGACTGAAGCGCTTCTTCAGTAGAAGATACTATTATTTCGAAGTCTTCAAAGGCGGTTTCTATTTTTTGAAAAGGCATCGGCCCGTTTATTTCATGTGATATTTTTGAATCGGATGAATAGAGATGGACGAGTGAAACATTATCAGGCTGTCCGTCTTTCAGGCCGATAATGACAAGGGCGTCAAGCCTCAGCAGCGAAAGGTCCGTGATGTCATCCTGACTGACCGGCTCGCTCTTGAGATGTGTATGAATAAGCCTCAGTCCCCGAAGCACTTTCCTGCCGAGAGGGTAGTCGGCAAGTTCGGGAATAAATATTCCCCTCGCGTCTCCGACGATAACATGGCTGATGTTCCCGCTCCTGTCCGCAAGCACGCCAAGCTGGCGTCCGAGCGTGCCCGACCATTCAGCCATGTACCTCGCAAGCTCCGCGGTCACCGGCCTGTCCTTCGGGATGCGCCTCCTGTATATCCGCTCAAGGGCCCTGATCTCGCTGCCCTTAAGACCTGATATGTTGCCGTAGAGAGATGGGATAATGTCCTCCGTGATTATTGCTCTTGTAAGGGCGACCCGCCGGGTCGCCCCTACGCTAACCTCTTGACTCCATCAATGCGCCCCCGCCCAGTTTACGCAGGCGCCGATGTCCACTTTTAAGGGGACTTCGAGTTTTACCGCCTTTTCCATTTCTTCCTTTACAAGCGCCATAGCGATGTCTTTTTCGTCTTCGGGGACTTCAAACAACAGTTCATCATGGACCTGAAGAAGCATCCTGGTTTTAAGCTTTTCCTTTTTCAGCCTTCTCCATATGTTGAGCATTGATATTTTAATTATATCAGCAGCAGAGCCCTGGACAGGGGTGTTTATAGCGAGCCTTTCACCGAGCTGCCGTATATTTTTGTTCGCATTTTTCAGTTCGGGTATCGGTCTTTTCCTGCCGAACATGGTCGATGCAAATCCGGTCTCCGCGGCCTGTTCAATGGTCCTGTCCATGTACTCTCTTACCCCCCTGTGTTTAACAAAGAAGGTCTCTATGTAGTCCCTTGCTTCGTCCGGAGGTATCCCTAATTGTTTGCTCAGTCCGAAGGGACTGATTCCATAGACAATCCCGAAGTTCACGGTCTTGGCGCGCCTCCTCATCTCCTGGGTAAGCTCTCCTGCTGGGACCCCGAAAAGCTCCATGGCGGTCCGCGCGTGAATGTCCCCGTCATGCCTGAAGACTTCCATAAACCCCTCGTCCCCGCTCAGATGCGCAAGTACCCGGAGCTCTATCTGGGAGTAGTCGGAAGAAAGCAGCAGGCATCCCTGTCCGGCGATGAAAGCCTCTCTGATCTTTACTCCCCATTCACCTCTAATGGGGATGTTCTGAAGATTGGGATCAGAGCTGCTTAGCCTGCCTGTAGCCGTTATCGTCTGATTGAATGAAGTATGAAGCCTGCCGGTCTTCGGGTTTACCAGTCTCGGCAGGGCGTCGACATAGGTGCCTTTCAGCTTCGACAGGGTCCGGTGTTCGATGACCTCCCGTGGCAGCTCGTGCTCAAGGGCCAACTGTTCAAGGACGTCGATGTCTGTAGAGTAGCCTGTCTTTGTTTTCCTGCGGGTCCTGAGGCCGAGTTTTTCAAAGAGTATCTCCTGGAGCTGTTTCGGCGAATTGATATTGAATTCCTCTCCGGCGATAAAGTATATCCTCTTTTCGATGCTTGCAAGCTCTTTCTCCATCTGCGCTGAAAACTCATTCATAAGAGGCACATCTATCTTAACCCCGGCCGTCTCCATGCCGGCAAGTACCTCGATCAGCGGCATCTCTATGTCATAAAATAATTTTGTCAGCTCCTGTTTTTCAATCGCCGGGGCAAGAAGTTTCCTGAGTTTCAGCGCCGCAGCGGCGTCTTCACCCGAATAACCCGTTGCGCTTTCTACAGTGAGCTCCCTGAAGTTTAATTTCCCCCTGTCGGTGACATCGTTGTACGCAAGTTTCCTGACGCCGAGATACTCCAGGCAGACGTCTTCAAGGTTATGGTTCGCTTTATTGGGATTTAAAAGATAGGACGCAAGCATAGTATCAAAACCGACGCCCTTTAAATCCATCCCTTCATTCTTTAATACGATAAGGTCATATTTGATATTGTGGCCGATCTTTTTGATTTCAGGGTCCTCCAGAAGTCCTTTCACCCGGCCCAGTACATATTCCTTTTTAAGCTGCTCCGGCACGCCGGGGTATGAATGAGTCAACGGGATGTAGTACGCCGTTGATGTTTCGGCAGAAAGAGAAATTCCCACGAGCTCCGCCGTCACCGGGTATTTCGAGGTCGTCTCGGTATCAACGGAAATCTCTCCCGCTGTGGAATGAACGGCTTTCCCCAGGCCTTCTTCATCAAGGACCGTCACATATTCCGTTTTTTCTGGAATGGCCCCGCCGTTTTCAGGGACCAGTTTCATGAAACTGCTGAACCCGAACCTGCGGAAAAACTCGAGCAGCTTCTGCCAGTCGGGATCTCCCTGCCTGAGGTCCTTTACCGAGACCTCCAGAGGCACGTCGGCATGCATTGTCGCAAGCTCTTTACTGAGCTTTATATTTTCCATGTTTTCAGAGACCGCCTTCCTGACCTTGGCATTTTTCAGCTCATCGCGCCTTCGCAGCAGATTGTCGAGGCCCCCGAATTCCTTCAGGAGCTTTACCGCGGTCTTTTCCCCGATGCCGGGCGCGCCGGGGATATTGTCGGAGGTGTCGCCCATAAGGGCTATGACTTCAGGAAAACGGGAAGGCTCGACGCCAAACCGTTCAATCACGTCTTTTTCCTCTGTTATGACCTCCTTCATACTGTCGTACAGTCTGATGTGAGGACTGACAACCTGGCACATGTCTTTGTCTCCTGTGACGATAAAGACTTCAAGCCCCTCGGTCTCAGCCTCCTTCGCAAGGGCGCCCAATATGTCGTCGGCTTCATAGCCTGGTTTTTCAATCGACACTATTCTGAAGGCGCTGATGATCTCCTTGATGTGCGGGATCTGTTGCCTGAGTTCGTCCGGCATCGGGCGGCGATGGGCCTTATATTCTTCATAGACCTCGTGCCTTTTGGTGGGCGCGGGTGTATCAAAGACAACGGCAAAGTAGTCGGGTTTTTTTTCTCTCAGGATCTTAAGGAGCATATTGGTAAAACCGAAGATCGCATTCGTGGGGAACCCGTCGGAAGCGGACAGGTTTCGTATGGCGTAGAACGCGCGGTAGAAATAGGAATTGCCGTCTATAAGATAAAGTGTCCGACCGCCGCTCATGATTGCTAAATAATAACAGCAATCACCGGTTACTACAAGGGTATGAAGGGTATGGGGTCGGCCCTTGCCCTTCTCCTTACTCTGGTGTTATAAGTTCTTTATTTTTTTGATCCGCTCTAATTTATCGTCACTTAAACCCTTGAGTTCATCGATACTCAAAAGTCCCCTCTTTATTAATATGGCGAAAACCATAACTAATTGAGAGTACCTATAGTCATAGATTTGATCTATCTCTTTTTCTCGCTTATTCAGCATTTCACTGAGAGACCATATATCTTCCGGCTTTTCTAATTTATAGTTTTTAATTTCTTTAATTATCTTTTCGCTCTCACGCTGATAAGCCTTATCAAAGGCTTCCTTTGCAATTTTCTTTTCAGCTTTTGACCAGATGAAGTCGTTCATTTAAGCTTTCTCAACTCAATGAGATCAGAGACCCGTTCCTTGCACTTATTTTTTCTGCCTTTTTGTCATAGCGCCGCAATGCACTCTGAGAACCAACGTCACTAAAGTCCTTGCGCTTGACAACGGGGGGCCTTATGCAATTCTTTTCTGTTTTTTAATAATTTCAGTCAACGATCTCAAAGCCTGATTCACTGAATCATGATCCGGGAAAAACTTCGCAACATCAGGCTCAATGACAATAACATTTGTTCCTTCCGCGTACCTTTTTGCATATTTCCCCCGAATGCCTTTGCTGAAATCATATTCTTCAAGCATGTCTGAATCTTTCCGCATTCTTTTCATATTGCTTCCTTTCATTTTTTATTGCTTTTCTTGCGCTTATTATTCTAATTTTATTTCCTCTTTCCGTGCGTCACCGGGGTCAATGCGTCACCGGGGTCAATGCGTCATTATACATTTAACAATTTACAAGCAGTGTATAATGAAGCTTTGACCCCGTTCCTACGTGTCGGTCTATTCCATTATTTGTTATACATTTTTTAGCCCGTTTCAGGTAGAAAGCTCGGCATGGCAATACCATTGAAGCCCTCAAACTCTCCCCATACTTCCTTAAGATGGATTTCAACATTCACTGCTTTCCATGCGTACAATTGTTCGATTATTTTCCTTTTTTGAATTGGCACAACTAATAGCACCCATGTACCTTTAAATCGTTCAAGCTCTCTCTTTATCAAAGCAATAGTAATTTCTTCATCCCTTGCAACACATGGCCCCAGCATATTAAGCGCGGGATGCTTAACCGAGATCATAAACCCGTCTATAGTTTGCTGATTATTTTCATAGACTGTAGCATGTAGCACCCCACGAGGGTTGTCAATAGAATAGCGATAATCCATTTCGCGCTTTATTTTGCTAATCTCCATTTCAAGCTCTGCCATCTTCTGTACATCATCATGCCTTGCTTCTCTGACTCGATCGTCACCTGGGATGTTACCACCAACTATACCGGTTACGGGAACATTAATAACCACATCCTGATATGTCATCCTCGGTATAAATCCTGCCCTGTTATATAATGAGAATGAGTCTATATTCATTGCGCTGCTGACGAGTCTGCATGATTTGTAACCATTAGTTTTCACATAATTAATGATGTGATCTACAAGACGACGACCGACACCTATCCCGAAGTAATCTGGATGAACACTCATTATTCCCAATGAGACATGATACTCACGAGGATGATAAAAACAGGCTCCCATCATCTTTCCTGTATTTTTGTCGAATGCAGCTACACTCTTCCCAGGGGTAAGATCATTATAGATATCATAGAATATGGAAGTTTCCTGAGTACGACACCCGAAATAGTCTTTACTCCATCCATGTTTCCAGTACCATTTGTTGAATGATTTATAGAGCATATCAGCATACTCAGAAATATCATCATCACAGAGTGATCTCAGTAAGATTCTATCTTTCATATTTCTACCGCCCTCTTATTCATGCCTTAATGTATAACGATATCTATCCTACGCAGTAGGAACGGTAAAAAGAACCCGGAATTCGCTGATAGAAAATTATAAACTTCCCTGTGGCGTTTGTCACGAAAAAAATACAAAAGGAGGACAGGCATGAAGAACAGGACATGCAGGAAGCACCAGGACAACAAGAGGCTGATAGCGGGGAAGAAGGTGGACTAAGAGGACTAAGAAGCGTCGGGGACGCGACCCCATCCATACACTTGACAACCGGAGGCTTTAGGTGTTAGACATTTTTTGTATGCTATGTAATAAAGTAAGAATTTACTTCTTCGGTCGTGGAGCAGGGGTACCGTACAACATCCCCTCAGCGCTAATATCTTCATCAATATCGGGCCAATGTATCCCCTGACCATCTCCGATAATTTCATAATGTGCCCGCTGCTCAGGCGTAGCCTCTGATAATCTCCATGACCACGCAAGAGGAACGCTAATTGTTCGTCCATCAAAAAGATACGCTGTAATAGTATCATCGGTTACATTCACATCTTTAATTTTTATCTCTTGGAGTTTAACCGCAGTGCTCATGCCATGCCTCCGTTATTTGTTCTCTCTTCTTATTAATAATCTCCCGAATAGTATTTAGCTCTTTCGGTGAAAAACCACTATTCTTACAAGCGTCACCGGGGTCAATCACCGGGGTCAAAGCTTCATTATACATTTAACAATTTACAAGCAGTGTATAATGAAGCTTTGACCCCGTTCCTACTACAAAAAGCCGATTTGCAAATCATCACTCACTACTGAGCCGAAAAAGTGTCCTGTGGCACTCGTTCAACTGCACTGACTGGATACTAATCAAGGCCTCCAACATGATACCGCGATGCGGTATCATGTTATATCCAAAAACCCTTTAAAAGGAGGCCGTATGAAATTCTATGTTAAGCAGCACAAGTATT
>QZKO01000069.1 GCA_003599505.1 Nitrospiraceae bacterium | reverse complement strand
TCAAACTCAATACGTAAAGGTCTTGCCATTTGTCCCCTCTGACATTGACTTGACGGTTAGATTAGATGATAGGTATTACGAGTGTCAAGATTCCACTTCATAATTCCACTTTCAAGCCCTGACCCCTGTTCCTTCTGTTCCTTCCTGTTCCTTCCGCGAAAAAAATACAAAAGGAGGAGAGGGATGAAGAACAGGACGTGCAGGAAGCACCAGGTGACGGTATTGGATGAGGAGGGGCAGCATAATCCCACCGCAAGTGACCGCTAAATCCCATCTGTCGTGACCGACAAATCCCATTCGGTCCGGGGTCAACGGTCCGGGGTCGAGTCTACACATTTTACAAAATTTGTGTAATGTGTAGACTCGACCCCACCCACGAATTATCAGAAAGCAAGATGATGTCTGGTATGGACAAAAAAACTCCTTCTCAATCTCTCTACAATAAATCTCGGAAGAGAAAGAAAAGGAATTCTCAGAGGAGATGCTTGACTTCTAATCGTCTAAAGGTACTGAATTGTTGGTCACCAACTATTTTATCTTAACTAAGTTTTTACATACTCCGATATCAGTTAAAACACTCCGATAAATTTCCCGTCGTGTTATTCTCATAACAGGCTATGATCCGTTCGCATTCAAGATGGTATTTGGTACTTTTCTTATACGATTCAGCATATATTTTTTCAAAGATTGATTCAGGCGAATCGCCTTTTATCAACGATCCAATATCTTCTATCATGGATGCTCCCATGGAAAGCCCAGACAGCGGGGAAAACTTCTTTGATATAGATCTCTCCTTTTCTTTGGCTTTGATTTTGTTCGATTCAATGCAATAGTACTCATGTCTTTCTTTCAGAAACTTAGATGCTTCATCATACTTTATTGAGGCAATTTTATAATTTTTTATGGCGGCTGCCTGATCTCCTTTCTGCTGATGAGATATGGCGGCAAACCTGTAAAGCTGGGCATTTATATACAAGTCTGCATCGGCTACGCGGACAGCCCCTTCTTTTGTACCTGCGGGCTGTTCCCTGATGTCGTTACTGTCAAGCTCCTTGAATTCCGCTCCCATAACAATTAAATTATCTGCAAGTTCCCTTTTATCAAGATATGCAGCCATATGCAGGATACTCCATCCGTAACGATTCCTGGCATTTATATCCGCACCTTTTTCGATCAACAGAGACGCCAGTTCAAACTGTTTATTATCCAGTGCGAGCATTAGAGGGGTCATATCATCTTTATCAAAAACATTAATATACGCGCGTCTCTCGATCATCTGCCTGGCTAATTCGGCATCTCCTTCTCTTATGGCTCTGTGCAGGGTAGGTTGCGAGTCAATAGTAGTAGCGCATCCGGAGAGGAGAGACACGATTAGCAGATATAATAACCGCAAAGCAATAAATGGCATTTGTTTGATATTCTTGTCTCCTATCATTTGTATCTCCTTAATATATAAGTTCATCATTTCATAGTTGTTCTAATTATTTTTTATTGGCAGACATAATGGGACACCGATTTTGTAAGTCTTTTCTTGTATACAAGGATTGAGCTCCATGAGTTTTTCAACCGGCGTTGCATGATTCGGATATAATGTAAAGAAAGTTTTTTTCATATCTTCATATTTACTTTTGATTTCCCATCTGTCGATATTAAGATAAAGGTCGGTAATTGCCTGCATGGTTCCAATATATGTTGCTTGTCCGGGAAGTACCTCGAAGACAGGCAGGATAGGAGAAGGTTTTTTTAATAAATCAACAGGACCTTCTAAACGGCAGCCGGCGCAAACCTTTCTATTCATATCTCTGAAGCCTGTCCCCCATCCGGGACGGAATCCAATGTCTCCGGCAGCATATGCCCCCGGAGGCAAGGCCGCTGCAAAATACCCGGATTCCGGATCGATATCAACTAAAATTGTCTGACTGATGCTAACCTCTTTTTTCAGATATGGGGACAATGGATATATCCATATAGTGGATGGATTAAGAGGCAAAGGATAGCCCTCTGTTAATATTTCCAATTGGCCGAATACCAGTGCCTTCTCATTTGAAGACGTGAAGTCCTGACCCGGTTCAGGAAACTTCATCCATGGTACGCAACCTGCAATTAACCATACCACGAATAAGACCATCAAGTGCAGTAACACTTTGTGACTTGATTGTTTCATACTAATTTTCTTTTCCAGATATTTTTATTTTCATAACTATTTTCTGCATGGCTGAAAAAGAACAAAGATTTTGACAGCACTCATCTCTTCTTTACATGGCCTGATCTCCATTAGCTTTTCGACCGGCCCAGGGTGGTTAGGATATAATGTTGAAAATACTTCCCTTGCGTTTTCAAGTTTGCTATTGACTTCCCATCTGTCCAGTTTCAGATAAGGGTCTGTAATCGCCTGCAAGATCCCTATATACGTTGCTTCTCCAGGAAGCACCTCAAAGACCGGTATGATCGCTGCGGGGTATCTCAATATTCCCCCGCGATATGTAAAATCGCAGCCTGCGCAAACGTTTCTCAACATATTGCTGAAGTTTTTTAGACTGGGCACATTAACACGATAACTAATCCTATCGACTGCATATTTCCCCGGAGGCAATGCCGCTACAAAATATCCGGCGTTCTCATCAATGTCAATAATATATTGTTGCCCAAGCTCGGCCTCATTATTCAGATAAGGGACCAATGGGAATATCATTAAACTGGAGGGGTTAAGAGGCAAAGGATGGTTGTCATTTAGTACTTCAAACTGGCCAATCATTAGAGATTTTTCCTCAGACGATATGAACTTCTGGCCCGGCTCAGGAAAGGTCGCCTGAGTGGAAACGCCGGCACAGCTTTGCATTATGAATGTAAATATTAACAAGATCAAACAGTTTAAGTAGTTAAATTTATTTTCTTTGTATTTTTTGATGGTCATTCTAATGCTCCATTGCTGGACATGTAATTTATTTGTCTTCTATTGGCAGACGTAAATTATGTCATGTGACCAACAGATATCCGACGGAAGGAGGCATATTCAATACGTCTCTTTCCATAATGTTCCAATATGCCTTCTTCTGTATAGCGCAATATTGAAAAATATTTGTCTATAATTTACTGATCGTTTTAATTTTGTTGAAAGCCCGCCCCATAACAGGACTGCCCACTGTACATAGAATTCAGAAATCAAGAAGAGCGTGGTTCAATTTAACGCATGACAAGAAGAAAGTCAAGGAAAAAAATGAATGGGAACAGGGAGTTACAATTTCTATGGTGATAATAAATATTTTTCAGGGCAATGACCTGATCATCCGTAAACTTCTTATGCAACTGTGCCACAATAGAAGCCTCCTTTTTTAAGGCTCATATTACTGGTGTTCACTTTTAATTTTAAAATTTGCAAAAACAGTTCACTTTTAATTTCTAATTGGCAGCTTTTATTTTTTGTTTGACAATAAAAAGTGGTTATGATATAAAGTTAGCACTATCAATATCCTTGATATGTTATGGAAAAACGCTCTTCCATCAGAATCCCTTCAAACCTGAAAGTAAAATTATGCCTTGAAGATGACGTCAACACCGGCACCCTTATGAATTTTTCCGGAAACGGCATGCTTATCAATACCAGGGTGTGCTTCCCTCTTAAATCACAATTTGAGATACTGTTGCCCTCGGGTGAAGAAATCCTGAAGATCCCCGTCAAGGTGAAACGACTTCTCAAGAAAGGTGAGACCTATGACGGAATCGGCGTCGAGCTTCTCGATGCGCCCCCAAAATATCTTGAGTTTCTCGATAATCAACAGAAGGATTTCAGGATTAAAGAAAAGAAAACCAGGACCTTTATTTGCACTGTGTGCAACCATATCGCCTTCGGACAGGCCCCGATAAATTGCCCTTTCTGCAATGGTCCGATCGATAATTTCGATGATAATTCCGGTGAAGTAAACATAATGACGGATTTCAAAGCGCTCGCAGAATTTGAAAAGAAACATTTTCCCGTTATCAATATTAAAAAAGTATCAGACCCGGCCCCAAACGGCGTGCCGGTTAATGTCCACGTATCAGTAGGTGAAATCCGGCACAGGATGGATGTGGATGACCATATCACCTTCATAGATTTTTATTTTAATGACCTGAGCCTTAACAAGAAATGTATCGCGAGGATTAACCTGAACTGCCACATAATAACCCCCGAGGCGTCTCTCTATTTTAATGATAAGGCTTCAGGGGTCCTTACCGTCATAAGCAATTGCAGCGCCCATGGGAGCTGGATGGCGGAAACCAGCATTTAAAGACGGGACAATATTCCCGCGGCAAGGTCTTTGAATATTTTTATCCTGAAGTTTTTCATGTAAGGGACTACGCCCAGAACCGGTGTCCCTGTCAGCTTCTCAATCACCCGTGGATTTGTCTTCATGGAAATGTCTTTTCCATGCCTTGCAGTATAATTAATTATTACGCCGGTTATATCTATCCCCCTGTTTCGCGCGGCTTCAATGGTAAGCAGGGTATGATTTATTGTCCCGAGGCCGGGTCTTGATATTATTACAACAGGCAGGGCCAGGTCTCTTATCAGATCAAGGTAAAGATATTTATTATATATGGGGACCATGATCCCCCCCGCCCCTTCAACTATCATGATATCGTACCCGGCGGACAGCTTATTGTATGCCGCGATTATTTTCCTCTTTCCCGTTTTCGCTCCTTCAAGTTCAGCGGCAACCGACGGCGCAAGAGGATGTTTGAATCTGTAGGGGTTGACAAGATCAAGGGGCTCGCTTACACCAGCGGCTTTTACAAGCTTCAAGGCGTCTTCAGGAACAAGCTCACCTTTCAGTATTTTACAACCAGTCTCCACCGGCTTCATCGGGCAGACACTGAAGCCCTTTTCTTTCAGGGCGCTGATTAGTCCGGCCGATAGAAAAGTCTTCCCGACTCCCGTATCGGTGCCTGTCATAAAGATGCCTTTCTTCATAACACCCTTGCCCCTTGCCCCTTGTCCCCTGACCCTTTTTTCATACTATCCTTGAATCCAGGTTAAACACCTGTCCTGTTATTCTTTTCGTCTCAGCGAGAAAACAGATGAATTCGGAAACCTCGTCCGGGTCGGAAAAATCTTTAACAAGGCTTTCATGAAGAGCGAGCTCTTTTGCCTTTTCATGCGATGCGGTCCCCATATCTGTCAGCATATAACCGGGAAGGACGGCATTGACCCTGATATTATATCCGCCCAATTCTCTCGCCGCGCCCATTGTCAGGCCCGCAAGCCCTGCTTTTGACGCCGAATAAGCGGACAGGCCCGCCTTCCCTTTGATGCCGGCGATGGAAGAGATATTTATGATATGTCCGCTTTTCTGTTTCAGCATAAACGGCGTCACGGCGCGTATAAAATTAAAAGGCCCCTTGAGATTGGTATTCATAAGCTCATCAAAATCTTTTTCAGATGTCTTCAGCATCAGCGCCTCTCTTGTTATACCGGCATTATTCACCAGCACATCGATCGTGCCCCATTGCTTCACGACCGCGTCGATAAGTAATTTTACCTGATTAAAATCCCTTACGTCGGCCCTGAAAATAATTGTTTCCTTTATTTGAGCAGCGACTTCCGAGGCTTCTTTTTCTTTATCTTTATAATGAACAACAACCCGATGCCCTCTCCTGCCGAACGCAAGCGCAATCGATTTTCCGAGCCCTCTCGATGAACCGGTGATTAAGCAGACCATTTAATTTTACTTAAACTTTCCAGGACCAGGTCGATATCTTCCTTCGTATGCGCCGCTGTTACTGAAAACCTTATCCTGCACCTTCCTTCTTCAACCGTGGGAGGTCTTATCGCGGGCGCAAATATATTTCTTCTGAAAAGATAATTCCCGGCTTTTAACGCGTTCTTTGTGTCGCCGGTAAGGACGGAAATTATCGGCGTCTCCGAACCAAGCGTGTCACAGCCGAGACGTTTCAGCCCCTCGTACAGCCGCTGCCTGTTGTTCCATAATCTTCTTCTCCGGGTTCCCGATTCGTGCTCGACAATGTCAAGCGCCTTTGTGCATGCCGCTGCCGCTGACGGAGGAAGAGAAGTTGAATACATAAAACTCCTGGCTTTATTTACAAGCAACTTTATCAAATCTTCCGGTCCTGCGACAAAGGCCCCGAAACATCCGGCCGCCTTGCTCAATGTGCCCATCTGGATTATCCGGTCTGTTTTATCAATGCCGAAATGCTCAAGCCCTCCCCTTCCGGAGCTGCCGAGGACCCCTGTCCCGTGGGCGTCATCGATCATCAATAAAGCATCGTACTTCCCGCAGAGTGACAGGACATCCCGTAACGGCGCTATATCTCCGTCCATGCTGAAAACAGTGTCGGTAATTATCAACCGTCTCCTGATCTTATTTTTCCTGAAACTTTTTTTTAAAAGCAGCTCAAGATGGTCCATGTCTCTATGCCTGTAAATTTTCCCTGCCGCCTTTGACAGCCTTATTCCATCGATGATGCTGGCATGGTTAAGCTCATCGCTGAAGATAACCGCGTCATCCCCGGATATCGCCGGAATGATTCCGGTATTAGCCGCATAACCTGAATTGAAAACAAGAGCGGCTTCTGTTTTCTTGAACTTTGCGATTCGTTCCTCAAGTTTTACATGAGGTAAGAATGTCCCGCTCAGAAGCCTCGAAGAGCCGGAGCCGGAACCGTATTTGTTCATGGCCGCGGCCGCGGCCTTTAAAATTTCAGGGTGACGTGACAGGTTGAGGTAATCGTTTGATGAAAAATTGATGAGCCTCTTTCCGTTAATCAGGACTTTTGAGCCATGAGATGATGTTATGCAGGTGAGTTTTCTGAGGAGATTGCGCTTCCCGGTCCCTTTGAGCTCTTCACCAAACGCCTTAATAGATTCCTTCGCGTTCATCAGGGGCCCAGATGTATTTATGGACCTGCAACTGAACCCTTACCGGGAGATTATCGCGCAGGACCCAGTGTACGAGTGATTTGGGAGAGAGGATGCCGTAAGCGGGCGACATAAGGATATTGTCGAATTTTTCAATCAGCTTATTATCGTGAATAACGTCTTTTGCCCATAAATAGTCCGATTCGTCCATCAGGACGAATTTTATCTGGTCCGTCTTTTTCAGGAAATCGAAATTCTTGGGCCTCATCCTCTCGCTCATCCCGCTCTTCGGGGTCTTGTAATCCATGATTATATGCAACCTTTTATCAAGGCATCCGATGCAGATGGAACCGTTGGTTTCAACCAGCACTTCATATCCTTTATCAAGGAGGGTCTTGACCATCTGGGGTGTTTCTTCCTGCAGCATCGGCTCGCCGCCGGTGAACTCCACAAGCTTTACGCCGTATTCTTCGATCTTGGCTATAATCTCGTCATCAGAGATTTCCTTGCCGTTGTAATACGCGTAATTTGTATCGCAATAAGTACATCTCAGATTACAGCCGGCAAGCCGCACAAAAGTGCAGGGGATACCCGCGTATGTGGATTCACCCTGGATGCTTTTGAATATCTCGTTAATTTTCAGCATAAGCGTTATTTAAATTACCGATATCATACCATGACGAACATCGGCAATTGCAAGGCCGCTCTGTGGTATAATCTTTTCAAATGCTAAAAAAGATTTTCCTCATTATGGTTTTCCTGTTTTTCACTCCTCTGTTTGCGCTGTCTTCATATGCAGATATCATTGTAATCAATGTTGAGGGCGTTGTAAATCCCGTCATGTCGGAATTCATATCCAGAAGCATTGACGACGCGGCAAATGAAAAAGCGGAGCTGCTTGTCATCAAACTCGATACCCCCGGGGGACTGGACACCTCAATGAGGTCCATCGTGAAAAAAATAACGGCAAGCGAGGCGCCTGTCGCGGTATATGTGTCGCCGGGCGGCGCGCGGGCCGCGTCCGCCGGAGTATTCATTACTCTTTCCGCGCATATAGCCGCCATGGCCCCGGGCACGAATATCGGGGCCGCGCATCCTGTGGGCATAGGCGAGAAAATGGACAAGACAATAGCGGAAAAAGCGGTAAACGACGCCGCCGCGTATATAAAATCGATCGCTGAAAAAAAGGGGAGGAACGCGGAATGGGCGGAGAAGGCGGTCAGAGAAAGCGTTTCAATAACGGAGAAAGAGGCCCTGGACCTGAAAGTCATCGACATGATTGCCCCTGATTTAAAAACCCTGCTTGATGCGATTGATCAGAAGGTTGTTGAAACCGCCGACGGGAAACACACTATAAAAACAAAAGGGGCCGATATCCGGTACATTGAAATGAGCGTCAGGCACAAGATTCTTGACTTTATCAGCGACCCGAATGTCGCTTACCTGCTCATGCTCCTCGGTTTCTACGGAATATTCTTTGAAATGACAAACCCCGGCGCGATATTCCCGGGCGTTTTCGGCGCCATCGCCCTGATACTCGCGTTCTACTCTTTCCAGACCCTTCCGGTAAATTACGCGGGCCTGCTTTTGATCATCCTCGCCATCATCCTCTTTATCCTTGAAATCAAAATCACCTCTTTCGGCATTCTGACAATCGGCGGAATAATATCCATGCTTATCGGCTCGGTGATGCTCTTTGAATCGCCCCTGCCTTTTTTTAAACTTTCCATGACGGTAATCCTCCCTGCCGTGGTCCTTACCACCCTGTTCTTCGCCCTGACTATAAGGCTTGTTGTAAAGGCCCAGAGGCGGAAACCGGTGACCGGGTCTGAAGGCCTTATCGGCCTTGAAGGCGCCGCAAAAACCGACATCCATAATGAAGGCCTGGTGTTTGTCCACGGGGAAATCTGGAAGGCCTGCAGTGACGAGCCTGTCAAGGCCGGTGAGAAAGTCGTCGTTGAAAAGATGGAAAATCTGAAGCTGAAGGTTAAAAAAATCTAATCTTGAACTTACAAATCATCTGTTGTAAAGTATTCTATGCTGAAAGCGGTTGCGATCATCCCTGCGAGATTTCAATCGACCCGGTTCCCCGGGAAACCCCTTGCTTCCCTTAAAGGGAAAATCGTCATACAGCATGTCTATGAACAGGCTGTCTCCGCCAAACTCGTCGACGCCGTGTTTGTCGCGACCGACGACAGGCGGATATTCGACGCGGTAATTTCTTTCGGAGGAAAGGCCGTGATGACTTCCGGCAGCCACGCCAGCGGGACAGACAGGATAGCGGAAGCGGCGGAAACTATCGAGTGCGATTATATTGTAAATGTCCAGGGAGACGAACCGTTTATCCGTCCCGGTATGATTGATGATGTCATCGGACTGTTGTACAATGATGAACAGGTTTCCATAACCACGCTGGCAAAAAAAATAACCGACATACAGGAGCTCATGTCCCCTCATGTTGTAAAAGTAGTCATGAACAACGACGGATTCGCTATGTATTTTTCAAGAGCGCCGATTCCGTTTGACCGGGATGAATGGCAGATAGAGTCAAGAGTCAAGAGTCAAGAGTCAAGTGACAGGGGGAAATCCTGCTTCGAACTCTTAACTCTTAACTCTAAACTCTTAACTCTTAACTGGTACAAGCACATCGGCGTATACGGGTTCAGGAAGAATACGCTGAGGGCGTTTACGTCTCTGGAGCAAAGCAGGCTCGAACGGATTGAGAAGCTTGAACAGTTGCGGGCGCTTGAAGCAGGGATGAGAATAAAAGTCAAAATAACCGAACACGACACATTCGGAATCGATACCATCGAAGACTTAAGAAAGGCTGAGGAATGGCAAAATATATCTTTGTAACAGGCGGCGTTGTATCTTCTCTCGGAAAAGGGATCGCGGCCTCCGCGGTCGGAGCGCTCCTTGAAGCAAGGGGGTTGAAGGTGACTATTCAGAAGCTGGACCCTTACATCAACGTGGACCCCGGAACGCTCAGTCCTTTCCAGCATGGAGAGGTGTTTGTTACGGACGACGGCGCGGAGACCGACCTGGACCTCGGACACTATGAAAGGTTTACCTCAACGCGCATGTCGCAGAACAACAATTACACTACAGGGAAAATATACTATAACGTCATCCTGAAGGAGAGGAGAGGAGACTATCTCGGAGAGACCGTCCAGGTGGTCCCTCATATAACGGATGAAATAAAAAATTCCATAAAAGCGGTTTCAGACAATTTCGATATCGTAATAGTTGAAATCGGGGGGACCATCGGCGATATCGAAAGCCTGCCGTTCCTCGAGGCCATCAGACAGTTCAGGTATGACGTCGGGAGAGAAAATGTAATCTATATCCACCTCACGCTGGTCCCTTATATAAGCACCGCGGGCGAGCTGAAATCAAAGCCCACCCAGCACAGCGTCAGGGAATTACGCGCCATCGGTATTCAGCCGGACATACTTATCTGCCGCACGGACCGGCCGCTGTCTCAATCGATTAAAAAGAAGATCGCACTGCACTGCAACCTCGATATCGACGCCGTCATCGCCGCAAGAGACGTCGAATCCATTTATGAGGTCCCCGTGGTCCTACATGAAGAAGGCATTGACAGGATAATAGCGAAGAAATTCCTGTCAAATGACGATAAACCCGATCTTTCAAAATGGGAAAATGTAATCCGGAAATTCAAAAACCCCGATGACGTCGTTACCATAGCGATTTGCGGCAAATATGTGGGGCTGAAAGATTCATACAAGAGTCTTTTTGAGGCCCTCATGCACGGCGGCATCGCAAATAAAGTGAAGGTCGACATCCAGTGGATTGACGCTGAAGACATAGAAAAATCAGGGGCCGATAAATATCTCGCGGATGTAGACGGGATACTTATTCCCGGGGGGTTCGGAGAGCGCGGGATCGAGGGTAAAATTGAGGCCGTGACCTACGGCAGAACGAAGAAAATCCCCTTCCTGGGCATCTGCCTCGGCATGCAGTGCGCCGTCATAGAATTCGCGCGCAATATCTGTAAAATGGACGGCGCCAACAGCACGGAGTTTGACAAGAGCACCCCCTACCCCGTTATCTACCTGATTGAAGAATGGTATGACTTCAGAAACCGGACCGTCCAGAGAAGGGACATTAATTCCGATAAAGGCGGCACCATGAGGCTCGGGGAATATCCCTGCGTGCTTGACGGGGACTCGATAGCGTTCAGGGCCTATGGCAACAAGGAGATCCACGAAAGGCACAGGCACAGGTACGAGTTCAACAACAAATATAAAGACACGCTTGAGAAGAGCGGGCTGAAGATAAGCGGCATGAGTCCTGACGGGCAGCTTGTAGAAATAATCGAACTCAGGGACCATCCCTGGTTCTTCGGCTGCCAGTTCCATCCTGAATTCAAATCAAGGCCGCTGGACCCGCATCCCGTCTTCAAGGCCTTTATAGGCGCCGCTTTCAAAGAAAAGAAGCTTCTTTTTCAGAATACTACTATAGACAAAATGGAGGTAGTGAATGAGTGAGATTACCGGGGTAAACGCGAGAGAGGTTCTTGACAGCAGGGGCAATCCGACTATTGAAGTGGACGTTATGCTTGAAAGCGGCGCGTTCGGCAGGGCCGCGGTCCCTTCCGGCGCTTCAACAGGACAAAGGGAAGCGCTTGAGCTCAGGGACCAGGGGAAACGCTATCTCGGGAAAGGGGTCCTGAAGGCGGTAAAAAATGTAAATGAAAAAATCGCCCCCCGTTTAATGGGTCTTGAAGGAAGCGACCAGGTCTCCATCGACTCCCTCATGATCAATCTTGACGGCACAAAAAATAAAGGCAGACTCGGCGCTAACGCAATCCTCGGGGTGTCGCTTGCGGTCGCGAAGGCTTCCTCGATGGAGTCGAACCAGTCTCTTTATAAATATATCGGCGGAGCAGGCGCGCGGGAGCTCCCGGTCCCTATGATGAATATCCTCAACGGCGGGGCCCACGCCGACAACAACCTCGATATCCAGGAGTTCATGATAATGCCGGCAGGCGCGCCGAATTTCCAGGAGGCCCTGAGAATGGGCGCCGAGATATTTCACAGTCTCAAGGGGCTTTTAAAATCAAAAGGGCTGAGCGTGTCGGTGGGCGACGAGGGAGGCTTTGCCCCTAACCTGAAATCCAACGAGGAAGCCCTCGTTCTGATTATTGAAGCGATAAAAAGGGCCGGGTACGCGGCCGGGAAGAATGTCTTTCTCGCCCTCGACGTCGCGTCATCCGAATTATACAGCGGCGGCAAATACCGCTTTGAAGGAAAAAACATCAGCTCACGGCAGCTTGTCGGTTTTTATGAAAAACTCATATCGAAGTATCCGATAATATCCATTGAGGACGGACTTTCCGAAAACGACTGGAAGGGCTGGGAGGAAATGACAGAAAGGCTCGGCAAAAAAGTGCAGCTTGTCGGCGATGATATTTTTGTAACGAACAGGGAGATATTCTCAAAGGGGATTGAAAAAGGCATCGCCAATTCAATACTGATAAAGCTTAACCAGATAGGCACTCTTACTGAAACCCTCGACGCCATTGAGACGGCAAAAAGGGCCGGATACACCGCCGTCGTATCTCACAGGTCCGGAGAAACCGAGGATTCAACCATTGCCGACCTCGCGGTCGCCATGAATACGGGACAGATCAAAACAGGCTCCCTCTGCAGGACCGACAGGGTCGTAAAGTACAACAGGCTCCTGAGGATCGAGGAGGAGCTTGGAGACGCGGCTGTATACAGAGGGAAAGAAGTATTTTATAATTTGAAAAATTATGCGTAACAAAAGACGGCAGCAGGTTGCGGACGACAGGAAAAGAAGAAATCTCGTGTTTGCCACTCTCGGCGTCCTGCTTTTTATTTACCTGACCTACAGCCTTTTCGCGGGAGAAAGCGGCCTGCTGAAATACGTCGAGCTCAGAAGCAAAAAAGAGAAAATGCTCGCGGATTCCAATGTCATGAAAAAGCAGAATGAAGAAATCGACGACGAGATAAAAAGCCTTGAAAAAGAGCCGGGGCTCCTTGAAGAGCACGCAAGGGAATACGGGCTCACAAAAGAAGGCGAATGGGTCTTTAAGTTTGAGGACGGGAAGTAGAGGTTTATACATGTACGAGATAATGATTGAAACGGGTTTCTCCTCCGCGCATCAGCTCAGGGGATATAAAGGGAAGTGCGAAGCGCTGCACGGCCATAACTGGAGGGTCCAGGTGATTGTCTCCTCAGAGAGGCTGAATGATATCGGGCTTGTAATCGATTTCCACGAGTTGAAGGCCATAACCAGCGAGGCCCTTTCACCGCTTGATCATTCGTTTCTTAACGACGTCTTCCCTTTTACCGAGATAAACCCCTCTTCTGAAAATATCGCGAAATGGGTTTACGATACGGTCCGGAAAAAAATGGCTGAAAAGAACTGCGCGGTGTCTTCGGTTACAGTGTGGGAAAACGATACGTCGTCTGCCACTTATTATGAATCGTAATTCCTTGCCTTTTGCCCTTGGCCCCCGGCCTTTTGCCGATTACAGAAAGCGAGCCTCCAAAAACATATTGCACGATACCTTATCTTTTCTCAGTAGATATCTCAACATTAAAACTCATCGCGGCCTCGCCCCCTTTTCCGTCCAGGACAGAGACCGCTACAGGCGTCTTTCCGTTAAAATCGGGGGGGACCTCCCATTTTATCCGGCCTGAAGAATCAATGGTCATGCCGGCAGGGGCCGTCTTGAGAGAATAGGTCAATTCATCGCCGTCAGGGTCGGAGGCCTTTACATGATATGAATAAGTGTTACCGTCAAAACTATAGTTCTTGTCTTCGGCGATCAAAGGAGGCATATTGCCTATCTCTCTGTTTAAGGTAATTGGTTTACCATATGTCTCGCCGTCATAAGGGGTTATCTTGACGGATATCCGGTCTCCCTTTTTTATCTCATGGTCTATATTCCTGCTGTTTCCTGCAGGCTCACTGTTTACAATCCACTCATAATTTATCGTTACGTCGTCGCCGTCGATATCGCTTCCCGCTGCCTCAATGTACAGTCTGGCGCCGGGACCGAAGACCTCGGGCATGATCTTGACCCTGTTCAGCCCGGGAGGGGTATTTTTTATCGTGACGGTGTTCGACAACAACTCCCGGCCGCCGGTAATCGCTCTTGCCTGTACCAGGTCGCCTCTCCTGGTCTCCGCCGGATTAAACTGATCAGGCCTTGCCTGCGGCCCGGCCTTACTGCCGTTTACAAGCCATTCTATTTTTACATCGTCACGGTTAATGCCCTTCATTGTCAGATTCAATACCGAATCGCGTGTTGCCTCTGAAGGAATTATTTCTATCGAGACAGGACCTCCGGCAGCGGATGTCCCCGTGCCTGCTGTTCCGGAAACGCTGTTTACGCTTTTCGCCGAGGTTTCAGTATCCTCGGTATCAGAAGGGTTTTCGGCTGAGCAGGAGACAAGGAAACAGAGAGAAAATATAATAAAAATAAAAATATGATTACGGGTTGCCGCAGACTTCATGTCAGTATTGATACAAGACTGAAAGTTTTGCCTGTTCCATGGTCGGATTGGCAACATTTTCAGCCTCTATTTCAATTGTATAAAGATAAGCTATGCTCATGACAGGCACCTCACCGGTATTTGAAGCGACTACGCCGGATTTTATCAGGCCGTCGTCCACTCCGGAGTTGCCTTCAACCGTATCAACGATCTTCGCTAACACTGTGTACGCAGGGTTGATGCCGAGCTGAAAAGACATATCGTAAGTGGCCGGGACAGCGGGATTGATATTAAGGGTATTGTCACAGCCGACCCAGTTGTTTGTCGGATTATTGAGTTTTTGCGTAAGGCAATTACCTGGAGCTGTAACATTAAAATTAAAAAGCGCGGCTTCGGCAGCGCTGAAGGGATTTTGCCTTGCCCCCATTACCTGGTATATAATGTCCCTCCCGCCTTTGCCGGCTTCAAGGGCGGTCCTGTATCTTTTCTCAATACCGGACACCTGCGTTCCTGAGGTCGCCATATATATAAGGCCGGACATGATCGCAAGGGAGATCAGTGACAATATCAGGACCATGACCAGGGCAATGCCCCTGTTATCGCGCAGTACGCTGTTTTTAAGGAATTCAGGCGACCGCGTTGATGATTTCAGTATTTCAAACAGTTTCATTATCACCTCAGGTTCTCGGTCGCAACCGATATTGTATATACCTTCCACCTGTAATTTAAACCGTTAAGAATAGCATTGACATTAAAATCACGCCCGAGAATGGCTGACCTGCCGACCGTGACACATGTTGCGCCGCATGCCCCTGCCACGCTGAAATTGTTGAAGGTAAAGTTCGGGTCCCTCTGGCCTTCATGGGCAAGTATATAGACTTCCACATCTCTCACCCTCGTCCTGACCTGGGCCGGTGTAAGCCCTGTCACAGTGTTTGCATAGGCGTCGCCTCCTACGCCATTCTGAAAGCTGCCGTTTTCGTCATTGTCCAGCGCGTATACCACCTGCATGTCGGCGACACAATCGAGCACCGGCATTTGAGTAAGCGTGCCGTCGACATGATTAAGCGCAGCTTTAACAAGCGTGCCCGTGCCCGCGGCGCATCTTGCCGGCGCAGCAGCAAACGATATAAAGTAATCTGCCCTGTTAAAAGGCGCGCGAAGCGCGTTCCCGGGAGATATGCCGTATACCAGGCGAATATCCGTATTGTCGGCCCCGGCATAATTGGAAACCGTATTATATGTCGTCTGATATGAATTGTTGACAACCACAAGGGAGCGCGAGTTCGCGGCAGTGGCCCCCGGTGACAGGACAATGACCATGTCTGTATTCACCATGTCGTCTGTGAACGACCCCCAAGTCCTTACAAACGGCGCGGCTGAAGCAAGGCGCGTATTTTTTCCCGCTGTGTTGTTTGCAGCGGCGCCTGCTGATTTAATAACCAGGTAGTCAGAACCACCCGCAACCGCGGTGTCACCGCTCCTGAAGGCGCTCGGGGCGCTGTTAGGCGCATCATTATAGGTCGCAACCCCTGCTTCAACATAGCCCGGGACATTGTCCTGGAAATTAATGACCCCGTCACCGTTACTGTCGGCTATGCCCGTTACATTCCACGGCAGTCCCATCCCCGCGTGCTCGATATCCTGCCTCAATATATTAAGCCCGACAACGCCTTCGATATTGGTTTCAGCTATCCTGGTCTGCTGCTTGAACTGGGTCAGAAGTTTGGTGAATACCTGTGAAGCGGCAGCAATGGCAAACACAAATATTACCATTGTCACCATCAGCTCTATCAGAGTAAACCCTGCCTCCGCCCTACGCCTTTTGCCTTTAGCCCTTTGCCCTACGCCTTTTGCCTTTACGTAATTCATTATCTCCTCAATATCGTCGAAATTGTATGATTGTATGGATTCCCTTTCCAGGTCCATGTAACGGCTATAGCGACCTGCGTGGTGTCCGCATTTATATTTGTAATTGTTCTTGTGACATTGTAAGAAAAGTTTGGAATATTTCTTAAATTCCTGGTTACGGCAGATGGACCCAGGTTTACCAGATTCGCAAAAGGCAGATTCCTCGCAATGTTCATCTGGTCCTCGGCGACATTTACTGCTTCATCTCTCAGGACATTAATCATGTTAGAGTCAATGCTCACAAGCGCGGTCTGCATAAGGGCCAAAAAGACCAGGAGCAGCACCACAAGGGAGATAAGGACCTCTACAAGCGTCAACCCCCTTTTATCTTTCAGCACAGCTTGCGGCATTGCACGCCCCCCCATTAAGTTGCCCCATATTTATTCTTGTCGTTGTTATATTGATGCAGTCATAATCCGCCGCAACGGCTGCGGTACTGCAGATAGTGTTATTGTTATTTGAAAGCCCGTTTGCGTTAAACTGGACCGTCGTTCCATTGCTCCATGTAACAGGATAACGCGCATCCAGGTTTGTCTGTGACACCACGGTGTCGGCCCCTGTCTCAAGGACTCCGTTTCCATCAGGCGCCGTATTGGTATCGTCATAGACGTTATATTGTGTTGCTGCCGGAAAATCAACAAAGTTTATCCTTTTGTTATGCATCGCCCTGGCCCTCGCGTTCATTAAATCCATGTGCATCCTTTTAATCTGACTCTCCACATTGTATCCGCGGGCCCAGCCCTGGAATGAAAACCCGAGGGCCGCGGCAAGTATGCCGACTACCGTGACCGCTATTATCAGCTCTATTAACGTCATCCCTCTACTGCCCATCTCTAAACTCCTAACTCTTAAACTCATAACTCTTAACTTACTTCTCCCTGATATGCATCGTCCTGTTAACAGGCGGAGGCTGCGTCAGGATGGACAAACCCTGCTGTGTCGGGGGAAGTCCTTCCATAACAGAGGTCCTTCTGCCGTCTCTTTCCGTGAAGGCCTCGGCAAGGTTAATCTGTTCGATCGCCGCGGTCGACACCTGCACTAAAGCGACGCCTTTAAGCAGGGACGCGGCAGAGCCGCCGGTATTATAGCGAAGCGCCCATATGTGTGTTTTGCCGCCGATGGCGCAGACGTCGGTATAAGGCTTTGACGTAGTGAAGAATACAACCCCGTTAGTTACTGCCAGGGGGTCCGTAATAACGCGCTCCGCGCCGTAACCCGTTGTTGAAGGGTCGAGATCGATAAACCAGCCGTTGAAGTTTGAAGAATTGGCGTCAGATGCCGAAGGCACATTTCCGATTGAAGTGACGTCGGTCAGACCGCTCACGGACGCGGTGCAGTTAGGCTCAATTGAGACTATGCTCCCTGATGAGGTAATGCAGGGCTCCTTTACGCCAAAAAGCTGTCTTCCACTGCCCTCATCATCGATGGCCTCTTCCTGCGCGTAATAGTATCTGCCGCCTCCGAAAAACAGCCACAGGCAGCCCTCGGTCGAGCCTGTAAAGCAGCCCTTGTTTTTCTGCAGCCGCGCTATTGACGAGGTGACAGGGCCGGTAGCATCCGTAACCAGGCTCCAGTCCCATAAGTTGGGATTGGAGCTCTCCTTTGTTACGAGCCTGCCTACTCCACCGTTGGTCCATGTGTAGGGAGATGAGGTGGTGCGGCTGACGTAACCTAAATATACCGCGTCGTCCTGATAATCCATATCCGAGTCGTTTGTCGCGTTAAGCATGGAGCCGGCAAACGCGTATTGGGTCCCTGTGTTGACAGTCCTGAGGAGGCTGCCGGACTTTAAATCGAGCACAAAGAGCCTCAGGTTCTGGTCGGAGCGTCCCATAAACTGCATGTCGTTTGTGCTTATAGGTCCTGTAGGGCCTGAGCCGAAGACAACAAACCACTTGCCGTTCTTTGTCTGATCAGGGCCGATCCTCACAATGGCAGGGCCGGTTGTGGCAAAGCCGAGCTGTGAATTTGAAAACTCCCACAGGAGCTGGGGGTTATCCTCATCCGTAACATCGAGTGCGAAGTATGAAGAGTAACCGACGCTGCTGCCGCTGACGTCAACCGGCGTATTGACAAAGTCTTTACTCCCGTCGCCGCTTGCGTCGGGACGGGTCGCTGTAGTCGTTGTTGTCGACGCGCACGCCCCGCCGGTCCTCATGCCGCCTATCAGAATGGTCCTCCAGGTGGAGCCTGTTGACGGCTTTACATTATCCGAAATGTCGCCGGACCCCGGATCGCCGATGCTCACGTCAAATATGTATGGACTCAGGTCCACTGAATAGATATGACAGTAATCCGGGTTTGAAATATATTTAAGATAAGGGAGGGCGTTTTTGGGAATAAAGGCCCACATCTCTTTGCCCAGGTCGCTGCCGGTCAATCTCGCTTTTTCAGGGGTCGCCTTTCCGCTCCAGCTCAATTCCAGTTTCCCGAGCTTGAAAGCGTGCAGCATCCCGTCATTGCCTCCGGCATAAACCATTCCCCTGTTCTTGTAACCGGTGGTATTAATGAAAGCGCTATAGGTAGTGTCGCTGTACTTGCTGTCATAGGTATTCAGTTGCATCCACGATGTAATCCTCGGGGTGGAGTTTAAAACGTCTCCAAGCTTCCATGTATTTGAAGTATCGTTAATTACAACAGCCCTCTGCCTGTAATCATTCAACCCGTCGGCGTCTGCGTCCTGGACGATATCTGCGCCATGGACATAATTTATGATGTTTTCAGCGTCGTCGGTTACGCTGCCGTTGCCGTTTGTATCGGTTGCGTTAAGGTACGGCGTCAACATGGCCGCGTTGTCCTCATGGAAACCCCAGAGGTCCACGCCGTTTGCAAGGAACGTACTTCCATTGATTGTCGTATAAATCTTTCTCGGTGACGCGGCAAGGTCTCTGCTCCATAACAACCTGCCGGCTTCCCATAGATACCTCAGGTCCTCAAAGCTCCTTGTATCAGTGGGGGTTGAGGAATCAGGGGCCCCGTCGCCGTTTGCATCCACATACAGCTTGGCAAGGGTCTGGTTAAGCTCGGAATCAAATTCCAGTTGGACTATATAGTCAGTAGTAAGGTCCAGCACCTTATCAGAGCCGGAATCCGTGGTGTTTTCAATTATACTGCTGTTGCTGAAGAAGGGGTCGACATGATACCACAGGTTCTGCAGCAGGCCGTTCCACGCGATTACATCATTGCCGAACCTGCGTCTCGGATAAAAAACAGCCTGGATGAGGTTGGCGCCCTGGCCTTCGCCTGACGCAAGAACTGAAGCAGCCGTGCCTGATGAAGCCCTCTTTAATATACTGAGAAAGGCTTCTTCTATTTTCCGTTCAAGCTCCGCGCCGTCAGCGGCTTCATAGAAGGTGTCGGGCTCTCCGTCGTTGTTGTTGTCCCATTCATCCTGCTGATTAGGCGTATTGCTATCATCTATATCCTCAAACCCCCCGTTTATGGCGGCGTATCTCAGGAGCGTAGAGCCTTTGCCGAAGGCGAATACGGCATAAAGCGTTAAATTCTGTGTTCCATCCAGATCGTTAGAGCCAAGCGTCGAGCTCCTTATATCCGTAGTATGCATATAGAGGGCTACGTCCTCGATGCCTGCTACATATCCGCCCGCGCTGCAGGAAGGGAATGTCGAAGCACTGAAGGAATAGGTCTCGGGCGCGGTCCCGGATACTGCCGAACAACTGCCGCCGGAACAGTTGAATACCGACTTGCCTGACGCGTAATCTGAAATAGAGCCGGGGAGGCTGCCGTCGCTGCAAGGCTCGCCGTCTGTAACAAAAAGCACAAAGCTCTTCGCGCAGGTCGGGTATCGCGGCAGACCGCCTGTCCCGAAATTAAACGGGTCCACATTGTTGTTGATCTGATAATCGCCTGAGGCGTAACGCGGTCCCGGCCCCCCGGAAACTGAGGCCTGCTGGGCAAAATATCCGGTTGTAGTCCACAAGGTCTCGCCCAGGATCTATTTTCATTAACTCTCCGCCCAAATTCCTTCTTCGGGCTGATAGGCGGGTGGCCCCAGGCCCTCCTTCTTCCGCTTCACTACCGCCTCTATCTTCTTGAATCCTTCTGGCTTCTTTTCCCTCCACCTCTGAGTAGTTTTTTTATTCGTAATCAGCCGCAAATATGTTAATAATTATAATTTATGCAAATTTCCCCTGCCTGGGGTATTGTTGGCTTTACACCCTTGCACGAGGCGGTTGGCCCACGGCCTCGGGAACGTTTCAGGTAGAGACTTATGTCAGAGCTTTTATCCGGATGCGCCGGAGAGCGGCGACTCTTCCTGGGCAATGAAGCCATT
>QZKO01000083.1 GCA_003599505.1 Nitrospiraceae bacterium | reverse complement strand
AAAATAGTACCGGATAATGAGGGCATTAGTCAATTAAACCTCATTTTCACCTTGCGGCATTTTTGCCTTTTGATATAAAATCATCATGTAAAATAAAAGAAAGGGGACAACATGGAGACAAACATTGCTGTTTTCAGAGGCAAGAAAATCAGGAAAACGATTTATAACAACGAATGGTGTTTTGTTATTGCTTGTCGAGCCCAACTGTTATGTAGTAGTATATGCGACAAATGAAATTCCACCCGAGCCAACACATATTCAAATCTCCAAAGGTCCATGCTGTAATAAACGAGGCAATTGCTTTTTTGAATCAAACCCCCATACATCAATTGCCGCTTCCTGAACCGTTCATAGGCACCGGAGTTTACATCCTTTATTATTTAGGCAATTATGCCCTTTATAAAAAGATCGCCGACGCTAATATGCCGGAATGCACCCAGCCGATCTATGTTGGAAAAGCTGTGCCAAAAGGCTGGCGGACGGCACGCACAGGAAGTGAAGAGGATGCCACCCTGTCCCAGAGATTACGAGAACACGCAAGAAGCATCAAACAGGGTGCCGGCATAAACATCCCCGATTTCATGTGCCGTTTTATGATCTTAAAGGGAGAAGAAAGCAGTATGATTACTATCGTAGAGGCTGCATTAATTAGAAAATACAGGCCGCTCTGGAATACTGTTGTTGATGGATTCGGTAACCACGATCCCGGATCAGGTCGCTATGATCAAGCCAAATCTGAGTGGGATGTGCTTCATGCAGGCAGATCATGGGCAGAAAAGCTCAGGGGGAAGTCGCCGGATTTGGACGGAATTGAAATCAAAATCAAAAATGCCTTGAAGTAGCTACGGTTTTCTTAAAACAACCACGGCCTCATAAAGCTGGTGGGAAGATTTAGCCTTAGCCACCCTGACATCGGATTGAATGATGCTGTTTCCTACCCGGGTGGCACGGGGAATATCGATCTTAACTAATTCCAAACCTACAGACTCTGCAATCTTCCCAAAGTATTCATCTGTAGGAATCATAACGCCCTGCAGTATGCTGTTCCCAATTACAACCAGCGCCGTCCCACCGCGCTTCAATACGTAATGGATGCCTTCTGCAAACCTGTGGCAGTCATTAAAATATGCGGCCGCATAATTGGCCCACCCGTTGCCGCCATATGATCCTTTTTCCTTATTCAGGTTCCTTAAAGTCTGCAATCGCTCCTGAATACCCGTATGAGACAAAGCGAAAGACAAGTCTAACCGCTCGCAATCGCGGACGGTTTGCCAGAACTTGCCGAAGTTCATATCTTCAAGTTTTTTTAAATCTTCAGGGGATTGTGCGTAGCCGAGCCAGTAAAGCTGGGGGCGCGTGTTCCGATTGTAGTGGTAATTATTCAGATAAGGCGGTGATGTTATTACAAGATCGACGGACTCGGTTGGAAGATGCTGTCGGCAATTGAAAAAAGAGTCATTGATGATCTGCACTTTTAAATTGTTAGGCGTCA
This sequence comes from Nitrospiraceae bacterium, assembly GCA_003599505.1. GTDB lineage: Bacteria > Nitrospirota > Thermodesulfovibrionia > UBA6902 > UBA6902 > SURF-23. The sequence continues at coordinate 19,196 of QZKO01000083.1, read as the reverse complement.
TCTGTTCCTGCATCCATGCGATATCTTCCGCCATATCGGCGAGTTTGTCTGTAATCGCTTTTGCTACTGGAAAATCATGGATTTCTTCCCGCCCTGCGCTGACGCGTCTGCCCAGGCTCGGCTCATAGGAATAGTTGGAATAGCTCACCATCGTAGAAGCAAAAGCAAGGCGGAACAGATCACGGAGTGTATCATCTTCGATAGCAAGAACGAAGTCCTGCACGATCAGGACCTTGTGAAGCACAAGGGGATTATAAAAAAGCGCCCTCGTCTTAAAACCCTGAGGTGGGGCACTATACGGTTTATACTTCGAAGAAGTCATCTTCTTATAGAACTGCCGGAAGTCATCTATTACCGAGGTGAATTCATCTATGTCTATATGATAGGCGTTTGCCTTGACGCGGCTTGCAAGGGCAGCGTATGGATTTATTTCGAACCCGATCGCGTTATGTCCTCCAAGGATAGACTCAACCAGGGTTGTGCCTACACCGCAAAAGGTATCTAAGACCGTGCCCTTCTTTCTGAGGAATCCATCCAAAGCGCTCTTAACAAAACCGCTTGAAAAACCCGCGATCCACGGGACCCACCTATGGACTGGAAGGGTTTTGTTGCTGGAGAAATTAGGGTCGTTAAAGACGGCATCCTTCTTATCAACAGCGGGTGTGTCACCGTTTTCTGGTATGATGGGAAGCCGTAATTGTGCAGCCGGTTTTCTTATTGTCTTAGTCACTGTTGCCATAATAGTCTTAGGAAATTATTTTGCCCGTGTCTTGAGATTAACAACCTGTCCTACTCCATACTCCGGCTGAAGTTCCCTGATAATTGACCCCATTTCCTGCCGTTCCTTTGCGTCGTTTAAGACCTTGGCAAAGTCGTCGAAACTGAGAATAACGGCCTTGGGAGTTCCACGCCGCTCAACGATGTAACGCGTATGGTTTTGAGTAACATCGTCAATAACCTGTCCAAAATTATTCTGGGCCTCAGTGGAGCTAACGCTTTTTATTGCCAAAAATGCCTCCGTCCTTATTTGTCAATTTAGCTAATATGGCTAAATTATAAGGATAGAATGTTCTCTTGTCAAGGCCATTTTTGCAGGAAGTCCCCATTTATCCCAAAAAGCCCCTTTTCACGTATAGGGGTGTCTTTTTGCTTGACAACAAGCCTTTAAATGGGTGACCCCATTTGTTTTTCAAACAAACCCGGCCACCTCTCTATATACAATTAAATGCATGTTTGCATGCCTGACCCCATTTCCATTCATTTCCCGGATCAGTCAAAGGGTCTTAGCCAGAAGTGCTCGGAGATCCCCTTCTATTGCGCCCATTAGATTTGATTGAAACAAGGGGAATTTCGTGGGATCAATAGTGGCAGGAGTTCCAGCACCGGCATATTTTATAAACACCTTTCCAATTCTGCGCCTTTTTGATCGAACTTTACCTGTATTGCCATGATCAATGTCATGCCTAAGATCAGTCCTGAGATCGTTAACATCAGTGAAGGAGACTGGCCAGCTATTTTCAAGTCGCTGTCCAGCAGCCTCACGAAAAAGGAAATATAGATCATCAATAAAAGCATTGTATTCATCTAGATTTTTTACAACCTTTCGGACGCGAACGAGAGCTTGTGCAGTCTTATTAGTAGCTTTAAAAAGATCTTCGCCCTTCACCGCAGAATATTTCTTATTTAATTGGTCAATCATGTTAGTAATAGCATAACCCAGAGCGTCAACTCGACCCGTAACGCCGCTCTCTGCTATGATTGTTGGGTCAAAAATATTGGTAAGCGATGGCGCCAAAGTAAATAACTTGCGAAGCAGAATCTGATGACGCATCATGGCACCACCTTTAACATTGGCGTTCACTGAGCGCTGGAAAACAATATAATCGCTATCCGATGCAGTCTGTCCCATTTCAATTTGACGAACGAGTTCCGATGCAAAGGCATCGTAAAACTTCCGGATCGAACTTTCCATACCACTATGTCGCCCCGATGCAACAAGTTTGCACGTTAGGGTAACCAATGATTGAACAACTGTACGAGTACGTAACCTTGTGCCCTTATCTTTAAAAGCACTGTACAAAAAATCAAGAGACGTTTTAATCCTTTTTGCAACAGCTGAAGTGGATGAGAAATTACTTTGGGATTCAAAAACGGCCTTAATATCATCAAACCGTATGCCTGTCTCAAGCCCCTCGATTTCTATTGTTGCAACTTTGGAAACAATATCAAAATGTGAATATCTTACATCTGAGATCGCGACTACTTCTTTGAAGAATGCATGTTTTGAAACAGAACGACAGTAATCTCGAAGCTTGCTGTGAACCGCGTTTAGTTTCTCGCTGCTGGTCAAAGGAAGTCCTTCCTGAAGGCGTAAAAAAAACTCTTTTAATTCCTCCTCTTTAGCGTCTTCTATGACATCATACTCAATTTCAAAGTCATCAAATGAGTCAGCGATTGCCGGTGTCAGATCACTGTACAGATGTCCGCCAAATCGTTTAGCTGAATCTTTACTCAGTGAAAGTTCGTTCGAGCAGAACTCGAAAATGGACTGAAGGCGTTGCTGGCCATCTACAACTTCGTATTCACGATCTGAATTCTTAACAAAGTACAGCTTAGGAAGTTTCCACCCGCGAAGGATCGAGTCTATTAACCGTTGTTTCTTACTTGTATCCCAAACTTCTTCCCGTTGCCAGTCCGGAATTTCGTAGCGATCTCGACGTCTGAAGATTTTATCAAGTGCCCGCTTTTCGGATGTCATTTTCATATTAAATCTCCTCTAAGAAAATTTATTGAGATAACACATTATGATTATAAAGAAAATGCCACGTCTTGCGCAGTTACATCCCTCATTTCATCTTTTCACCTCTTCATTTAATAAGCCCCTATGATGATTACATTGTCGCCTCTTGTATCCCCGGCATTTCATCCCACGTCCTGCCTTCCAGCAACCTCCCCGCCTTCTTTTTCCTCGTCCCTCCCCACTGTTAAAAAAGAAAGGAACACGAGCAATTTGACACTAATTACGAATATCTCACCGGGTTCCATGTCGATCCGGTCCATTTTATAGATGATTTCTGGCCCATTAACTAAGCGTAACTAAGCGGAACTAAGCGGGACACATCCCTTTTTTCCGTCAAAGTAATTTCCCGCTATTCTCACTAATTCAGCATCCGTAAATTTAATGATGTTACCTGTAGTGTAAGCGCCGGCATTTAGCATAAGTCATTCCTTGTCGTCTTTATCCTGTTCGAGTTGATTCGTGCTTCCATACACTCCCGGCATTTCCCATACGCTCAGTTGTTCGACTTCATTGCCGTATTCCTCTGCGAGGGCCTTATCCTTGTGTCCATATTTCTGCTGGACGTCGGTTTCGTCGTTTTCGACAGCCTGAAAGAGTTCGTCAAGATAGGCTGCTCCATTTTTCTTGCGCAGGAATCTTGCACCCTGCTTGAGAAAATAGGCATTCCCTTCCGCTGACTCGGCAGGCTGGGCATACTCTGCAACAAAAAGAGGTCTTCTTAACGAGAGCGCTGCTTTCCCCGCCTCGAACGTGCCGCCCTTTAAACCTGATTCGATAACAACAACGGCGTTAGATAAGCCGCAAATCGTTTTGTTGCGTTGCATAGCATTACGCGCAAGCCACGGCAGTCTTGGCATGTATTCAGAGACTACAACGTGATTATAGCCGGTTAGAAGGTCCTTCACGTCACTTTTTACCCTGAAATGCAAGATGCCCTCTGCCAAAACAAATGTCGTAACGCCCCCGGCTTCAAGCGCAGCCCTATGTGCTGCCAAGTCAACACCATGGGCATACCCGCTTATAACATTGATTTGCCGTCTCGCAAGCTCTGCGGCACATTCCTCGGCCACGGCGAGACCTTTTTCAGATGCCTTACGAGAACCACAGAAACCGACTGCTTTCTCTGTAAGCAGCTTAATATTGCCTCGGGCAAACAAAAGCAACGGAGCTTCTTCCTTGAGGGTCTTTAATAATCTTTCAGGATAGCCATTGCTTCCTTTAACAAGAATCTTTATCCCCTCAATTTCAAATTCTTTAAGCAACTCATCTGCTTTTTTAATCGACCCAGGAATCTGTTCGGCAATCTCAGGTTTAACATCCATAAGCTGTATCATTTCAACAGTTGACATTAAAGACAAGTCGACATGGCTGTTCTTAAACAAAGCTCGGCTCATAATCCGACTTATCCCTTTTGGACCGAGTCCTTTGGTAAGCAATAGAGCTAATATGTCTCTTTCTTTAATCATTTATATTGTCAGTATCGCGCCAGGACTTCACACATGCCAAGCCTAAAACCCTTCTCGCACCCTTCTTTTTTAAAAGCCTTGCCACTGTCCACATCGTTGAACCCGATTGATACAGGTCATCAATTAGTATGACGCTCTTGCCCTCAACATCTCCAGTGATTTCTATCGCGCCCCGCAGAGCTTTCAATTTTTCAGCAAGCGGAAGGGCTTGAAGTTTTGGCGTCTCTCTAACTTTCCTTATCATTCCTGTGCCGTCTCTCTTCCCGGTTTTTTCAGCCAGCTCTCTCGATAGTTCAACAGGCAGATGAAAAGTCTTAGAGGGATTCGGAGGAATGGGCATAATTGTTCTCGCTTTTTTATATAATGGGTGGATTTCGCAGAAATTAGCAAGAGTTTCCACCAATTGTGTACGAGCATCTGCATCCTGATTTTCCTTTGCTTTGTGTTCGACACTGCCACACTTTGTATATCCAACTTCCTTTGTTATAAAATCTTCGGCAAGATTATAATCCAGGGCGTAGCACACATCCAATTCATCTTCAAAATATGGCTCGATATTTTCGCTCTTCTTCAATAGGACATGGTTCTTGAATACGTCAAGAAGCTTTCTTACTTTTTGTTCCTCTTCCTTTGTTATAGAGAGGATTGTCGTGCACGCCCCTTTCAAGCCCTCCTTAAAATCAAACTCAATTTCGGGAAGATATTCTTTCAAAAGGGGGGCATAAGTTTCACACATCCAGATTTGTAGGCGCCATTTATCATCCCTCACCCGGTCAAATTCATATTTGTACATCTGTGCCCGTGAACCCATCAGAAAACCTCTGAAACAACGTTCCTGATATTATATAGATATAACCTTCGGGACAATCCTACGTATCATAAATAAAAAATCGCCCGCTGATAGATAGGTATAGCCCCTTCAGGAAATTCATCATGTTAACGGCTTGCGCTATCACTGTTTTCCTGGTCTCCCGTCAAAAAAGTTTAATAATGATAATACGCCTTGCCTATTAAAGACAAGAACTATTTATTCTTGTGTCAACTATTTATTTTTGTCAAACAATTGTGCAACGTGTATCGCGGCAGTTTGAAACGCAGACAGCTCAGTATTTCAGTTTTTTCCGCAATGTCAGCCGATTGATCCCAAGAATGCGGGCCGCCTCCGACTGGTTCTCTTTCGTACTGGAAAGGATATATTCAAAGACAGACCTGTCCACTTCAGCGTGTATCTTTTCATATATGTTTTTTTCTTTCTTCCGGACGGCGTTCTTGAGAAACAGGATTATCGAGGACGCGAGGGTTTCGGAAAACCCGGGTCTGCCGCCGGACAGGGGATATTCACCGAGCTCCCTCAGTTCAAATGTGGTGAGATAATGCGTCTTGCTCAGCGCGATGGCGGAGCGTATCGAGTTTTCGAGCTCCCGGATATTTCCCGGCCAGTCGTAGGAGACCAGTTTTTTGAAAAAGGCCCTGGTAATCCCCTTTATCTGCCGCGACGCGGTATGCCTGTATCTGTTGATGAAGAACTGGACGAGGGAAAGCATGTCTTCCTTCCGCTCCCTTAAAGGCGGGACATGTATGGCGGCAACCCGCAGCCTGTGATATAAATCCTCCCTGAATTTGCCTTCCCTGACCATCGATGCCATGTCCCTGTTCGTGGCGGAAATTACGCGCACGTCCACCTCGACCTCTTTTGTGCTCCCCAGCGGATAAAAGGTCCGGGTCTGGAGAAATCTCAGAAGCTTCCCCTGCAATGAAAGCGGCAGTTCCCCTACCTCATCGAAAAATACGCAGCCTCCGTCCGCTATCTTCAATATCCCCTCTTTGGCGGCCAATGCCCCTGTGAAAGAGCCTTTTTCAAAACCGAAGAGCTCGGATTCGAGAAGCGTCTCGGGTATGGCCGCGCAGTTTACCACTACAAAAGGTTTGCCGAAACGGGAGGAGAGCTGCGCGATCGATTCGGCAAAGAGCTCCTTGCCTGTGCCTGTCTCTCCAGTAATAAGCACGGGGACTTCAACCTGCGCAAGTCTTGCAAGTTTCTTGCACGTGTCCATGATGACCTGAGAATGGCCGACTATGGCGCAGGTCGGGACCGGAGAGGGACTTGAAATCGCGATCGGATGCTTTATCTCTCTGTTAAGTTCGTGAAGCTCCTGCAATATCCGTGATATGTCCGCCCCGTTTAAAGGTCGCTGAAGTGTTTCGTACGCGCCTGATGCCGCAGCCTCCATGACAGGGTCCGTCCTTTTTTGTCCTGTCACAGCTATAACAGAGGTTTTTTCGCTCAGTTCCCTGATAAGGGCCGCCTTCATCGAATCAACGTCAAAGAAGATGATCGCATCATCCGATAAGGCATTTGTTTCGAGCTTGAAACCCTGAGGCAACGCCCCGGCGAGTTCCTTCCCAAGGTATTCATCTTTGCTCAGCAAGACAATCGGTTCCATCTGTATATAAATTATACATAGTGCTTAAAAAATAAACAATCATTCTTGGAATTAACTTTAAATCTCTTTATTTATCATATGGTTCCATCTGGCATAAATGTTGCGAAATGGATATATCAATAATTAAATTTCAGAAAGGGGTTTTAACAATGAGCAGTGATGTAAAAATTTATGGAATTTGCCTGGAGAGGCTTAAGTATCAGATCAAGAACGCCAGGCAAAGGCTGAAAGACAATGAACATGTATCAATTGAGCTGTTAGAATCATATAACACCAGGGACATGGAAGACATAATCGATATACTTGAGCTTTATGATATCGAAGAGAGGACTTTCGATGCGCTCTGGAACAAACTTGAGGAATTGGCGTATACGGTCTCTGTTTTGACCACCGAGACCCTGCTCTTCGATTTGACGGAAGAGGGACACATTGGGCTTTATCTAATGGTAAACGCCCCTGTTGCCGGCGAAGTCCATATTAATCTTACAACTTCCCGCCATGCCTGAGCCGGAGCATATCGTCTGATTGGATGTTTGCCCAATATCAGCCTACTTCTTTCTTGCCGCCAGCTTGTTCAGGGCATTGATGTATGCCTTTGCCGAGGCGGTGATTATGTCGGTATCGCTGCCGTGGCCGCTGACTGATTTTCCGTCTTCTTCAATCGAGCATACGACTTCGCCGAGCGCGTCCGTGCCGCCCGTGATGGCTTTGACTTCGTATTTAAGCAGACTGCTTTTTGTGCCTGTTATTGAAGTAATCGCCCTGAAAACCGCGTCAACCGGGCCGTCGCCGTATTCCGTCTTTTCAATTGTCTCTTCATTTACCCTGAGTTTAATGACGGCGGTCGGCTTCCGGGTCATGCCTGATGATATATTCAGATCAGCAAGGCGGTATATTTCCGGAACTGTAGTGAATTCCTCGGTAACAAGCGCCTCCAGGTCTTCATCGTAAATCTCCTTTTTCTGGTCGGCAAGCCTTTTAAACCGCTCAAAGGCGTGGTTCAGCTCATCGTCATTCAGCGTATATCCCAGTTCATTAAGCCGCGTCCTGAACGCGTGCCTGCCGGAGTGTTTTCCGAGGACGAATTTTGTTTTATGAAGTCCTATTGTTTCGGGACGGATAATCTCGTAAGTGGACTTTTCCTTGAGCAGGCCGTCCTGGTGTATGCCTGACTCATGGGCAAATGCGTTTGCTCCGACAATCGCCTTGTTCGGCTGGACATACATACCCGTTATCTTGGTAACAAGCCTGCTGCTGCGCATAATTTCTTCGGTCCTTATATTCGTATCGGCATCGAAAATATCACGCCGCGTCCTTAAAGCCATCACTACCTCTTCCATAGAGCAGTTGCCCGCGCGCTCTCCTATGCCGTTTACTGTGCATTCGATCTGTCCCGCGCCGTTCAGCACCGCCGACAGGGAGTTGGAAGTCGCGAGTCCGAGGTCGTTATGACAGTGCACCGCTATTACAGCCCTGTCGATGTTCTTCACCTTTTCAAAAAGGGTCTTTATCAGCGCGCCGAACTCGCTGGGGATGCTGTATCCGACGGTATCAGGGATGTTCACTGTCAGGGCCCCCGCTTCTATTACAGCTTCAACAACTTCACAGAGATAACCGGGGTCTGTGCGTGTCGCGTCCATCGGAGAGAATTCAACGTCGTCGACAAAGCTCTTTGCAAGCCTGACCATCTCCACCGACCTCTTCAGCGCCTCTTCACGGCTGACGCGGAACTGGTATTTGAGATGAATATCCGAAGTGGAATGGAATGTATGTATCCGTCTTTTCGGAGTATCCTTCAGCGCCTCCCACGCGCGCCTGATATCGTCTTCTTTTGCGCGCGCGAGACTGCATATGACCGGACCTTCGACCTCTCCGCCGATGGTCCTTATCGCCTCAAAATCCCCCGGTGAAGCTATGGCAAAGCCCGCTTCAATAATGTCCACGCCGAGACGCGCGAGCTGTTTTGCGACCTGGAGTTTTTCCCCCACGTTCATTGACGCCCCGGGCGACTGTTCGCCGTCACGCAGTGTTGTATCGAAGATATTAATTGTTCTCATGCTGTTTTCTTAAGATTTCTTTTTTTCCGGAACAGATAGGTCCCTTCAATGATGCCCCATATCACATAAATGAAGGAAAATATAAATATCACTATTTCGGGGAACATAAATATAAGCACAAAGGCCGTTACAATAACTACGAGAAGCCAGAAAGGCTTCCTCTCTTTAAAGTTAATCTCTTTCAGTCCGTGAAACCGGAGGGTGCTTACCATCAGCGCCGCGAGGAGAAACGGAAGGAAGAGTATTATAAAATTTTTTCCGGAAAGCGTTCCCCATACTTCATTATAAAATAAAACGAGAGACGCTACTACCGTGCCTGCTCCGGGTATCGGCAAGCCTGTAAAGGCCTTGCTCTCTGTGGTCCCCATCTGCACATTATATCGTGCAAGCCTCAGGGCGCCGCATATTACGAAAATAAATGCCGCTCCCCATCCTACTCTGCCGAAAGAATGCAGGTCTCCCCAGCTATATATAAGGACTGCCGGCGCGACCCCAAACGCGACAAGGTCGGAAAGGGAATCAAGCTCGACCCCGAATTTGGTCGTGCTGTTCGTCAGCCTTGCCACCCAGCCGTCAAGGCCGTCGAAGATATTCGCTATCAGTATGGCCCACGCGGCATATACGAAATTGCCTTTAAGTGAAGCAAGGATGGCGTAAAATCCGCAGAACATTCCGCAGAGGGTCAACGTGTTTGGCAGTAAATAGATCCCTTTTTTCATGTTTTAGCTATAAGCTCCAAGCAATTAGCTCTAAGCTATTGTTGTCAGCTTTTTTTTCTCCGCTTACAGCTTAACGCTGACCGCTAACTGCTAAGATTGTTTCTCCCGCCTTTACCTTATCCCCTAATTTTACCCTAACTACAGTATTTAATGGCAAGAAGATATCAAGCCGGGAGCTGAATTTTATTATCCCATATCTTTGTCCCTGTTTCAGGTTCTCGCCCGGTTTGACCCTGCAGACGGCGCGGCGCGCCACAGAACCGGCGATCTGTTTTACCACAATTTTTCCGTGCGCGCTTTCAAGGAGCATGGTGATGTGCTCATTTTTTATGGAGGCTTCGTCCGTGTAGGCATTGAAGAATTTCCCGGGGTAATATTTCACCTCCCTGACGGTCCCGTCGCAGGGAAACCTGTTTACATGTACGTTCAGCGGCGACATGAAGATGCTGATTTTCAGCGCCTTCTCATGTAATATTTCATCCTCGCTTGCTTCAGTGATAAGGATAATTTTACCGTCCGCAGGCGAATAGAACGCATTCGTGTCCGGCGGTGTAACTCTCTCCGGATCTCTGAAAAAATAGAACATGAACAGCGTAAGTATCAAAAAGACCGGCGTCAGCCAGTGAATTCTCAGGAGAGCGGAAACGGCAGTAAATGCCGCGAACGTTATAATGAAAGGGTAACCTTCTTTAGCGAACTGGAACATGCTTCTCAGATCAAAGAACTAAGAGCACAGAGCACAGACTTAAAGATACTGTTCCCGTCTTTCGTCTGTGTTCTATGTTCTTTGTTCTGTGTTCTAATTGTCTGCGTTCTCATGCCTTTGACTTGTCCACCAGTTTGCCTTTTTTCAGCCACGGCATCATGTCCCTGAGCTTCGCGCCTACTTCTTCGATCTGGTGCTGCTCGCCTTTTCTGGTGAGCGCGGTAAAGACAGGCTTGTTCGCCTTGCATTCGAGCATCCATTCCCTCGCGAATTCGCCTGACTGGATTTCGTTGAGGATATTCTTCATCTCTTTCTTTGTATCTTCCGTGACAACACGCGGGCCTCTTGTAAGGTCGCCGAACTGGGCAGTGTTGCTTATGGAGTATCTCATATTGGAGATTCCGCCTTCATAAAGCAGGTCGACAATCAATTTCACTTCATGGAGACATTCAAAATAGGCCATCTCCGGCGCATAGCCTGCCTCAACGAGCGTCTCATAACCGGCCATGATGAGTGAGGTCAACCCCCCGCAGAGGACCACCTGTTCTCCGAAAAGGTCCGTCTCTGTTTCCTCCCTGAAAGAGGTCTCGATAATTCCTGCTCTACCGCCTCCAATCGCGGAGGCATACGCAAGGGCGATTTCTTTTGTGTCCCTTGAAGGGTCCTGCTGCACCGCTATCAGACAGGGGACGCCGCTTCCCTTTGTGTATTCCGATCTCACAAGATGCCCCGGTCCTTTCGGCGCAACCATAAAGACATTTGTGTCAGGGGAGGGGACTATCTGGTTGAAATGGATATTGAAGCCGTGCGCAAATCCGAGGTACGAGCCTTTTTTCATGTTCGGCTCAATTTCGTTTTTGTATACATCCGCCTGGTATTCATCAGGGAGAAGGACCATGATGACGTCGGCTTTTTTTACGGCCTGCGCGGGCGGCATGGCCTCAAAGCCGGCTTTTTTTGCTTTGTCCATGCTCGCGCCTTTCCTGATCCCGATGATGACATCCACGCCGCTTTCTTTCAGATTATTCGCGTGCGCGTGCCCCTGGCTGCCGTATCCCATAATGCATACGGTCTTGTCTTTAAGCGCGCCTTTTTTCACGTCTTTATCGTAATAGATTTTCATAATGCCTCCCTTAAAATTAATGAGGTTCTATTATAAGTTAGAACTAAGGTCTCGTACAGACCTTGAAATAATATCAGATTTAAGCGGGTTTTTGAAAGTATAAACCGGATACCGGTTAATAATGTAGTATAATTTAATCATGGAAAGGCAGATGAAGGGGAAACCTGTTTTTACAATATTATCTCTGATAATTTTTATCATAACAGCGGAGGTTACCGTGACGGCAGAGACAATTCAGAAAAAAGATTTCAGCAAATACCGGAAGCCCCCGATAGAGGAATTGAAGAAAACGTTGTCACCGCTGCAGTATAAAGTCACCCAGAAGGACGGCACGGAGAAGGCATTTGACAACGAATACTGGGACAACAAGAAAGAAGGCATTTATGTCGATATTGTTTCAGGTGAGCCGCTTTTCAGCTCCATTGATAAATATGACTCCGGCACGGGATGGCCGAGCTTTACCAGACCGCTTGAGCCGGGTAATATCGTGGAGCGGGAAGACAGGGGCCTTTTCACGAAAAGGACAGAAGTGCGGAGCAGACATGCCGACTCGCATCTCGGCCATGTTTTTGACGACGGTCCGCCCCCGACGGGACTCAGGTACTGCATGAATTCAGCGGCGCTGCGTTTTATTCCCAAAGAGAACCTTGAAAAAGAGGGATACGGGGGGTTCCTGAAGCTGTTCGGGAAGTAAAGACAGAATAATTTCTACTTCCCCTTCTTCAACCCTTCACGCGCTATCGCGACCTTGCCGGTGCGGACGAACTCTTTAATCCCGAACGGTTTGATGAGTTCAATAAACGCGTTTATTTTTTTCTCTTCACCGGTGATCTCCATGGTGTAGGTTGTGGGGCCTGAGTCGACGATACGGCCTCTGAATATCTCCGCGAGTTTCAGGACCTCTGTCCTGTCTTCCTTCCGGGGGGAGACTTTAATGAGGACCATCTCCCTTTCCACATGGTCGACTTCCATGAAGTCAACAACCTTGATAACATCGATGAGCTTGTTAAGCTGTTTGGTTATCTGCTCAACGACCAGATCGTCACCGGTAGTTACAATTGTCATAATGGATGTTGCGGGGTCGATGGTTTCTCCTACCGAAAGGCTTTCAATATTGTATCCTCTCCCGCTGAAAAGACCTGAGACCCTTGAAAGCACCCCGAATTTATTTTCTACAAGAATGGAAATTGTATGTCTCATGTTCTCCTCGAATTTGTCTTTGTAGTTAACTAATCCCTAACAACTAACCCCTGATCCCTGTCTTTATTTCACTGCCTTCAGCTTTTTCTCCTTCTTTTCTTCTTCCTCGAAGATCATTTCGTCTATTGACGCCCCCGCGGGGACCATCGGATACACTTTTTCCTTCCAGTCCACAACAAAGTCCAGGAACACGGGTTTGTTCTTTATCTTCAGTGACTCTTTGATGACAGGCTCTACTTCCTCGGGCTTTGTCGCCCTTAAGCCGACCGCGCCGTAGGCCTCGGCAACCTTGACGAAATCGGGATTGCCGGATTCAAGCTCCGTATGTGAATAACGCTCTTTAAAAAATAATTCCTGCCACTGCCTTACCATCCCAAGATAACCGTTGTTGAGAATAGCCACCTTGACCGGCAGCTTGTTGATTACCGCTGTCGCGAGCTCCTGGATATTCATCTGGATGCTCCCATCGCCGGCGATATCAAAGACTATCCTGTCAGGGCAGGCGAACTGCGCGCCGATGGCCGCGGGAAACCCGTATCCCATGGTGCCGAGACCGCCGGAAGACAGCCACCTCCTCGGATAGTCATATTTATAAAATTGCGCGGACCACATCTGGTTCTGCCCTACCTCAGTGCAGATTATCGCCTCGCCTTTTGTAGCCTCGTATATCTTCTCAACGACGAATTCGGGTTTGATCACATTTTTAACAAATTGATAAGAGAGCGGCCTTTCCCTTTTCCAGCCGTCTATCTGCTTTAACCACGCGTTCCTTACGGCGTCCCACTGCTGCTCTTTTAATTCCTTTACGGCCTTCAGCAGGTCCTTTAACACATTCTTTACGTCCCCTACAACCGGGAGGTCCACCCTAACATTTTTTCTTATTGACGTCGGATCGATATCTATCTGGATTATCTTCGCGCCCGGGGCAAATGCATTGGTCCTGCCGGTTACGCGGTCATCAAACCTTACACCGATTCCAATGAGAAGGTCTGAATTCTGCACCGCGGTATTGGCATAGTATGTGCCGTGCATCCCGAGCATTCCCAGAGAAAGCTTATGTGTGCCCGGAAATCCGCCAAGGCCCATCAGGGTCATGGTAACCGGGATTCTGGCGAGTTCCGCCAGCTCTTTCAGCTCCTTTGAGGCCTCTGATGAGACTACTCCCCCGCCTGCCATAATGACCGGTTTTTTGGAATGCGCTATCATCTGCGCTGCCTGGTTGATCATGTATTTATTCCCGTGATATGTCGGATTATATCCCCTTATTCTGACTTCTTCAGGCCAGATGAACTCGGCTGAACCTGCGGTCACGTCTTTCGGCAGGTCTATCAGGACAGGTCCGGGTCTTCCCGTAAAGGCTATATGAAACGCCTCTCTCACAACCCTCGCGAGGTCTTTCACATCTTTCACGAGGTAATTATGTTTTGTGCACGGTCTGGTTATTCCAACGATATCAGCCTCCTGAAACGCGTCATTTCCGATGAGAAGGGTCGGCACCTGACCGGAAAATACGACAAGCGGTATGGAATCCATTGAAGCGTTGGCAATGCCTGTCACCGTGTTTGTCGCCCCGGGGCCTGATGTGACGAGAGCTACGCCCACTTTACCGCTGGCCCTTGCGTAACCGTCAGCCGCGTGGACCGCGCCCTGTTCATGCCTTGTCAGTATGAGCTGTATGTCTTTGTCATCATAAAGGGCGTCGAAGATGTTGAGCACCACGCCCCCGGGATAACCGAAGATATGCTTCACGCCTTCTTTCTTCAGACATTCGATTAAAATTTCAGCGCCGCTTTTTTTCATTTCATCTCCTGTGCCAACCGTGGAGGGGCGACCCGCCGGGTCGCCCCTACGATTTCATCACTGCGCCGGTGCTTGCCGATGTAACCAGCGAAGCGTATCTGGCGAGCCAGCCTTTTGTTATTTTGGGTTTGACAGGCTTATGTCTCCTGGACCTGTCCATCATCTCTTTTTCACTAAGAAAAAGATTAAGCTTCCTTTTCGGGATGTCTATTTCTATTATATCGCCGTCTTTCACAATAGATATCGGTCCGCCTTCCATCGCCTCAGGCGATACATGACCGATGCATGGTCCTCTGGTCCCGCCGGAGAAACGTCCGTCGGTAATAAGCGCCACGGACTGACTCAGCCCCATTCCCGCAATGGCGGCAGTAGGGCCCAGCATCTCCCTCATCCCGGGACCGCCTTTGGGGCCTTCGTAACGTATGACGACCACATCACCGGATTTGATTTTGCCGGCGAGGACCGACTTCATCGCGGCCTCTTCAGAATTAAATACCTTTGCCTTTCCCTTAAACCGCAGCATTTCTTTGCTCACCGCGGTCTGTTTTACAACAGCGCCGTCAGGGGCAAGGCTCCCCCGTAATACGGCTATACCGCCTTCTTTGCGGTGGGCCCTGTCAAGAGGCCTTATGACTTCCTCATCCGAAATCTCAGCCCTGTCTGCAATCTCATATATCTTCTCACCCGATACGGTTGTGACGTTATTCAGGTTTCTCTTTAACCGTTTAAGCACCGCTGGAATGCCGCCTGCAAATTCCAGGTCCTCAAGATAATGACTGCCGCCCGGGAGCATGTTTGCGATATGCGGTGTTTTTTTGCTGATATCGTCAAACAATTCCAGCGACAAAGATACCCCGGCCTCATGGGCGATCGCGGGTATATGCAGCACTGTATTCGTTGAGCCGCCGAGCGCGAGGTCGACGCGTATGGCGTTTTCGAAGGCCCCGCGCGTCATTATTTTTCCGGGGGTAATTTTTTTCTTTACAAGCTCCACGACCCTGCTGCCGCTGTGAAACGCGATCCTGCGTTTTTTGGCTGAAACGGCCAGAGACGTCGCGCACCCGGGGAGGCTCATGCCGAGTGATTCCGTAACGCAGGCCATTGTGTTTGCCGTATACATACCCTGACAGGAGCCGGCGCCGGGGCAGGCGCACATCTCAAGGTCTTCAAGCTCGGAATCCTTTAACAGCCCTTTCTTGTATTTGCCTATGGCCTCAAATGTGTCATTTACGAGCGAGAGACGCTTACCTCTCAAATGTCCCGAGAGCATAGGTCCCGCGGTCACAACTATGGAAGGTATATTGACCCGCGCGGCCGCCATGAGCATGCCGGGGGTGATTTTGTCGCAATTAGTAAGGAGGACCAGCCCGTCGAACTGGTGCGCCTCGGCAACGGTTTCGATCATATCAGCTATAAGCTCTCTTGAAGGAAGGCTGTAATGCATCCCGCTGTGTCCCATCGCGATACCGTCGCAGATCCCCGGGATACCGAAAAAGAACGGGTAACCGCCGCCCGTGTGGACCCCTTTTTCAATAAACCTCTCAAGGTCGCGCATGCCGGCATGTCCGGGGATGATGTCGGTAAAGCTGGTGGCCACACCGATAAAGGGTTTGTCCATTTCAGTGCGCGGGATACCTGTCGCGTAAAGCAAGGCCCTGTGAGGCAGTCTTTCCAGTCCTTTTTTAATTAAATCGCTTTTCATTCTTGACCCTTACTTTTAATCGGGCGAGGTCACCTCGCCCCTACTCTTACCCCTTAACTTACTGATTATATTCCCTGACAAGTTGAGCCAGCCGGTCTTTGAGCTGAAGCTTTTTTTTCTGCAGCTTCTTTTTCTCCAACTCTTCTTCAGGAGTCAGATATCTTTTTTTGAGCATCTCTTCAAGGGTCTTATCCAGTTTCCTGTGCTCTTCCTCGGTCTTCCTGTATTCCTCATTTTCTTTTTTCAGGATATTGATTGCTTCGGATTCTTTCATTGGCTCCCCCTTATAGTTAATAACTTGAAAAATTACCATATTCTCAGGAAAATTACAAGCTTATTCCCTGATGATTTCTTTGACAAAAGGCCATATTTTTCACTAACATAAAAAAGTAGTGTGCATCGGGGGGAATATTGTTAATTGCCCATAGATTGAGGAGAATACGGAAAAATTGAAGTTTGAATTGATAGACACCCACTGTCATCTTGAGATGGAAGCATTTGATGAAGACAGGGATGAAGTTTTAAAGAGGGCGGAAGAGGCAAACGTAAAGTATATTATAAATGCCGGCTCCGACAGGGAAGGGAACCTGAAAGGGCTGCAGTTATCCGGCAGATACCCGAACGTATATTCCGCGGTCGGGATCCATCCCCATGACGCAAAATATCTGGATAAGTCCCTGTTTATTGAAATCGACAGGTGGATTGAGCGCCCGAAGGTCATTGCCATCGGTGAGATCGGCCTGGATTACCATTATCTGCATTCAACAAAGGGGGTCCAGGTTGAAGCCTTTATAAAACAGATCGCCCTCGCAAAAGAGGCGGACCTTCCGATTATCGTGCACAGCAGGGAAGCGAAAAGCGATACCATCCGTATACTCAGGGAAGAAGCCCCGGAAGTGCCGGGGGTCCTCCATTGTTTTTCAGGAGACATCGAAATGGCAAGAGAGGCGATGGGGCTCGGTTTCTACATTTCCATTGCAGGGCCGGTGACATTTAAAAACGCTAAATCTCTCAGAGAGATTGCCGGGTTTATTCCGGATGATTTCCTGCTGATAGAGACGGATGCACCGTATCTCTCTCCTGTGCCGATGAGAGGCAAGAGGAACGAACCGTCTTTCCTCAAACATACCGCTGAGGCGGTCGCGGAGATCAGGGGAATAAGTGTTTCCGATCTGGCGAGGATCACTACGCTTAACGCGATGAGACTTTTTAAAATAGGGAAAGTTTCAGAGCAGGGGGAGATAGCCTACAGGATAAGAGATTCCCTTTATCTGAATATCACAAACCGTTGCACGAACAAATGCGGCTTTTGCGTCAAGTCCAGGACGAGTTACGTAAAGGGGCACAATCTGCGTCTTCAGAAAGAACCTTCCGCCCTCCAGGTGATTAAAGCGATTAAGGACCCGAAGGCGTACAGTGAGGTTGTCTTCTGCGGGATAGGCGAACCACTATTGAGGCTTGATGTCGTGAAGAAGGTATCGGCGTGGATTAAACAAAACGGCGGGAAGGTGAGGATAAACACGAACGGCCAGGGTAATCTGATCCACGGCAAAAACATACTGCCGGAGCTTAACGGGATCGTTGACAATATGTCGGTCAGCCTTGACGCTGAAGACGCGAAGAAATATGAAAAGATATGCAGGCCCGCTATAAAGGGCTCTTATGAAGGGGTCCTTTCATTCATCAGGGAGGCCGTGAAAATAATTCCGGAAGTCAAGGTCACAATAGTTAAAATACCGGGAGTGAATGTTGAGAAGTGCAGGATAATCGCGGAAGGGCTTGGAGTGGAGCTGAGGGTGCGGGATTTTGATATGGTGGGGTAGGCTATTCAGAATACAGGCCGGTTGATGCCAATGGGACCGACGAGGGAAAGGCCAGGAACAGGAGGATAGAGATCGTCCTGGTCCCGCTTGACAAAGAGAGTGTCACGCCGAAGTAAGGATACGGGCCGGATGTAACGGTTTTTCAGATACTTTGAGTTCTTTAAAACCTTCTGCATGAAGATAGTCTTCTATTTCTTTGCCCTTTATTGTCCTTTTAGCCATTTTAGAAACCTTTCCTTATAGAACTCAGTTAGCCTCAACAATGTTTTCTTGCAACTCATCGAAGAAAGGTCTAAAGTAGGGTCAGCCCCGGACATGGGACAAGTTTTATAGACAGCTAAATGTTAAATGTCCTTTGTCCGGGGCATATCAACCCCTTACTTGCTTTCCCTCTGCAAAAATCAGCGTAATAATATTTCGACAGGAAGACCGCACGCCGGCATCCATAAATCAATACCTTGAAAGAGTACTATACACCGCAAAGGCTGACCTCGAAAAAGAAGCGATCATAACTGTTCAGGAAGGCCGCATCCGCATCCGTCATCTGTCGAGAGAGTAACCTGTTTTCACACCCGAAAATTCTTCTTGCGATTTTTTCAATACGACTGTAAAATTTCATTCATACTCTTGCGAATCGTAATGTAGGTTTTTAAACGGGGAAGACTTTTGATCAGGAATATTTTTTAATAAATTTAAAATCAGGCACATAGCCTCAATTCTTTTTCATTATTGTGCTATACGGGAAGCAGCATATTATACTGATTCCGTACTTTTCCAATATGCCGCATTCCATCTAATATCGTTCGGCAGAGGATGAATGAAGTCACACCCGGATTATTTTAATGCTGTCACTCGCTGTCTAATGTCATTTCAGTATGTGGAAGAGGCATTGAAGATTGTTCTGGTTAGGTTGGAGTCACTCACTTATTTTTGCTTAAGACAATACACTCCCTACAATCTGAAACCAAAACTTGACGCTATTCAAAGCGCGGCAATGGGGCGACTAATTGATATGCTGACAATTTACACTGATGACAAGCAGCTAATCGCTGAACTAAGAAAGATGAAGAATAAAAGAGATCAGATAGCGCACCGAAGCCTTCTTATGACAATTGAAGAAGTGATTGATAAAGAAAGCATTCATCTTAACGTATTGGAATTGGAAGGCATAAAGGACTCAACGGACGTAGTGTTGAAAAAAATCCTTATAAAATGGAAGGACCTTGATAATCTCTTGAACAGGATTACCGCCGAACACCTATAAGGCCCCCCGTTGTCAAGCGCAAAGACTCACCCGTCACGGATTTCGGAAGAAATCCGTCAAGAGAAGCGATACGATACGAATAACAGGTCCTG
>QZKO01000005.1 GCA_003599505.1 Nitrospiraceae bacterium | reverse complement strand
TCTATATTCCTGCAGTTCCCTACTTTTTCAGTTCGATCACAATAACATGTTGGTCATCAGTTCCTATGTTCTCCAGTGCGTGCGTCGCCGGGCCGCTCCACGACACCTCTCCGGCCTTGCGGTCTTTCTCAACGGTTTTACCATCAGGAGTGGTGACCTTCACCCTGGTAGAGCTCAGGAAAACTGCGACATAGTCCGGATGCGAATGCATCGGCTCTTTCACGCCGGGTTTGTGGAGGACATCAAACACGCGTACTCGATCATTGTCAATTAACACTTTGACATCGTTCGGCATCAATTTCGCCAGGTCTTGCGCCATAGCCGTTTTTGCGCCCAAGCCCAAGGCCAAGGTGACCAACAAAGCGCCCAAAATAAAATAGGTTACGTTTTTCATGATTAATTCTCCTTTTTTTTAGTTTGTCTGATTCAAGTGACCGTAAGCAAAACTCGAAATAAAACGGGACAATTCTATTTGTGAATCATTTAAGCCGCTCACCTCCTTCAGGACAACAAGAGAGTCTGGGTGTGTACGGGGTCTGTCAGGTTACCATTTACAATTCTTTCCCTCCTTTCTAATTTCGTAACAGATTGATCACCAGGATACACAGTCCTCCGACTGTCAGGAGGATGCCGATCACAAGTACAATGTAATCAAATGCGTTGTGGATCCTGCTTTTAATACTGCACCTCCTCAAATAATTTAGCTGTTCCTTTTTACACTTATATATCAAATAGGATGCCAGCCGGTTTAAAAGAGAAATAACCTTTTATTTCCAATAGAGTAGTCGATTTCAAGACCATATGGACTTTAAGATCGCTGCAGTATAATGTAACCATTGTTTACTATCAAAATGCGGGATTGAGGACAACACTGTGAAATTGTTTGTTTAATTTATTGTGCAAACCAAGTTTGCACTCAGCACGAATTGTTTACATTGGTTTATGATGGGATAGGTGAAAGGGACGAGTCACTTAATCTTATAGCGTTTGAGCTTCTTATCAAGTCCCTGCCGTGTGATCCCGAGGAGTTTCGATGCCTTGAGTTTATTTCCACCGGTTTTTTTTAGCGCATCCCTGATGCACGCGATCTCGATCTCTTCAACTCTTTGGGGAAGGGAGAGGGAGGGCTGGTTTTGCATGAAGGTTAACGGAGCGGCGTTTCTCCATTTTTGCAGTTCCGGCGAGCAATGTTTCAA
The DNA here is from genome assembly GCA_003599505.1 of Nitrospiraceae bacterium. Taxonomy (GTDB): domain Bacteria; phylum Nitrospirota; class Thermodesulfovibrionia; order UBA6902; family UBA6902; genus SURF-23. The sequence continues at coordinate 19,538 of QZKO01000005.1, read as the reverse complement.
GGAAATCAGATCCCCCTCAGGCGCCAATGCAACCATATGCTCCACTTCATGGAGGAGCTGACGTACATTGCCGGGCCAGGGATATTCCTCAAAATAGTTAAGCAGCTCAGGGGAAAATCCTTTCACCTTCTTTTTAAAGCGTCTGCTCACCCTGTTCATAAAAAACAGAGTAAGAGGCACAATATCCTCGCGTCGCTCTCTTAAAGGGGGGATATATATCTCAACGGAAAAGATGCGGTAAAAGAGGTCTTCCCTGAAGCTGCCCTTTTCAACCTCTTGCCGCAAGTCCTTGTTTGAAGCGCTGATGATCCGCAGGTCGTAGCGAACGAGTTTGTTACTGCCGAGCCTGCTGCCTTCACCCTCCTGAATAACGCGCAGGAACTTGGGCTGCATCACAAGCGGCAGGTCTCCGATCTCATCCAGGAAAAGGGCGCCTCCATCGGCTTCCTCAAAGCGACCGCCCCTGCTTGCAACCGCCCCGGTGAAAGCACCTTTTTCATATCCGAAAAATTCACTCTCCATGAGATTTTCCGGGACAGAAGCGCAGTTGACCGCCACAAAGGGCTTATTCTTCCGTTCGCTGCCGTGGTGGATCATGCGGGCAATCACTTCCTTGCCTGTACCGCTCTCTCCATGGATAAGGACATTCACAGGACTCCTGCTCACCGCATGCACTGTGCCCAGGACCTGCTGCATGGCCCGGCTTTCAGCGATGAGCTGCACTTCTTCTTTCAGGTTTCTGAGCTCAAGCGCTTCGCTGAGTTCCCTGAGCCGCTTGTTTTCAAGGCACATCCTTATCCCGGCTTTCAGCAGGACCGGATTGAACGGCTTGAGCAGGTAGTCATCAGCGCCCATCTGGATGCAGCGCACAACGCTGTCCATTTCATCGAGAGCTGAGATCACGATAACCGGAACATCCTTGTGGACATCACTGCTTTTCAGACGCTGCAACACCTGGTACCCGCTCATCTCCGGCATCATGATATCGAGAAGCACCATGTCGAAAACCCGGGTCTGCATGAGCTCCAGCGCCTGCCGCCCGTTTTCCGCAGCAGTGACAATATGGCCCTGCCGCTCAAGCTGACGGCAGATCAGGTCACGGTTTATCTCATTGTCGTCAACCACAAGCAGATATCCCCGGTTGAAAGTATCAGGGTAATGCCTGCCTTCCTCAATTGGAGGGATCTCACTCATGACACCCCGGACCATCACGGCTGAGGCATCAGAAGGCCCGGATGCCGGGTCCTTTCCCTCATGCCTGGTCCTTGTGAAACCGGCGATGTCCTCAATGAAAGACAGGAAAAGTCTGCCGGCAGAGCGGATCTTCTCAAGATCAGAGATGAATCCTTTCGGTCCATTCTCCAGGGCATCTTCAAGCAACATTTCGCTGTATCCGATGATTGCATTCAGGGGCGTACGCAGTTCATGGCGCAGGTTGGCGGCGGTATCTATTTTTGTCTCATCCAGGCTGTCATCAACGAGCGCAAGAAGTTTTTTGCCCAGGGCATGGATCTTCAGCAGGTCGGGAATGAAGTTCTCCTGACCTTGTTCCTTTGCATCCTCCAGCAGCATTTCACTGTATTCAATAACTGCATTTACAGGCATGCGCAGCTCATTTCGCAGGTTGGCAAGGGATGCCCGGTAAGAACGATCAGCTTCGTGTCCCAGGGGACCTTGCGCCGGGATTGTCATGGTTTCTCCTGTTTCTTCAGGAGCGCCTCTATTTTTACGAGCAGCCGCTCAAAATCCACGGGTTTTGTATCATAGTCGTCACATCCTGCTCCCATGGCTTTTTCACGGTCTCCTGCCATGGCATGGGACGTCAGTGCTATGACCGGTACCGTTGCTGTCTCCGGCATCCCCTTGAGCCGCCGGGTCGCTTCCCATCCGTCAAGCACAGGAAGGCTCATGTCCATCAGTATAAGGTCCGGCCGTTCCGAGGCGGCCATGGCTACCCCCGCCTCACCGTCTCCGGCGATCACTACCTCATACCCCTTACGCTTTAGTCGACGGGACAGCATGTCCAGATTCATCTCATTGTCTTCCACCAAAAGTATCCTGGGCATGGATCTCCTTTCCTGCTACACAGATTTTGACGAATCGCCTGATGTTGCCGATGAGATTGCATCAGCCCTGGGCGGCGGAGCTGCCATAGGAAGCCTTACAGTAAATGCAGTGCCTCTGCCGCGCTCGCTTCTTACCTTAATGTCACCACCCATCATTTCGCAGAATTGCCTGGTTATCGCCAGCCCCAGTCCGGTCCCCCCGAACTTTCTCGCGGTTTGAATGTCCGCCTGCGAGAAGGGCTGGAACAGCTTTCCCATTTGTTCTTCTGTCATGCCGATGCCCGTATCAATTACGCTCACTAAAAGCCGGCTGGTCCTTTCTGAATAATCATGGACCGCATCCAGAGTAATGGTCCCGTGCTCGGTGAATTTGCAGGCATTGCTGAGCAGATTAAACAGTATCTGCCGGACTTTCGTAATATCAGCGTACATGTCGCCCAGATCGTCATCGCAGTTAATTGCGATGATATTTGAATTCTTCTCAATCAAGGGCTGGACAGTGCCTGACACTTCCTCAATCAAGGCCTTGACATTAAAAGCCTCAGGGAAGAGTTCGACCTTTCCTGCTTCGATCTTGGAAATGTCAAGGATGGCATTAATGAGTTCGAGGAGATGTTTGCCTGAGGCCCGGATCTTCTGCAGGTCAGGGATGGAGCCCTTCCGGTCCCGGTCTTCAGCCTCCTCCATCAGCATCTCGCTGTAGCCTATGATGGCATTCAGAGGCGTCCGCAGCTCATGACTCATGTTGGCCAGGAAATCGGACTTATGCCGGCTCGCAGCATCGAGCTGTTGATATAGGTCCCTTAACTTATTGTTCATGCGGTTCAGGTTGTCGGCAAGGGTCCCGAGTTCGTCCCGGTTCGGCACCTCGACGCGCTTCGAAAAATCTCCTGAGGCGATCTGTCTGAGCTGGTTATCCATAAGCTTGACCGGCCCCATCAGCGATGAAGAAACCGCGTACCCGAGCAGGATTGCCAGGCCGATGCTCCCGACGGCAAATCCAATGACCACCCAGCGCGAGGTCATGTACGCCCGGTTGCTTTCGTCCACCTTTGCCTCCATGTCGGCCTCGGCCCTGTTCACCATCTCATTGGTAAGCCTTTCGAGGATGTCCGCCAGGGGGACTGTTTTCGTGAGACGAAGCTCGTTTGCCTTTGTGAATTCATGCCCCCGCGTAAGCTCCACAACCTTTATAATCATCTGGACCAATTGCTCATGTTCTTTTCTGATCTTATTAAAAAGCTCCACTTCATCCCGTGTTACAAACTGGAGCCGGTCAAGGTCGTACCTGAACTCGTTCAACTGACGGAGAGAGCTTTCGAGCGTCTGCTCCTCCGGCGACAGGAGCGCTGAAGTGACGCTGTAGAGCTGAGCGGTCGTGTCATGCTGGAGCCGGCGGAATGCGGCAACTTTGCGCCGGAGCTGGCTGAGCTCTTCCGAGCGGCGGTTGATGCCGCTCAGGACCTGGATGACGACGATACCGAATATGATAAGCAGCGCTGCTATGGTAAAGAAGGCCCCGATCAGTTTGGTATGGACCGTGAAAGGCGCTTTCGCCACAAGCCGGGGCAGCCAATTCTTCATGTCCACGCTACGCCACCATCGATGTTGTTATGGGTGTCAAGGGTCCTTACCACGTAATCCCGAATTCCTTTTTCAACTCGTTCATGAAGCGCCAGTCGGCATGCTGGTCGATGAATTGCTGAGGATTGGACTTTATCGTCCCTATTTCTCTCATGCGCAGGGCATAAAAACGGATTGTATCTTCAGGGTTGTAATCCCGCCACATATTGTAAGGTATGTGCTTAAGTTCCGGGAGAATATGCACGTATTCGGATTCCTTGATGACCTTCCTCTCTATAAGAATGCGCGCCGCCGTCTCGGGGTCACGGGCGACGATATCGTTTGCCTTGAGGATGGCGCGAAGCGCCCGCCTGGTGGCTATGGGGTTCTTCCTGATGAAGTCGCTGTGCCCCGCCACCATGCAGCAGAAGTACTGGGACCATGGTTTGTCGACATTGGTGTCGATCAGGAGATGACCGAGGCCATTGTGCCTCAGCTCATGCGCGCCGGGAGGAAATGACATGAAGGCGTCTATCTTACCGTCGCGGAACAGACGAATTGCTTCATCCTTGTCTACCCACACATAGTTGACATCTGTGCGCGGGTCAAGGCCGACATAAGCCACTATAGTGGAGAAAAAGAGGTGCGGACCGTCATTCTCGATGGCTCCCGCCCAGACAGTCCTTCCTTTAAGATCGCGGACCGAACGAGTCCGTGCGCTGCCGATCAGCGCATAGCACCCCACATGCAGTCCTGACAGGAATTTGAGCGGATACGGTTGATGCTCTAAATTGTACATTGTCTTTGCTGAAAAGCCCACATTCAGGTCAAACTTTCCTTCACTGAACATTTTCCCGACTTCCGTCTGGGGCCCAAATACATACTGCACATCAGTGAACCCTTCTTCGCGCAGCAACGGCTCAGCCACGTATATGGGCGCCCAGCATGCAGGCTTTCCCTTATGGAACCGCAGCCTCGTCGTCTCGGGAGGCGGTTCCACGGCAGCCGTCACAAGGTCTGGCCGCCAGCCGACAACAGCGGCCGCGCCCGTCAGCGCGAGCCCGCCAAGAAACTCTCTTCGGCTCCAGCCATCGGCCTTTTTGTTTTTCATATTGCTTCGCCTTCTTGCGTCCCCCTCTATAGAAGGGTTTAGTTTTGGCGGGATCGTTTATTTGTATCTAATAGTAGCAGTTAAATCTCGACCCGTCAACTTCAAGTTCCCTTCAAGTTCCCTTAACGTGGCAAGCCCATAATACATCTTGAGGCTCAGGATTGATAACTACATTTATTCTATAGATTTCCATCATAGATGCGGAAGCTTCTGCTTTTTCATAAGCACCTCGTGGAAAAGGTCACCATTTTTTTCTACCCTTATGACTGCTTCCGAATGTACGATCAGAAATTTTTCGGGATCACCCTGCCTGGACAAGTTTTCCAGTTCCTCCCATTCAAGAGGAAACGAAACAGCCGGTTTCTCCCGTGCGCGCAGGGAGTAGACGCAGATCATCGTCTTTGAGGAATCGTTTTGAGACCAGTTGATGAATACCTTTTTTTCCCGGTGCTCCTTCGCCATTTTCGCGGTCATCAGGTCCGGGTAGTTTCGCTGCAGGACTTCTGCCGCGGCTTTTGAAAATTTTTTGGTGTCCGCAAAGGTTGTTTCTTCGCGGTTCAAAGGGACGTACACATGGAGTCCCTTTTTGCCTGATGTTTTCACATAGCTTGCAAGATTCATTTCAGATAGAAGGTCACGGAGTATCAAAGCTACTCCGGCACAATCAAGAATGCCGGCCTGATCGCCGGGGTCGAGATCGAAGACCATGGAATCAGGCGTGTCCGGGGAGCCGGCCCTTGATAGAGGCACGTGGAGTTCAATAGACGCAAGGTTTTCTACCCATATGAGCGTCTCCAGATCATTGACAAGGCAGACCGTCATACGTTCTCCATGATGGCGTACCTCCGCTGTTTTCACCCAGGCGGGACGGTGCGCAGGACAGCGTTTCTCGAAAAAGAAATCTTTTTCCGTTCCATCCGGGTAGCGCTTTAAGGTCAACGCCCGGTCCTTCAAATGGGGCAGGATAAAGTCCGCGGTGCGGCGGTAGTATTCCAGGACATGGGCCTTAGTAAAACCGTAGGAAGGATAGAGGTCCTTTTTCAGATTAGACAAAGAAAGTCTTTTCCCGGCGGCCTCCACGACTTTTCTGTTCACTTGTGCTCTTTCACTTTGCGCATGCTCTCTTCCAGCACCGCAACCAGATCGACCACACCTTCTTCCACTTCCTCTTCGATCTCAGGCGCCTCGACCGTACCTTTTTCCTGCGCTTTCTTCTCTAAAAGCCGCATGATCTTTTTCCGGCGATCGTCAGCATATTTATCGGGATTGAAGTCGGAGGTCATTTCTTTGATGATCTTTTTCATGCGGATTTTCTCTTCGGATTCGATCTTTTCTTCTATGGAACGGGTCGTACCGGCTTTCGGCAAGAGGTCCTCATCGGGAAGTATTTCTCCGCTGTAGTGAAGTGTGATCAGCGCCAACGCCCCATCCGTGCTCTTGACCGCGACGAGATATTCACGCTCCCGCAGCACGAATTTCGCGATCCCGGCCTTGTTCGTCAGGCGCATCACCTCAACCAGCAGGCGGTAGGCTTTTTCGCCCCCTTTTGAAGGGACGAGATAATAAGGGTGATCATAATAGACCGGGTCCACATCCTTAATATCGATGAAATCAAGGATCTCTATTGTGCGGCTTCGCTCAGGTGATACGGATTCCAGCTCCTTGTCAGTTATAACGATGTATTTGTCGGGGCCGATCTCATATCCCCTGACAATCTCGTCCGGTGGGACCACCTTTTCTTCTTTCGGACAATACATTCTTCTTGAGAGGGGGGAATAATCTTTGCTGTGAAGCATGCGAAAGGAGACACGGCCCGGCTCGACGGCCCTGACTAATTTCACCGGTATCGCAACCAGGCTGAAACTGACCGTCCCGTTCCATATTTCCTGCAGGGCCATTTTATTCCTCTAAAAGATTAGCCACTGATTTGCGCAGATTAACGCGGATTGTTTCATAAAAAAATTTTATATTTTACTTTTTAGATGCTTTTTAAGTTTTTATTATCCGTGTTCATCTGTGGTTATCCGTGGCTAAATGTTCTTTCATGCTACCTTCTTCATACTCGCCTTAAGCGCCTCAAGAAGCTTGTCCGGCGCCGTGGGTTTCAAATGCCGGGGGCGCAGGAGGGCGATCTTTTCGCCCCGTGCTTTTTTATCGATCAGGTCCTGCAGCTTTTTTTGATGTTCATTTTCGAATTTCTGCGGCTGAAAAGGGGCCGACAATTGATTAATCAGGTCCTTTGCGATCTTCAGTTCTTTTTCGGACAGAGGAGCTTTCTGCAGATCGAGGGCCTTTGCCGGGACCACTTCGTCGGCATATCGAAGAGTACTCAGGCAGAGGACTTTCCCGTTTATCTGCAAAGCCCCTAAATAGGACCGCCTTCTCATGGTCCAGGTGCAGATTCCCGCCATATTCATTTCCTTCAACGCCCCTGCAAGCGCGTCATATTCCCTTAAGGCAGTATCCGGTTCCAGATAGTGCATGCGTTCAAGGAAGATCGGGTCGATCTGTTCGGTTTTGACGAATTCGCGGACTTCGATCATCCGGCCGTCTTCCGGTCCGGTTTGTTCAAGCTCCGCCGGATCGACGAGGATATATTTCCTTTCCTCAAGTTCAAACCCTTTGGCCTGTTCTTCCGGAGGCACGGGCACTTTTTCATACGCGCAGACCATCTGCTGGTGCAACTTCACGCGGTCACGCTTATGGAGGAGGTGAAACTGGATCCGGTCCTGCTGTACCGCGGTATGCAATTTCACGGGCACGTCGATGTTGCTGAATTGGATATATCCTTTCCAGATCGTTCTTCCCGCCACTAAAAATCCTCATCTTTAAAACCACAGAGACACTGAGACATTGAGAAAAACTTAAACTCGAAGCACGAAATACGAAATTCGAAACAATATCTAATGACCTAAATTCAAATGTTCCAAACAGGCAAGGTTTTGAGCCTTCGGATTTTTTAATACTTCTCCGTGCCTCAGTGTCTCTGTGTTTATTTTTTATTGTCCTTACCTATAAGAGAAATATAGCATACAAGGTCCCGCTGTCAAGGGTTAGGCAGGTCGATGCGTTACCCTGTCGTATTCAGGCACCACAGAGACACAGAGAAAACCTCCGTGCCTTCTGTGGTCCAGTCAGTCATTACCCGACAACTACTCGTGTGTTCCGCAGGTCGATGAACTGCAGCAGGAAGAAGTCCCGCAGGTCTTGATACCGAAGATGCTGTAAGCCGGGCACCAGCCTATAAAAGCCGTGATGAGCGGAACAAGACCGATAGCTCCCCACCAGCTTTTATAAGTGACTCCCAGGGCAATTGCGGCAAGCCCTGCGATTATCCTGATAGACTTGTCTAAACTTCCAACGTTTTTCATGATGTTCCTCCTTTTGGTTTTGGGTTTATTGTCTGCTTAAAGAATATCAGGCGGAAAGCATATTGTATGTGACAATGTCACAAAGCCTGGAAGTTTAAGGCCTATTCCTGCTCGGCCTTCTTTGCCAGGCTTTTCATGTCCTGGATCGTGATCGTGCCCCTGCCGAGGGATATAAGTTTTTCATATTCAAAATTCTTCAGGATCCTGCTGACCACTTCACGGGACGTACCCAGCTCCATAGCAATGTCCTGGTGTGTAATCCCGATCTCACCTTTGCGGTCCAGTGCCAGATTGAGAAGATATTCGGCGATACGCATATCCATCCTGCGGAAGGCAACTTCCTCTATAGTTGAAAGCACCTCCGAGAGTCGTTTTGCAAGGAGGTTGAAAATATAATTCCTCCAGATTTCGTAACGGTTGATCCATTCCCGGAAAACATTCGCGGGGACCAGCGCAGCCTCGACGTCTTTTTCAACAGCGGCAATTGCGGGAAATTGACCGTAACTGAAAATACAGGAAGCGGTCAGGACACAGCTTTCACCTTTCTCCAGCCTGTAAAGAGTTATCTCCCGGCCGCTTTCAGCGATTTTATAGACCCTGACCGTGCCTGACATTATTAAAGCCAGTTGCCTGCACTCGTCGCCTTCAAGGAAGATAATCTTGCCTTTAGGTATTCGGGTAATTACGGCATGCGACAGGAGCTGTTTCCGGACTTCCGCCTCCGCATCTTTCAGGAAAGGAAAGGTCTGACAAATCTTTTCTAATGCGCTTTCTTCCATAACATATTGAGTCCAATTATAGCAGATTCCAAAAGGAGACCTTCCGCGTGCGAGCATACGAGGTCGCGTCAGAGGGGTCTGCCCCATTTATTAAGGGAAGCGTGAGAGGAGAAAGAGCAAGGGGCCACCTTCTAAACATTCCCTGCGCTAATCAGACGAGAAGCTCACTTTTGATAACATTCATCTTGCCGGTACGCCAAGACCTTGCAATATCTCGCGCATGTGGTCAATGTGAAATTGAAGATGAAACTCCATCCGGCTGCGCTTCTCTCTTCTCCCGGACAGTGAGAGGCGTCTTGCAGGCTAATCGGTATCCTTTGCCATGTAAACCTTAATATCATTCAGCTCCGCCACGTACGCATCGTGGCTTTTCTCATCCCCCAGCAAATGTGACAGCAGGAGTTTCGGTATGGGAAGACTGGTCAGTGCAAGCGCCTGTTCGGCTGTTTCGACGGCGTCCTTTTCAATGGTCATGTGTTTATCAACAAAAGTACCTACTACTTTCAAATCGTCAGTGCTGAATGTAACTGTTGAATTAAGACTCTGCTGGATTGTCTGCAGAATATGTTTATGTTTTTCCGAGTCGAGTCTCAACAGGTCAATGACGGCCCTGACCATGGGATTTTTGCTGTCCTTTGTTAACTTGTTCGCCTCATTAATAGTACCCTCTTCAACAAGAATCCACCTTCTGATCAGCTCTTCAAATTTTTTCCTGTTTTCAGGTGATTTCATGATAATCCCTCCATTCATTATGTTCAGCTTTTGTTGCTTAACAAAAGCATATCATCTTTTCACAACTTGTCAATATATCATCTGCCTCATCTGCCTGTCTTGAATTTCTTTACCCCCGAAGCTGCAAGCTCATGAAAACGCATCGCCATCTCAGGCCCTTTGGCCTCTTCCTCGTGTTTGAAAAAAACGAAAGCCCTCTCCCATTTTTGCGAATGGATTCTTTCCATCCATTGCGACAGGTCGGCATCAGTGTAATCGGAACGGCGCAGGCGCAGGTACCCCCACGGCGCTGTACTGATGATCTCATTTGCCGGGTTCTCGTCAGTGTCCGCGATGCACAGGCTGTGGCTTTTTTTGCGAAGGAGGTCCGGAATTTCAGCCTCCAGCCAGGACGGGTGGGGTTGATACAAGATTGATTTTTTCTTGATATTTCCTGTAGGAGGAGTAAAATTTAATTAAGAACTATTGCTGTCGCAAACTTGACTGAGGCAATGTATGGTTGAATTATCAAGAAGACAATTTCTGCAACTTGCAATGGCTTCATCCCTTATCTGCGCGTTGCCCGCTCACGGGGAAAAAGAAAGTCATAAAGAGTTAAAGGAATGCCCGGCGACAATATCGGTCTTGCATGAGGCTTATATAGCTGAAATGTCGGCTTATGAGCACTATGAGAGTTTTAGAGATAAAGCTTTGCAGGAGAATTATCCCAATATTGCTTATCTGTTTCACGCTTTTTCTGTTTCGGAGGAGATACACGCGGACAATTATAAGGCTGTCCTGGAATCATCGGGGGAAAAGATGGGAGCTGTTAATATAGAAATCCATATGAAAGATACCAAGAAAAACCTGAGAGAGGCCGCTAACATAGAAATGCGAAAAATAGAAATAATCTATCCTGAACTTTTGAAGAAACTGGAATCCGAGGCATATGACGAGGCTGTAAGCAGTTGTATGTATTCGTGGAAATCCCATCAGCAGCATAAGGACATGATAAGCGAATTACTCAAATACGCCAGATTCTTTTTATCTGTTATAGTCGGCAGAATTGAAGAAATGAAGTTTGATTTTTACGTATGCAAAGTCTGCGGCTCAACATTGGCTGAACAGCCTTTGGCGCCTTGTTTCATATGTAATAAATCCATGGCAAACTACCAGAAGATCCAGAAACCGGTTTAGAGCAGGCCTGACCCTCCATATGGGGTCCTGAATGTCACCTCCGGGTTCTGCAACCGTTAATCCCAAAAACTCAAGTGTCACGTCCCTTTCTCCGATATGATATGCATAATGTCATCAATGGAGGAAATATGATAATCGACCACGTAAACATAACTTATACGTCAAAGAATTATGGAGTCCGGAGCAGCGCACCGGAGACTGAACAGAATGTAGCCGACCAGGCCGTCGAAGAGAGTGGACAGACTTCGGGACATGAAGACAAAGTCTCAATCACTGAAAAAGCAAGAGACTACATGTTGGCACAGTACGAAATCGCAGACTCTGAAGCGCTGCAAAATGGTTCTGATAAGGCCAGGAAGCTCGGACTTATCAAGAATCTGATCAAAGAATCAACAGGAGAGAAAATCAAACTGAAAGATATTTTTGATCAGGTGAGAAATATGGAACCGGACAGCGAGGATGATCCGGCAGAAGATGTGTCAGAGGATATGCCCGCAGATGCGGTTGAAGATGTGGCCGCGGAAGAAACAGAGATATATCCCGGCGTTTGACCTTTGTCTGTTTGTGTGCAACTTGCCGAAGCAGATTCGCATATGCCAAAATGCGCTCCAATTTCTTTAATGGATTTCCCGCTATCTGCGCCCTCGTCCTTTCGACCACCTGTCGTGCCTCCCATCTTTGAAAATGCACGGAACCGGACCCGCTCCGGCATCTCATAATTGCGGCCATATTGACCCTCTCTTGAAAATCACGGCTTATGAGGGTTATGATATACAGGTGCATTGCAGGATCTCTGCATTATCCGAAGAATCTGTTCTGAAATGTCTACCAGAGGTTACCTCCAATCTGCCGGGAAAAAAGATTTTAGGGATTAAAGCTGCCGGACTTTACAAATTTATAAAAATCTGTTTTTAATAAGCGTCATGATCTTTCATGGGACAACGGAGCCTTAAGATGAAAAAGAAATTACCTGAATTACATATAGGCGACTTAACGATTTATCCTCCCATCATACAGGGCGGTATGGGGGTGAGGGTCTCGCGTTCGGGTCTTGCCTCGGCAGTTGCAAATGAAGGTTGTGTGGGGGTGATCGCCGGAGTCGGCCTGGGAAAGTTTGAAGACTTGCCCCGGTTAGAATATGAAGCCGTAAATAATGAGGCCTTAAAAACGGAGATAAGAAGAGCCAGGAGTATGAGTAAAGGCATAATCGGCGTGAACTTGCTGGTCGCGCTCTCCAACTATGAATCGCTGGCAAGGACCGCGGCCGATGAAGGCGTTGACATGATCATATCCGGGGCCGGACTGCCGTTGGAGCTGCCGAAATTTGTAGAAGGGAAAAGCATTAAGCTGGTCCCGATTGTTTCATCTGTAAGGGCGTTAAACATTATTTGCAATAAGTGGAAAAGAAATTTCAACAGACTGCCGGACGCCGTAATAGTTGAAGGTCCCAGGGCGGGTGGTCATGTCGGGTATGACTTCCAGGATATGGTTGAGGGGAAAGCGCCCGCGCTTGATGACCTGATTGTTGAAATTGTGAAGTTCGCGAAAACGTTTGACCCGCCGGTCCCGGTCATCGCCGCCGGAGGAATTTATGACGGCGGGGATATTGCCCGCGTTCTTGGATTAGGGGCTTCAGGCGTGCAAATGGGGACCCGGTTTGTTTGCACGGATGAATGTGATGTTCATGAAAATTTCAAACAGGCGTTCATAAAAGCCGGAAAAGAAGACATGGTAATCATAAAAAGTCCGGTTGGATTGCCCGGCAGGGTGATTAAAAGCAGGTTTGTTGAATATATTCAGGAAGGCCAGACTAAACCCAGGTCCTGCAAGTATCGCTGTCTGAAAACCTGCGATCCCCAAACAGCCCCGTATTGCATTGCCAGGGCGCTGACAAACGCGGCAGAAGGGAATCTTGAGGAAGGTTTCGTTTTCGCGGGGTCCAACGCTTACAGATGCACGGAAATTGTTCCGGTAAAAAAGCTGATTGAAAAATTGATACAGGAATATAATCAGGCCGTCGGTCCATAAAAGGGGAGACCGGCATGTCTCCCCTTTTATGGACCCTCTGTGTGTGTACCTAATAGCCCGTCCCCTTTTCCTTCATAGGCATTTCATGTTTCATCCCTTTCATGCCTAATGACTTGATGTAGGCCACCATGTCTTTCATTTCCTGCGATTTCACGTCGATAGCCTTGCCCTTATTGGCCATAGTGATGCACGCGTTTATCGCCTCTTCAAGGCTTTTAAATGTCCCGGCGGGATTTTTCCACTCTTTCTTCATCCCGGATTTTTCCAGTCCCTTCCCGTCCGGATGGCATGAAGCGCACGACACGCTGCCCCCGAAGGCCTTTGGGTCATTGAAAAGGGTTTTTCCCCGCTCCTCAGGCAGATGTTTTGCCGCAAAGGCAACTGAGAAGATCAGGCATAATGCTGTTATGAAAATAAACGTTGTCATGAAGACTTTCATTCTGTTCACCTCCTTTCGTAGTGACTGCTTGATCATGCATACCGCTTTTAATTTCAAAGATTAACACTTTTGAGAGGGATGTCAAGGAGTTTTTTTTTACAGCCGGTCTTCATCATAAAAAGTCAAAGGCGTCCCCGGGTGTCTTACCCTGCCGGTATCAAGTGCTATTACAGCCCTGACAAGCAATGTGTATATCATGGCGCCGGCAGCCAATATGCCCGCGGATATCATGACCTCTGTAACAGAAGGCATATATTCATAGATTTCACCAAGGGTATCAGGGATAAATCCCGGGATGATCAGGCCCATTCCTTTCTCGATCCATATTCCCGTAATAATCAGGACGCATCCGATATTAAGAGTGATAAAGTTTTTCCTTGTCCCGGGGACGAGAAACAGAATAAACCCGGTAACATTGAAAATGATAGCGGTCCATATCCACGGAACCAGTTCGTTATGGCCGTGAAGCCCTTCATACAGGTATTTCATAGGCGAGAGATGAAGGGTGTTTGAGTAATATTCCTTGTAAATCTCGGCAAGCATCAAAAACAGGTTGATCGCCATCGCGTAGGCGATTATCTCGGCCAGTTTGAAAATCGCACTGTCTTCAATCCTGAAATCCATCTGCTTTCTTAATACCTGGAAAATGATGATCATCAGGGCAGGGCCTGAACAGAAAGCGGACGCAAGGAACCTCGGCGCGAGTATGGACGCGTTCCAGAACGGCCTTGCAGCCATCCCGTTGTACACAAAGGCGGTTACAGTATGGACAGAAATGGCAAGGGGAATCGACAGCAGTATCAGGGGGATGATAAACCGTCGCTTCGGTTCTTTGCCGTAGTATCTCCGGTTTCCCAGATAGGCGGCAATGATCAAGTTAAGGAACAAATACGCGTTTAAGACGATCATGTCCCACGCAAGGATAGAGCCGGGGAAGTTCAGAGTGCCGGGAAACGGGGTCATGTGCCACACCCTGTCGGGCCTGCCGAGGTCCACAAATACAAACATTATCGCCATTGAAACCGCGGTAACGGCAAGGAGCTCGCCGAGGGCCGTTATCTTTTTAATGGCCCTGAAATGGTAAAGATATGCCGGGATAACAAGGAGGACCGCTGCCGCGGCCACCCCGACAAAAAAAGTAAAATTGGAGATGTAGAACCCCCACGACACCTGCTCCCTCATATTCGTGACCACGAGTCCTTCTTGTATCTGTATTACATAACCGGCAAAACCCGTCAATGCCAATACTGTCAGACAGCTCATCCAGACATAAAACCACCTTCCGCCTACAAACATGACGTCGAGCAGGCTTTTGATGAAATATCTGAATTCTTCCGCTATTCTTTTTATTTTCTCTTTCATCTCAACCCCATCCAAGTGAAAAGAAATAGAAGAACTTCGGCTGCGTATTCAGGTCTTCTTTTAATCTGAAGGTCCGGAAATTTTCGAGGATATACCTGATTTCACTCTCTTTGTCCAAAAGGTTGCCGAACTTCCTCGCTCCTACCGGGCATGCTTCAACACACGCGGGGTATCTTCCATCCCTTGATCTCTGAACGCAGAATGTGCACTTTTCAACCACTCCCTTCATCCTCGGCCGGTTTCCAAGATAATGCGTGTCTGTATTCATCTCATCCTTTGGGATGAGTGGTTTGGTCCAGTTAAACTTCCTCGCCCTGTAAGGGCAGGCCGCCATGCAGAATCTGCAGCCGATGCACCAGTTGTAGTCGATCACGGTGATCCCGTCAGGGTCTTTCCATGTTGCCTTGACCGGACATGCCTTGACGCACGGGGGATTTTCGCACTGCTGGCATTGCACCGGCACATAGAAATAACCGTCTTCAGGCACCTTGTCAGGATCATAATAGTGCTCGGATTCCTCAAGATTAAACTCTCCTTTTTTCATCCTCAATACCCTGATCCATTGTATCTGCACGTCCCTTGAGGGATTGTTTTCTTTTACACAGGCATATACGCACCTCCTGCAGCCGATGCATCTTGAGAGGTCCAGGGCGTAACCGAATACAACGCCTTCTCTTGCAGGGGTCGCTTTTACGGTGAATTTCACTCCGTATTCTTTTGTATATTTCTCCTCGAGCCCGGCAAGAAGGTGTTTTATCTCCTGAGGAGACATCTCTTTAAAGTTCGTCTGAAAAAATTCTTCCCATGTGATGGTATTCGAACAGCCGGGAATAACAGCGGCCCCGGCTCCAACTGCCGTAATTTTAATAAAGTCTCTCCGTGAAAACCGTTTTTTCATATATCAATTCCTTATGGTCTCTCCGGGCCTTACAGGGGGAGGCTCCGGGGCCAGGGCCTTAAATCTCGGGCTGTGAGGGTCGTGGCAGGAGCTGCACAGATAATATTGCTTTTGACCGTCCCATCTCCCTGTTCTCTTGCCGTGCACACCGGCTCTCCAGGCCCTGTATGTGGGGCCGTGACATTGCCCGCACAGGCGGAACAGCCTGTCAAAGCCGACAGTGCTGCCGTTTATAAGTCTTAACTTATCTCTGTCGCGGGCGTCGTGGCAGTCAAGGCACCACCTCTCATGTTCAGCATGACCAATTATTTTTACTTCCCCGTGGAAGGTCAATTCCCTTTTTAAAATATTCGGCTCCATCCCGGCGTGGCAGGACGAGCATGGGAATAATTCAGAGGACAATATTTTTGGAGGATAAGCAGGATAGTCATTATTATTACTGCCGGCCGTTGCGGCAGTCAGAGGGCATATTGTAAAAATAATAATGAACAGGAGCGCTTTTTTCATTTTCTGTCTTTAACTTCATTTTACCAGCAAAAAAGTGAATTTCAAATGTTTAATATCCGTTCGTAACCACAGAGACACAGAGTAAAACATAAAAATCCGAAATCCGAATATCGAAATACGAAACAAATTCAAATAAAAAAATCACCCGACTTGTTAGAATATACAGTATCATCCGTCTGGAGGGAGCCTGATTCCAATGGAAAACAGCATTAAAGAGATGAAACTGAAAACAGAGGGTATCGTCTGTACGGGATGCGTTGAAGACATGGAAAGGATACTCCGTGAAACAGAAGGGATACTGGACGCGTCGGTTAAATATCAGGACGAAACCGTGCATATTAAATATGACCCCGGACTTATCGACAGGGAGAAGGTCTATATGGCTGTGAGGAAACTCTGCGAAAGCTGCAGGATCATTTCCGAATCGTGAAAATGTTATATAAGAGACGTCGTATAATAAATGACCGATGATCAGCCTGGTCGTCATAATTTCAATAGTGGTATTCATGGCCGGTTACCTGTTTTACGGCAGATATCTGTCAGGACAAATGGGGCTGGACGATTCCCGCAAGACCCCGGCATGCAGGATAAACGACGGGATAGACTATGTCCCCGCGAAATCCTCCCTGCTCTTGGGGCAGCATTTCTCGGCAATCGCCGCAGCGGGACCGATTGTGGGGCCTATTCTCGCTGGCATATGGTTCGGCTGGATGCCGGCGCTGTTGTGGATAATAATCGGTTCCATATTTATCGGAGGAGTGCATGATTTTACAAGCCTGACCGCTTCGATAAGACACAAAGCGGCCTCCATCGGCGAGATTGTTAAAGAGCATATGTCGCGCACTTCCTATATCCTCTTTCTTGTTTTCATATGGCTCGCGCTGATATACGTCATTATCGCCTTCACTGATATTACCGCGCAGACCTTCAGGACGGTAACCGCGGATATGGCTTACGGGCCCGGGGTTGCGGCGTCGTCAATACTTTATCTCCTGCTCGGGACAATAATGGGGGTTCTTCTGTACAAGTTCAGGGTCAGTCTCCGGCTTGCTACAGCGATATTCCTGCCGCTGGTATTCTGCGTTATCTGGGTCGGGCCGAGGCTTCCGCATCCTGTTATCTCATTCCTGTCGGACATAACCGTTAAACAATGGGATTTCATTTTACTTATATACTGTTTTGCAGCGTCCGTGATACCTGTCTGGCTGCTGCTTCAGCCCCGCGGTTATCTTGGAGGGTGGCTTTTATATCTGACTATCATTATCGGTCTGGGCGGGGCCCTGTTCGGCGGGTTTGCAGTAGAGTACCCGGCGTTTAATATCGAAGGATTCAAAAGTCTTGTCAACGGGAAGTTAATCTTTCCCGTTTTATTCATTACCGTTGCCTGCGGGGCATGTTCCGGATTTCACGGCATAGTCAGCTCCGGCACTACATCTAAACAGCTTATGAAGGAAACGGACGCGAGGGTTGTAGGCTACGGGGCAATGCTGCTTGAGGGATTAGTGGGCGTGCTCGCGCTGGCGACCCTCATGATGACGCCGAAGGGCTCCCAGGGCCTCGCGTCTGATCCGAACCTGATTTATGCAAACGGCCTGGCGAGTTACCTTGGACTTGCCGGCATAGGGTTCAGTATCGCGTATCCGTTCGCCCTGTTGGCCTTCTCCACATTCGTCTATGATACACTTGACGTCACTACGAGGCTTGCGCGGTACATATTCCAGGAACTTACAGGGTGGCAGTCAAAAACAGGCGGTTTTTTCGCGGCGCTCATCACACTGCTTGTGCCGTTTATATTTCTTATGCTCACAAAAGAAAAAGGTTATTTAACAGCGTGGCCCATCTTCGGGACCAGCAATCAGCTACTCGCGAGTCTGATACTGCTGTCCGTATCAGTATGGTTAATCAGAAGCGGCAGGAACGCGCTCTATGCCATAGTCCCCATGATATTCATGATGACCATGACCTTGTGGTCTCTGGTATTGCTGACCCTGCCTTTCTTTAACGCGTTAACCGTACCGTCGCTCCTTATGGATATTAAACCGGATGCGCTGATATCGGGCATATTCGGGATAATACTGTTTTTCCTGAGCGTGCTGCTGATCTTTGAGGCGATAAGGATACTGATACTAAGCCCTGCGGAAAACCGGTAAGGCAGGCCGGGAATCTGCTCTATATGACCGTCACGCTGCTGGCCTGCGGGCCTTTCTCTCCTTTTTCTTCCGTAAACCGTACCTCCATTCCCTCTTGCAGGTTTTTGAAATCGCGGTTTACCACGCTGTTTTCGTGGAAGTATATCTCCCGGTCATCGGGTGTTGTGATAAAACCGTATCCCATTTCGGGGAAGAGGGAGCTTATTCTCGCGTAAGGCGCTTCTTCGTGACGTTTTACATCGCCGCGCTGCCGTCTGGCGAAATCTTCAAGTTTGCGGCGCGCGGTGTCAAAACTGCTTCTGATCGCCGCGTAAAGGTCTTCATCGGGCTCCCGCTTTACAATCAACTCGCCGCCCGGCAAGGTCAAAAATATTTGCACATTATATAGCCTGCCTTCCTGTTTGTGGCGGTGGGGGGATTCAACGATTACCCTGCACCGCGTGATGCGGTCATAGTATTTGTCCAGTTTTTCAGCTTTTTTCAGGATTTCAGATCTCATAGCTTCAGTCAGCTCAAAATCGCGGCTTGTAATCTGTAAAGGGATTTCCATAAGTTATTCCTTTCTTCTTTTCAATATGGTGTAAAAACATAGTACCAATGAACACCGCCGCTGTCAATAACCGAGGAGGTAGTCCGTGTTGGTGGGTTATATGTGTCATGTCACATGCCTGTGACAGCGGCGGACTGTGCAAATAACAGGTTGTGTCATAAAGATTGTTTCTCAACTCCTTGTAATTCCAGAAAAAAGCAGGGTTACAAAGTCTGGCATGAGAATTGATATAGTAACGCATACTTAAAAGGGACATTAAAGAAAATATTAAATTGTTACGATTAGCTAATAAAGACATATGCCCGTTTGTCCAGAACCCTTTCAGGGACTGCTATTGTGAGAGACTGAACAGTCAGGATATCGAGAAAGCAATTTATTTCTGCTGCAGGAATTTTCTGTTATGCGAATTTTATGAGGCAAGTCTGACAGTCAAAAGATGAGTGATATGATAAAAATATTGTTTTTGGCAGCAGCGTTGATTTTCAGCCCGCTCGCGTCAAACGTAAATGCCGAATCACTTTGGCAGACCAGCGTCGATATTCAGGACCTCAGCGATCAGCGCACATTCGAACATCCTTACTACAGTCCTCCGGCATCTGAGGGAGGGCTCAGCGGGTACTGGCCTTATTCTTTTACAATCGGATGGAATATTGCGTACGACCTTGAAACCTCTTTATGGGCTTATGAATACACATTGTCTGCCGACAGGAAGGACATTTCCCACTTCATTCTTGAAGTTTCCGGCTCCGCCGGAGCGGAATCCTTCTATGACGTAAAGATTAACGGCAGCCCGGCAGACTTCGAAG
>QZKO01000056.1 GCA_003599505.1 Nitrospiraceae bacterium | reverse complement strand
ACAGCCATGATGGCGTTCTTTTTGCTGATGTGGCTCCTGAATATGACCTCCGAAGAAAAAAGGGCGCGCCTTTCTCAATACTTCAGGCATTTCAGCATCTACGATCAGAGCGGCTCATCCTTCATGGATAAATCGAGCGAAATGTTTAATGAATCAGGGGAGTCCAACCAGAAGACAGTGCGGGAGTCATATGAGACGTCCGTTTCCAACCTGAAGGAAATGGAGGAGGAGCTCAAAGCGGGCCTGATGAAGCAGTTGGGTGACGCCAGAGACCAGGTAATTGTCGACACCGTCGAGGGAGGGGTGCGCATACAGATGACCGACAAGGAAGGCAGTTTGATGTTCGACCGGGGCAGCAACAGAATGACCCCGAAAGCCAGGGAGATTCTGCATGTGATATACAATAACATAAAAGACCTCCCCAACAAACTCGCGATCGAGGGGCATACCGATTCACTGCAATACGCGGGGACCCGGTACAGCAACTGGGAGCTTTCAACAGAACGGGCGTCATCCGCGAGGAGAGAGCTCGAGGCCAACGGTCTGAATGCCGGGAGGATCGAAAGGGTTTCGGGTTTTGCCGACAAGGACCCGCTTATAGCTGAAAACCCTGAGGACCCGAGGAACAGGCGCATCAGCATTATCCTGAAAGTTCCGGAAACAGAGACCGCTCATCCGTCCGGGAAGCCCGGTGGAAACATTTCCGGCATGAAACATAATACGCCGGATGAAATGAAAGATGAGGGCAGTCTCATGGTAGACCGGTTCAAGGAGAATCTTTCACTAATTAAAAACGGGAAGAATCAGGATGAAAAGAAGAGCGGAGAAAATACTGTTGACGCACATACTGATAATGCTCCTGTCACATCAAGAGACAGCGTAACACCTGAAAATAAGAGCTGGGGGCCTGTAATTAAAAAAGATGACTGGAGCCCCGTCATAAAAGATGAATTAAAGCCCGTCATGAAAAACAGCCCTGCCGCAAATATGGATAACGCGGATTCCGTTATAAAAAAAGCTGAGGCTGATCCTCCGAAAAAGAACGACAAACCGGTGCTGAAGAATCTTCATATCCCTGTGTCCACTGAAGAGAAGAAAGACACGGCCGCAAAGGAAGCCAATAAAAAGCCGGCGGTAATAAAAGAACTCTCAAACCCGGTTATCTCAAAAGACGACCTGTTCAGGTAATAATAAAACAAAATCCGAAACCCCGTCCCGCGAGTGTTTGCTTTCAGAATCTATTTAACAACCGCATGCCTCTTCCACAGAGATCGAGAGCTGTGACGTTGCCTTTTGTCCGTTCTCATCTTCAATGCGGACAACTACTATGTATACGCCCTGAGTGAATGTGTGCTGACTTTCTTTCCCCTCAGCGCTTTCGCCGTCTCCAAAGCTCCATTGTATCGACTTGATCTTACCGCTGCCCCCGCTGCTGATTGCCTTGAATTTGACAGTATAGGGCGCATCACCTCTCCTGTTTTTAATGCCCCCGATTTTTACCTTCAGAGGTCCTCCTGTAGATGCAGCCTCTTCTTCAATAAGAAGGCTGCCGCCCAATCTTTTTGAAGTCTTTATCAATGAGTCTTTTGTTTTATCAGGCATCGGCGCCGGAGACTGAGGGCTTCCTCCCACTTCCAGAGACGCCTGTTGTCCTTCTTCCACCTTTATCCTGTCTGCGCCAAGATAAACAACTATTCTTCCGATGAGGGACCAGATTGTAAATTTTTTCCCGCTTTCATCAAGTTTGAGCGCAAACTCGGCGCCTTGTGACATGACAGGCACATTTCCGGCCCTCACCTCAAACTGCGTAAATATATGCTCAGGGACCTGGGCCTTTGCGAATATCCGGCCTTTCTCCAGAAGGACCAGGGACTGCTCCAGTTTTCTGTCTCCCTCGTAAACGACCCCTCCCAAAACAAGGACTGTTTCAGGATAAATCTCCAGCATACTGCCGTTGGACCATGTAAGGACCACAGCAGAACTTTCCCTGGTAGCAATCCTGTCGTCTCTCTGAACAATATCTCCTTCTTTCAACGACGCTCCGTTTTTAGTCGCGGACCCGTCAACTCGCGTAGCCCTGACAACGGACGCATCCTGCGCATAGGCAGAGATTATATCGCCGGATATGATCCAGCAAAAAAATACGGCGGTGAACAGCAAGATATTCAAAACTCTCATATATTTCTCACTCCTTTTTAAAATTCAAATTCCGCCCCGATGACGATCTTTGAGGCAGGGTCTGCCTTTTGTCCGTCTGCCTGCTGATAGACTGCTCCGGGCACAAAATACCCTGCCTCCGAGAAGCCCGTCAAGCGGTTTTTATAAATCGGGAAACTGAGGTCCAGGTCAAGTCCCCAGCCGATTTCCTTTGTCTTTTCCGTTGAAAGAGACGTCCCTCTGCTCCAGTCTATGCCGGGCACGGGTCCCTGTCCTTTAAAGACGGCTTCGGTAGTCCAATATTTTGTAAATGCAAGACTCGTCCGCAGCTCCGGCACAGGCTCAAGTCCTATTACCGCCCTGCCGAATGTTACATTGGCAAGGCTGCTGTCCCAGAAAAAGTATCCGGCCCTTAAGTCCTCGCTGAATATATTGCCGAACTTCCTCCGGTCCTTGCATAGAAACAGTCCCCTGAAGTTTTTATAATCACTGTCTGAGGGGTCGTCGGTCTCGTTACCTGAGCCGAGTCCGGCTTCCAGGCCTGCCGAGAGTCTTCCGAGAAATCCGATATCGCCGAATTTGTAATCGCCACTTGCCAGAAATGCATATGCGGAGATGTCCCTCTCCCCGGAATATGAGTCTGTAAGATAAATCAGATCAGCCGTGTAAGAGACCTTCTTTTGATCTCCTGAAATTGCGAGGCCTGTCCAAAGCGGCTGAAAATCTCCGTCACGCGGCGTTGTACCGGCATTGAAGTCTTTGTCAAGATTTAAATCAGAGTTCCCGGCCCGGCCTCTGTCAAATACCTTGAGGACGTAAGGCTCTATACTAAGACCTTTTGCCGGTTTTAAATTGATGCTGAGCAGATAACCGTCAAGTTTATTTGCGACGCCCATTACAGCGCTCCTGTCTCCCGCAGGACCTGCGCCGAAGTCCGTGAAATCCCTGAATCCGCCTGCAACCGCTATATATGAGAGACTACCCGTAAGCACTCCAAGGGGGGTTTTACCAAAAGGATAGCTGACCTTAAATGCATCCACAGGGCCTTCAAGGACTATGCCTTCATTACCCAGCATGACATTCTGTCTGCCGGCCTTGACGATAAAGTCTCCGGTGTACTGGACGTAGAGCTCTCTGACGAGCGCCGAATTGACCGTATGGAACTCGGACCACCGGTCCAGCGTACCTTCACTGTCTTCTTTCCAGTCAAATACAAAATTTCCTTTATCAAAGACCACTACCCCTGTAAGGGGGCCGTGCTCCGCCTCGAGCCTAAGCTGGAACCTCTGGTCAAAGTAAGTAGTATTGTCGTATGTCCATTTCTGCCCCGGATTGTTCAGATTGATGTTGTCTTTTATATTCAGTCTCAGCTTATACTTTCCCGACAGGGTAAATATTGTTTTATCCCTTGACTCTTCTTCCCGCTTTGCTTCCCCAGCCGCTAATTTTTTCTGCCAGGTCTCCAGCTCGGAAATCCTGCGTCTTGCATCCTCATCTCTGCCTTTTACCGGCGTTGTCTCAACTACAGGCTCCGCCCATTCATCCTCAACTGCCGGAGGAGCTTCGGGCTTTTCTTTCGGAACTTCACCTGACGGCACAGGAGACGGTATTTTCTTTTCCTCAAGGAGGGTATTAACAATCGCCTCAAGATCAGAGATGCGTTTTTCCAATTGCTGAATATATACCTGCGTCTCTTCAGCCGGTTGCGATACGGCCTTCAAGTTTTCTTTAGTCTCTTCAGTATATGCCGACAAAGGCGCAAGCACTATGCCTAACAAGACTGCAACAAAAATAAATTTAGCGGAAAATTTATTTTTAATCATACACCACCTGATTAATGCTCATGACGCTTTTCGCTTCCGGCTCCATAGAATATGGGGATCTCTTTGACCTTCCCGTCACGGCCCATTACTTTCTCTACCTTTCTTTGACGGCTGTGGCACTTTATGCATACAAGACGCTTCAGAAGGGGTTTAAACGTATAGGGGTCCTCCGGACGGACACCTGCAAAGAAATCTATCTCTCCCTTCGTATTACTCCTCTGTATAAATTTCTTCAGGGGTCCGGGGTCCACTATCCTTGATTCCTTCAGCAGTTTTGCTTTCTCGATACATTCCTCCATGGCTTTTTCTCCGCTTAGGGCCTTTGAAAAACATTCCATCACAACAGCTTCATTGATATCTTTAAACTCTTTTCTGTCCCATGCCTCGTGACATGTTGCGCAGGTCATTTTTCTGAGCTCTTTGACCTTCGCAATCCGTAAGGTCTGCGGGAACATGTCATTTATAATATTTCTGTTCAGCCATCTGAGGTCTTCCCTGCTCCTCGTCTTGTTATAATCTGCCCCCGACTTTACAGTCTCGCTGCTGAAAGCAACGACACCCTTTACACGTGAGACGAATTTTTCATCCGTAAGAAGTCTGTTTATCTCGTTGACGATCATAGCCTTTTCATCATTGTTTAATATGGCGGGCTTAAAATCTCTGATTGTCATCTCCGCTCCTGCGCTGAACAGAAGAATATTAAGTCTGCCCTGGAGAGATTGCAGAAAGGCCGGCCAATCCCCGACCTCATCCATTGAAAAGGCTGCGATCCTCTGGCTTAAAGCCTCAAGATGGATGGTATGCGGGTGAGGATATTTCCTGCCGTCTTTTGCTACAACACCTTCATCCGACCAATTTTTTGTTTCTGCCGGCGCTGCAGCAGAAAACAGCAATAAACCCATAAGGCCGATAATCGCGATTGTTGTTATAGGATGATTCAAGCGA
This sequence comes from Nitrospiraceae bacterium, assembly GCA_003599505.1. GTDB lineage: Bacteria > Nitrospirota > Thermodesulfovibrionia > UBA6902 > UBA6902 > SURF-23. Next base: position 16,097 of record QZKO01000056.1, on the reverse strand, counting down.
CCGGTTCGCATATGCCTTCCCCTTCCTTACAGCTCTTTATATAAAGTTCTCTCACATATTTTTCTTCGTCTTTTATAAACTCTTTTGTGAAATGCGCAATTGCCTTATAAAACCCGTAAGCGGATTTTTCAATAACCTTTTCACAGCACTGATGCGCCCACTTCAGGAGATGCTCATCTAAAAATGCCTTTTGAAATTCAATGCATTTCAGGAGTGAGGACCTATCCTGTTTTTCCCGGAACTTTTTCTCCAGCCTGCAGAGAAAGCCCATAAATTCCAGTTCAAGGCCCAGATGGTCAGGCACTTCAATACACGCTTCCGAGGTCTCCATGCCCGCCCTTTCATAGAACTGCCTGACGCTTACAGTGATCCTGCCGCCGAGCCTCTTTTCCCTGTCAAGGTATGCCGCCTCATGGGGGAGAACACCGGAGGGAAGCACAAACAGGGCGGTGTGCTCCGCTTCCAGCTCTTCTTTCAGGTCCGTCATCTTTCCTGCATCCTTAACAAATTCTGCAAACTCAGAGTAGGAGGGAGAATCTGCTGCAACCGGCAATATGCTCCCGTCTTTTATCATGGCTACAAAAGAATCAGTCGGAGGCTTAAGCAACAGGGCTGCTAAAAATCCATACGTAGTTTCCCTTTCACCTGCCGTAATTGCTTCCATTTCGCTCACAATTGTCTCCTTATTTAATTAAATTTTGAATTGCCGCCATCTGCCTTCTGTGTCTGTCGATGCACAAGGGACATATATCAGAGCCTGGACCTTTATCAATGAAATCCATCCTGCATACGGAGCAGGCCTTCTTTTTACCTTCAAAAAGCCTCATTTCCTTCTGTTGAAGCAGGAGATTAAGCAAGGCGGACCCTTTTATACTGACAGCCTTATGCATACAAGCCGCTGCGCATACCTTGCAATTAGTGCATAAATCAGGTCTGAAATTCAGAGAGAACCGGTCTTCTGTCCGGATCTGGATTATAGCGCCTGTCGGACAGACGGCAGCGCATACGCCGCACGCTGTGCATTCAGCGGTAACCTCAACTTCCGCCGATATGGAATCCTTTGAATCGGCATATACAGTATTGAGAGTTCCAGCTTCAAGAGAAAAGTCTTTTAAGGATTCCAACAGCAGGGCCCTCTTCGGATTTTCATGTCTTTTATGGATCACATCTTTGAAGTCTTCTCCTTTTTCATCTTCTTTATTTTCAAAATCAGGGATAGCTGCCGCTGCCGCTCCAGCGGCATTTTTTCTTATTGCTCCCAAAAACTCCCGTCTTGACACTGACTTTTCAGAACTCTTTGTTGGACCCCGCCGGGGAATCTCCTTTATGTAAATCCGGTCCCTCTTTATGCCTAACATGTCATAAAGATAAAGCGTACGTCGTATAAGTTCACTTAGATGAGACACGGCTTTTGCGGAAGGACAATCCTTGCAGGCAGGCTGTGCTATCTCTACAGCCTGCGCGCCTGCCCGGATAGGCCACAACAGCAATACCTCGGTCAAACGGCCAAGACACGATACAGTCAGGTCAGACGACGCATCCCCTTTATTACAGGAAATACTGAATACCTTTGTCCCGTGAAGATTGGTCCCTGACCTGGAACTTATTTCGCGGATAATAGTCTTGTCATCTCTATCTTTAATCGTGAAGGCGCCGTTGGGACAGACGGAAAAACAGGCGCCGCAGTTAATACATCCGCCCTTTATCTCAGCTCCATTTTCTCCAATGTCTATGGCGCCGACAGGGCATGAATCAGCGCAAAGGGCGCAATCCGATTTCGAGGAACGAAACCGCGTGCATAGAGACGCCTCAATCAGCATGTGCCGACTCTGATTATTGATAATTGTATCTGCTACTTTTCCTGCGATTCCCATGTTCAGACCTTATTTCACTTCGTATATAGAACCGATGGGTCTGTGGCGGTCTTGCCGCCGATGAATCCCAGAGATACCCTCTCGGCCCGTTTTTCCCTGATGAGTTTTGTAAGGTCGTTCACCTCACCGAAAAACCTCGTCCGCGCAATGCAGGTGTCGACGCACGCAGGTTTCAGCCCCTTCTCCAATCTGTGTACGCACAGCGTGCATTTCTCCATTACCTTAGCTTCCGCATTGAATTGAGGATGTCCGTAAGGGCACGCCCATGCGCAGTACCTGCAACCAATACACTTGTCCTTATTGATAAGGACTACCCCATCCTCCTTCCTCTTTGTGATTGCCCCGACCGGGCAGGCGGCCATGCAGGCCGGCTTACCGCAATGCATGCAGGGCATGGGGACAAAGTATACCCTCACTCCTGGTTTCTCGGCAGGGTCCTTGAATTCTCCCACCTCCACTTCGATCACGCGGTTGTAATCCACGCCGACAGGCGTGTTGTTCTCCGCTTTGCACGCCATGGTACACGCGTTACATCCGACGCAGTATTCGAGATCGACCCATATGGTATACTGCTTGGGACCTTTCTTGGCGATACTCGCCTGTATCATTTCTTCCGTAATAAACGCTCCTGCTTCGGGCATGATATTTCCTCCTTACCTGTATTTTTCTTACAGCCTTTCAATTCTAATAGGCGTTCCGTAACTCTGGGTCCCGCCGCCCACGGGGTCTACCATCACAACGTTCTTGAGCACCGGGTCGGTCATATAAAGCGGATTGATGTGAAAACCGGCGCCTATCCTTTCATCATGCGGCTGCTCCTTGCCGTTCATGGACCATCTCTTGGCCCCGGCGCCGAACCTGCCGTACGACTGGCTTATGGACAACAAGCCCGGCCTGATCCTGTTCGTCACCCGCACCTGGAACTTGTACCACCCGTCACCGAGGGAGTTGGGGTAAAGGTGGATGTGCTTGCTGGAAGGGGACTTCGCCTTTATCCAATCGCCGGTATTCACCCCCAGCTTTTCAGCGTCAGCGGGGTTTATCTCCGCGTAGTTCTGCGGCTTTATAGAGGCGAGCCACAGGTTGTTCATGGTTCTTGACTGGGTATGCTGCGGCTCTTTGTACGTATGGAGCTGGAACGGGTATTCCTTCCAGATTGCAGGGTCAAGGGGCTGCTCCGTGCAGTCTATGATGGTCCTGTATTGAGGGAGCCCGTCAAAGTATTTGCCGGTCATGCTATTTTTATTGAGGGCCGTATTCTGCTGATAAGAATAGAGCGCGCGGACGGGCCTCCCTCCGGGGAAGGTGACGTAGTCGCCGGAATACTGGTGCTTCGGCGAAGGGTTCTCGAACTTGCCGCCGAGTTTCACGAAAGAGCTCTTTGGGTCGAGGCCATCCTTGAAGTCGTAGTGCTTATAATAATCGTTCCAGTAATCCCAGGAATTGTTGATGTCCACCCCGGGCCCGCCGCCGTCCTTGCCGAAAGCGGGGAGGCCGCACTCCTTGGCGAGGTCTATGAGCATATCGTCGGCCATTCTCGTGTCAGGGCGTATGGGCTTATACTCGTGGGTCTTCGGATCAAAGGAGCCCACCACCGGTTGTCTCAGGCCCCAGACCTGCGTTTTCACCGGCGGATAGGTCTTGAACCCGCCGAGACGTTCGAGGTATTCCGTGTCGGGCAGAACGTAGTCGCACAGCGCCGACGTTTCACCCATATAGGCGTCTATCGAGAAGGTAAGCGGCATAGCGTCCAGATCCATTAGCGCGTCTATAACCGAAGCGTTATACGGCATGGTATAGACGGGGTCATTGTAGTAATTGAGGTATGCCTTTGTCTTGTAGGGGTATCCCATCTTTACCGATGCGAAGAACTCAGGGGTTACCGTCCTTCTCGCGAGCGGGAACCACGGCCTTGTGGCAGTGGGTTTTTTACCCTGATATTTCGACTTATGCCGGCATACGGAAACGCCGGCGGGTTTGCGTAACTCGCCTTTTACCCCGCCTTTATACGCCGCGTGCCCCGGTATGAAGCCGCCCTTTCTGTCTATATTGTCCGCGAGGATGTTGACGATGCATAGCGCCTGGCCGTTCCAGTAACCGTTGGACTGCTGCACAGGGCCGCGGAACATCTCGATCACCGGGTGCTTCGCTGAGGAAAACTCCATGGCGATTCGGGCAATGCTGCCGGCGGGGATATCGCAGACCGCATCACATTCTTCCAGTGTGTGTTCCTGTGACCGCTCCCTCAGCATCCTGAAGACGGTCTTGTACTCGACACCGTTTATCACATATCCTGCGTCGAGGTCGGCAAGACCCTCCGCCTCCTGGAACATCATCGGCTTGCCGTTTACCAGCACAACGAAATCGCTCTGTCCGAGGCCCGCGTCCTTTCCGGTGAGATAGGTCTTCGGCTCCTTTATGCCGACGAGATAGGTCATGTCCGTCCAGTTGCGGTGGCCTTTATTTTTAGCGACCGCTTCATTCGGTATTGAAAGGTATTCTTTTTTGTACCCGTTATTATCCAGCATCCACCTGATCATGCCCAGGAGGAAAAAGGCGTCCGTTGTCGGTTTTATGGGTATCCATTCCCCGACCCCGTTATGGGTGGCCTTGGCGGCTCCGTTGGAAAAACGCGGGTCCACAACGACATGCTTGAATTCCTTTGCATAGGGGCCTACCCGTTTGCCGTACTTCTGGAGGTAGCGCGCCCTCGTCTGCATGGGATAATCCGCAGCCGTGATATTGGAACCGAGGCTTATGAGATAATCGCAGTATTCGTAATCTGCGTAAGCCCCGATCTCGTACGGGGGAAGGTTCAATACGTCTTCGATCACATTATAGAATGTCCCCGCGCACCGGCTGCAATGGTTGAGCATGTTCGGCACGCCTGCGGATTCAGCTACAAAGCGGGGGGTCAGCGGCGATTGCTCGTTGCGACCGTGCGCCCATACGAACTGGTTTCTCTTCGGGCCGTAACCGCCGGGCGGGGCCTCGTCCAGATAATCCGACTCGTCCTTCCCGATGGGGTCGTTGTTGTTTAAAATAGTTTTTAACCCCTCGACCTTGCGGTTTTCTTCTCCCGGCACATTTTTAAAGAGATGCCCGCCGTGGCAGATCTCCTTTATCGCCTGTTCCCATGATATTGTTTTCCATTTGCCTGAGCCCCTCGGGCCGACTCTTTTAAGAGGATGTTGAAGTCTGAAGGGGCTGTAAAGGGCAAAAATACCTGCCTGCCCTTTTGGACAAAGCGATCCTACATCTTTTCCCGCAGGCCCGGCATCGAGGTCCGACTCTTCGACAATATCGCCCTTCGCGGTATAGTCATAGGTATTCGGGTGATACGGGTTCCCTGTAAGTCTTACAAGCTCGCCGTTAATTACCTTGGCCTGGATCCCGCATCCGCCGTGGCACATAAGACAGACACTTCTGACTATCTTTACTTCTTCATCCACAGGATCGGGCTGTGAACCTGATTTCCCTATCTGCTGTTTCCATTCCGCTGCTTCAACATCTTTAAAATTTGACGTGATTGCGGCGGCGGCAGCAGCGGCGGCGGAAAGCTTCAGAAAGGTCCTTCTCTTCATCTCGACGTTCATTCCTTTTTCCTCCTTTTCACGGATACATTAATACGTATTCAAGTTCTTGTCTTGCTCTCAAATCTCAGATCGCCTGTATAAACAGGGATGGCGAATTTCAGCAAAAGTGTGTAAATCAGGGCCCCAAAGGCCCATATGCCTAATGTTATAAGGCCCTCTGAGTGCGCGGGCCAATACTCATAGATCTCTCCCAGGGAATCAGGGATAAATCCGGGGATGATCAGACCCAGGCCCTTTTCTATGTATACTCCGAGAATTATTAATACGGCCCCCAAATTCAGGGTTACGAAGTTCTCGCGGGTCTTCGGTATCAGGAAGATGACAAATGCTATGACATTGAATATAAAAGCGGTCCTCATCCAGGGGACCAGGAGGTCTTTTCCATGCAATCCGAAGTAAAGATACTCGAGCGGGGCCTTGTGAATACTCCCGGAATAAAACTCCTTAAACACCTCCGCACCCAGCAGGAACAGGTTTATACCCATGGCATATGCAACTAATTCAGCAATTTTGAAAAGCGCCCTGTTCTCGATTTCCACCTTTGTGAGCTTCCTGAGGATCTGAAAAATAATCAGCATTATCGCCGGACCCGAACAGAAAGCTGAAGCGAGAAACCTCGGCGCAAGGATCGATGCATTCCAGAAAGGCCTTGCCGGAAATCCATTATAGAGGAACGCCGTGACCGTATGTATGCTTACCGCCCACGGAATTGAAAGCAGTATCAACGGCAGGATCAATGAGAGCCTGTATTCCTTGCCGAGGGACAGCCTGTACAGCGCATAAAGAACGAGTGCGAGATTTATGAACAGATATCCGCTCAAAACAATCACATCCCAGGCCAGGAGAGATGAAGGAAAGTTCATCTTTCCGACAAAAGGCAGAAGATGCCACACCCGCAGCGGCTGCCCCAGGTCGACCGTGACAAAGAGCATGCACATGGTGATTGCGGTTATCGCGACCATCTCGCCAAAAAGCACAATTTCCTTAATCGGTTTAAAATGATAAAGATATGCCGGGATCACCAGGAGCACCGCAGCAGCCGCCACGCCGACGAGAAAGGTAAAATTAGAGAGGTAAAACCCCCATGACACCTGGTCTCTCATGGCGGTCGTGATGAGACCCAGTTCAAATTGCTGCAAATACGTCCTGGTTCCCAGCGCGATCAGAATAAGGAGGAAGGATATCCACGCATAGTAACGTATGCCGCCCTTCACTATCTGCCGCAGCGCTATAAAGAAATTCTTGATGCCGTCAACCATCTGTCCTCCTATCTGCCGTAAGCGAAAAAGTAATAAAATTTCGGCTCCGTATTGATATCCTCTCTCAGCCTGAAAACCCTCTTGTTCCCGATAAGGTATCTGATCTCGCTTTTGGGGTCCAGGAGGTTTCCGAACTTCCTGGCCCCTACGGGGCATGCCTCCACGCATGCGGGGAACCTGCCTGACCTTGTCCTTTGAACACAGAAGGTGCACTTCTCGACCACGCCTTTGTACCGGGGCCGGTTGCCGAGATAATGGGTCTCCGGATTCAGCTCGTTCACAGGGATCTCGGGCCTGGCCCAGTTGAAGCGCCTCGCCCCATAAGGGCAGGCCGTCATGCAGTACCTGCAGCCGATGCACCAGTTATAATCGATCACTACTATTCCGTCAGGCTCTTTCCATGTGGCCTGTGTCGGACACGCCTTAACGCACGGCGGATTTTCGCACTGCTGGCACTGGACAGGCAAATAAAAGTAGTCAGGCTCCGGGACCAGCTCGGGGTTATAGTATTTTTCCGAATTCTCGAGGTCGATCCACTTTTCTCCCTTCTTGAAACGGAGCACGGTGATCCATTGCACCTGGGGGGTTCTCGACTGGTTGTTCTCTTTCACACAGGCCGCAACACATTTCCTGCATCCGATACACCGGGAAAGGTCGAGACCATAGCCGAACTTCACGCCGGGCAGGGCCTTTGTCGCGCCGATATGGATTTCCTTCTTCCACTCGACGGATGCCTCTTTCTCAAGCCTTTCAATGACGTTCCTGATCTCCTCATCGGTCAGCTCTGTAAAGTGTTTCTGTAAAAAGGCATCCCAGTCAACAGCATCGGCCTTATCAAAAGGCAGGGCTGATGCGGCGATACCGGCTGCAGCTCCTTTTAACAAGGTCCGCCTGTTGAGATTAATTCCTAATGGATTGTTTCGTATTTTCTTTGACATGGCCGGTTACCTCAAATTCAATTTGATTTCTGTCGGTCTCAGGGGCTGTTTCTCCGGTGCAATCTGTTTGAACTTCGGTTGATGGGGATCATGGCAGTTCACACAGATGCGATACACTTTTACTCCATTCCACATGCCGGTCGTTTTTCCGTGGATCCCGGCTTTCCAGTCTCTGAAGACAGTCCCATGGCACTGGCCGCAAAGTATATACGGCTTGTCGTAATCAATCAGTTCTCCATTCGGCAGCCTCAGCTTGTCGCCGTCATGACAGTCCAGGCACCACCTCTGTTTTTCAGCATGCTTAAGGACGATATCGGCATGAGCCAGTTTGAGGTCCCTCTGTTTCCTGTCTGTGGGTCTGAAACGGTGGCACTTCGAACAGGGGAAATTTTCTGAAGAGAGAGTCCCCGGGAAAAAAATCTCCGGGACATCCTTTTTTTCGTCATTTTGCGTATGTTCTGCTGATCCGGCAGTAAAAGAAACGCTCAATATAAACAATCCTGCTATTGCTACTGAAATAAATTTGCCTTTCACGTCCTGATACCTCAAATTCGAATTGGTTATGAAATCCACAATCGTTAAAGCAAAGACGGTGCCACATCTGGAATGTAATTAGAATCAGAAGGTTATCGATTTTTACATCTTAAGGCGGGAAGAAAACGTTCTAATAATGCAACTTCAAAAATTTCAGGTGTTGCAGATATTTAACGAAGAGAGCGGTTAATCTTCAAAATCAGAAGAAGATACAGGAAAGCCGAGCTCCCTGAGTTTTCTCCAGAGGGTTTCTCTGCTTATGTGGAGTATTTTCGCAGCTTCTTTCTTTTTACCATCCGTCTCTTCGAGGACATGAGCTATTACCTCTCTCTCAAACATCCTTACTCTTTCTGCCAGAGGGAGGGCGTCACAAATCAATGGAACATATTTTTTATCGGTTCCTCTTATTTCCGGAGGCAGACAACAGGACTCTATCACATTACCTGTGCAAAGGGTTGCCACCATTTCTATGGCATGCTTAAGCTCTCTCACGTTGCCCGGATAACTGTAAGCCGACAATCTTTCCATTGCAGCGGGAGAAACAGTAAGGTCGGGCTTTCCAACCTTTTCCCCGAATATTTTCATGAAATGTTCTGCAAGCAATGGTATATCTTCCTTCCTTTCACGTAAAGGAGGCAATGTGACAGGTAAAACATTTATTCTGTAATAAAGGTCTTCTCTGAAATTACCCGCCTTCACTTCGTCTTTCAGATTTTTTCTCGTTGCATAGATTGTTCTTATATCCACTGTCAGAATCTCATTGCCGCCGAGGCGTTCGAAATTATGGGTTTCAAGCACTCTAAGGAGCTTTGCCTGCAAATTAAGGGGCATATCGCCTATTTCGTCAAAAAAGATCGTGCCGCTGTGCGCTGCCTCAAACTTGCCTTTTCTTCTCTGAAGAGCGCCTGTAAAGGCCCCTTTTTCATGCCCGAACAATTCCGATTCAAGGAGTGTCTCGGGGATTGCGGCGCAATTAATCTTTATAAAAGGTTTATCTTTTCTCGGACTCAGGTTATGTATCGCATTTGCCGCCAATTCCTTGCCGGTGCCGCTCTCACCATATATCATTACCGACGAGTCTGTCCTGGCAACGACCGCTATAGTGTTAAAAATTGTCTGCATGACAGGGCTTATTCCAATAATATGTTCAAACTGTCTTCTTTCCCTTATCTGTTCCTTTAAAATTATATTCTCCAGCTCAAGTCCCCTGTGTTTTAAAAACCTGTCAATAACGATGAGTAATTCGGCAGGATCAAAAGGCTTTGATATATAGTCATAGGCGCCTTCTTTCATAGCCTCAACAGCAGTCTTAACATTTGCAAAAGCAGTAATTACAATAACACCGGTATCAGGAGACAGACTTTTTACGGATTTTAAAACTTCAATGCCGTCGGCTCCGGGGAGTCTGAGGTCCGTTACTACAATATCGAAATTCTCCTTTTCAAAGAGCCTTATTCCATCAATACCGTCGTCTGCAGTTTTCGCCTTATAACCTGCCCCCTCAAGGGTGCAGGAAATTCCAAGTCTTACTGACATCTCATCTTCAATCACAAGTATCTTCACTTTATTCGTCTCTAATTCCTGTTTTTTAACAGTCTGGTTTTGCAATTTTTGTGCCACCTCTTGCTGTTATGCTATCGGTAATTTAATCCTGAAAATTGTTCCTGCACCTTCCTGACTCTCCACCTCAATTAAACCGCCATGCTTTTCTACAATGCCTTTACTTACAGAAAGTCCGAGTCCGGTCCCCTCTCCGGTCCTTTTTGTTGTGAAAAAGGGATCAAATATGTTCGGCATCACATCAGCGGGGATACCGGTCCCTGTATCCTCAATAGAAACTACACAAAACCTGTCAACCTGCTCTGTTTTAATCGTCAAGGTGCCGCCGCCGTCCATGGCCTGCAAGGCATTTATTATGATATTCGTGAAGACCTGCGACATTTTGTTTTCATCAAGCAATAGTTCCGGAATATCCTCCGACAGATAGTTAACGATCTTGACGTCCTTCTTTGAAGCGGGATAGTTAAACAAGACCAACAGGCGATTGATAAGATCATTCAGATTAACGTTTGTCTTTTCCGTTATGGTCATCCTTGAGAAGTCCAGCAACTGTTTCACGATATTCTCAATCTTCTGGAGGCCGTCATTAACGGCAAAGATAAGTTTTTCCCTGGTCCCGTCATCTACTTCCGCCTCTATAAGATTCTTGAAACAGAGAGTTATGCCGCTTAACGGATTGTTTATCTCATGGGCCACACCGGAGGCAAGCCGCCCGACAGATACCATCTTCTCTGTCTGGCCGAGCACCTCTGTCGTCCTTTTCTGTTCTCTGCCTGCGTCCCTGAGCCTCTGCAGCATCCAGAAAAAGCTTCTTTGAAGCTCGCCGAGCTCGTCCCGTCTGTCCTTCAGAACCGGCAATTCATGAATTGCTTCTACCTGCTCAATATCGCCATGTGTTTTTATATCATCCATTATTCCTGCAAGCCTTGTCACCGGTTTTGAAAGCACCTTCGCCCCTATGCTTATAATAGTCAGAGAAATTACTGAAAATATAACGGTAATTAAAAAAACTTCCCGTCTCAGGGAATTTATGGATTCCTGGACCTCTTTTAAAGAAAATCCGAATCGTATAACACCCCAGTTTTTACTGCTTATGTTTAAAGGTGATGTTATTTTAATAACGGGTTCGTTATAAAAACCTCCATAGGCTATCTCTGTTTTAAAATTTATGAGGACTTCTTCTATTGATTTATCCATATACACCTTATTGGCCTGTGAGGGATTGCTGTGAGCAAGGACCCATCCTTTATTATCAAGGATCATCACAAAGTTTACTCTCTTGTCCTGTTCCATCAAATTGATGATGAAATAGTCGAGGTAATCAGTAAGGTTCTGCTCATCCATCATGCCCATTTCTTTATACACCATAACGTTTGTCAGAGTAAGCCGGCTTATTTCAGCGAGAACTTTCCCCTGGTTCATTATGTCCTGTTTGTATAGTTCCTCTTCTCTTGAGAGGATAACGAAGCTTCCGATCGTGGTAAAGATAAGAATACAAAAAGATGCAGTAATGATAAACTTTCCCTGCAGGCTGAAAACCCATTTTTTAAACTTCCCGGCCATAATTAAAAGGCATTGATTACGGTATCAGCACGCCCTTCTTTCTCAGGTAATCGATCATCTTGCGTATGGAATCGTAATCACTATCGCTCGCCTCTGTAAATCCATATTTGAACTCTTCGTCCCACTGCTCCATAATCCTGTAGTGTTCGGGGTTGTTGTAGTCTAAGGAGAGAAGGGCCTTTTCTATTGAATATATCAATTTTCTTGAGGCATCCGCCCGAACTACTATAGGCAGCCCCGGTATCGGTTCAGAAACATCTATTACCTTTAACCCCCTGTCGTTAAACCTTTCAGCAACAGAATCTATAACAGCCCCGGCGTCAAAATTACCCCTCAAGACTTCCCTTGCTACGGAATCATGGTATCTGAAGTTTTCATACCGTGAGAGGTCTTCAAGTTTTACGCCTGCCACGGAATACAGATGATAGAGGGGCGCAAGGTTCCCTGATGTTGACAGCCTTGAGGCAAAGGCAACAGATTTGCCCTTAAGGTCTGAAAGTTTATTGATGTCTTTATTTGCCTCTCTTGTAACAAATACGCATCTGTAAAAGGGCTTGCCGTTAGCTCCAAGAGGCTTCAGTATAGGGATTATATTGAATTCTTTTTTTGCCTCAAGATAGGTAACGCCGCCGAGCAGCGCAACCTGAGCTTTGTCGGTTTTAAGAAAATTTATTATGTCCCTGTAATCCTCGCTTAGTCTCAGCTCAAATCTGTAAGAAGTGTTTTCTGTAAGGTAATTCATGAGGGGCTGGTATTTTTGATACATTACAATGGGATGATAAAGGGTTATGGCGCTAAAATATATTGTCTTTTTAGGCGGGTCTTCCTCAGCAGATGTCTCCGGGTTTACAGTAAAAAAGAGACTTGCAATAAGGGAGAGAGAAAGGAACAGACATCTACAATTCATATCTCAATTGTACATAAATATTCCCATTTTTATCTAATTGTCCGAAATTACCCGGTCTGATATTATAGTCAGGGCATCTCAACCGCTGCAGGCCTGCCTGACGGCAGACAGGAAAATGAAAGGCGGCCCCTCTTATATTTAAGAGGGGCATATTTAAAGCAGATAGTTAATAGCTTATAACACCATTCATCAGAATTTCCAGGCATATCCGGCGCTAACTTCCCACTGGTCCATTTTTAATTCAATGGTCTGCTGTCCGGGGACCTCTAACGTGTTGGGACCCTCTACGCTTTTTGAGAATGCACGCATTAAGGCTATATTTAACTCATTGTTGTTGCCAAGAGCCTTCGTGAAACCTGCTGTCAGGTGCTGCTCAATAACTCCCGGGGCAAGGATATTGAAGGGCATTTCACTGTCCGGTATCGGCTGATTTGCAACAGAATAACCCAGACGCCAGGTCCACTCAGGACTGCTTTGCCATTGTACGCCGAATTTATAAACAGTCATATCGTCCCAACCGAACCCGGCGCCTTCGTCATTACCAAGCAAATGAGTTTGCAAGTTGGGCAACATCGGGTTGCCGACCGAATTAACGTCACTGTAATAAATCTGCTGCACGTCTGCGGCGACAGTAATGGCGGTTGTCCGTTGTTTGCGATATGATCGGGATCACTGGAAAAACCCAGGTCGCCAAGAGTTTGTAAGCCTGATTGCTCGAAGCTCTGAAAGGCAAAAATGGGGCTTATACCGACTGCATGCCCGGGGTGCAGTTTTCTGGCATAAGTTGGGACCACAAATAACTGCATCAGGTCTATCCCCGTTGATGAATATGAACCATTTAGAATCACTCTCAACTGTGCCTGGTTCAAAACCAAAAGTGCCCGGAAAACCGGAGGGATTGCCTTTGACGGTATATTCCCTGTTCGGATTAAAGAAGGTGAGACCGAAATCAATACGCTTGCCGACAAACACCATCCCGGCCGGGTTTGTCGAGGCAGCGAGTGAATCAAGGGGGAGCGCGGTCCCCGCGCCTGCCAGGGCCTTGTTTTTCACGCTGTATCCATGCGCGAAATATCCGTTCGTCGCAAAGACGGTCCCCGTAAAACCGAGGATTACCATCATGACAAATGAACATATGAAGATGCTTCTGAAGACGTTTACATGCCTTCGCTTCATTTTATTTCCCTCCAGTTTTTTAGTGTCGTTCCGCTGAGGCGGAACTCTTCTCCCATACCTGTTCAAGCTTTGCATCTGATTGAAAGCTGGCTTATTTTTTCCTGATGTAAAATATGAACTTGTTGCCCTCTTCTTTTGTCTCAAGCAGCTCGTTCCCGGTCCTGCTTGAAAAAGCCGCCATGTCTGATTTTGAGCCTTTGTCGGTAGCTTCTATCCTGAGTACTTCTCCCGGTTTCATTGATTCCAGTGTCTTCTTGGTTTTGACAATAGGCATGGGGCAATTAAGTCCCTTGCAGTCAAGTGTTTTTTGTGCTTCCATTTTTCGTGTCCTCCTTGGTGAAAATTTTTAAATGAACAGCGTTATATCCGCGTCAAGGGCGAAATTCAGAAATTCCGCGGCCCCTGCTACAGTCACTCCCTCGACAAGGTCTTCCTTTTTGACCCCTGTCATTTCGAGTGTGGGAGAGCAGGCTATCAGCTTCACGTCTGACTCCCTGCACATATCGATGAGCTCCGGCACTGAAGGCCAGTTGATCTTCTTCATCATCATCTTCATCATCGACGTTGCCATGGCTGTCATGCCCGGCAGGACCCCAAGGATATTGGGGAACGGGACCGGCGACGGCATGGCGGGGTTTGCTATGGGCGCGACCTTGAGTGATTTGTATTTCTTTTTATTGACAAGGTCTACTCCGTAAAAAGTGAAAAATATCGCGGTCTCCACGTCCATGGCCGCAGCGGTTGACGCGAGAAACAGCGGCGGCATGGCCATATCAAGGGTACCTTTTGAGGCTATGATAGCCATCCTCTTCTTCTTCTTTTCTTCCATTTGTTACCTCTCTTTGTTTAAAGTGATTATTGACCTAAATGGCCCCTTTGCCTTTGCCTTAATAACATCAAACAACGTGCCAGTTTGAAAGATTTTTATAACTCTTTGATTTTAAGGTATTATATGGAGTTGTTAAGAGAGAGACCGGGGAAGGCTGAAACATCATATTGTTTCAAGTGAAACATGCATGAAACGCCATGAAACATTAGTTTCAGGAGGGGGGATTAATTAGACTGCTGCTTCAATCTTCTCCAGAGGGTGGTGCGGCTCAGGCCCAACGCCTTTGCCGCCTTTGATTTGCTGCCGTTATATCTGTCCAGGATTTCTTTAATATTCCTTTCAGCGGTTATCGGACCTGATACAGGCAATATTATTTCCGGGACCTTGTTGACTACACTGTTTCTTATTGAAGCCGGCAGGGCCTCGAATTCTATAACGTTCCTTTTGGAACGGATGAAGGCGTGCTCCACGGCGTTTTCAAGCTCCCTGATATTGCCCGGCCAGTGATAGTCCATGAGAGCGGACATTGCCGCCGGAGTTACTTCTTCAATCGCAGGCCTGTTCGGGAATTTAATCGCGCATTTTTCAAGGAAATGCCTCAGGAGCAGAGGGATATCTTCCCTGCGCTCTCTCAGGGGAGGCATTTTAACCGGAACGATGCAAAGCCGGTAATAAAGGTCTTCCCTGAAGTTGTTCGCCCTTATTTCTTTTTGCAGCACCCTGTTGGTAGCGGCTATGATGCGGACGTCGACCTTTCTCGTTTTTGTATCGCCCACACGCTCAAATTCCATGTCCTGGATTATCCGCAGCAGCTTGGACTGCAGCGGCATGGGCATTTCGCCTATTTCATCGAGGAATATCACGCCGCCGTCAGCGAGCTCGAATTTCCCTTCCTTGTCTTTTATGGCGCCGGTAAAGGCCCCCTTCACGTGCCCGAAAAGCTCGCTCTCAAAAAGCCCCTCGACTATCGCGCTGCAGTTTACCTTGATGAACGGTTTGTTCCTCCTGTCGCTTTCGTGGTGGATCGCCCTCGCGACAAGCTCCTTCCCTGTCCCGCTCTCTCCTTCTATGAGCACGGCGCAGTCGGTGTCCCGCAGCGCCTCTATAAGCTCAAAGACCTGCTGGAGGGGCACGCTCCTGCCGACGATGTTGGAAAACCGGTACCTGTCATTCATTTCTTTTTTCAGTTTCTCGATTTCAGAGGCGTCCCTTATTATAGCTATCAAGCCCTGCTCGTGCGTGCCGTCTTTAAGAAAGGCCGTGCTGATATATACAGGGATTATGTTCCCGTTTTTTCCGGCGACGCGCTCCATGAAATTCGCCAGTCCGTAACCGTTTTTCAATGTGTATGAGAACGGACAATTTGAAGCGCAGTTGTCCCCGCATAATACCTCCCTGCAGGGTCTTCCAAGCGCCTCCGCTTCTTTCAGGCCTGTAAGCGTTTCCATTCCCCTGTTGAAACCCGTTATCTTCAGGTCCCTGTCGACAGTGAATACACCGTCCGCGAGGCTGTCCACTATCGAGGATATTTTATTTTTTTCCTGGGAAAGTATTACGTTGCTTTTTTCAAGAGATTCTATCAGTTTTACAGCCTCGCTCATGGGCCTGAAGTTCTCGATTATACCGACCGTATCTCCCCTGTTGTTGCCGAAGGGAGCGACATTCAGACAAAGCGGGACCGATTCCGTGTCTTCCTTTCTGTACATCTTTACATTCATAAAGTGGGAAGCGCAACTGATATGCCTGTCTGAATCCAGCGGGCAGGACTGCGAACAAAGTTCCGTCCGGAATATTTCCACGCAGGGTCTTCCCTCAACGGCCTCATTATGAAGACCGATGAGATTCCTGGCCGTCCTGTTTA
>QZKO01000024.1 GCA_003599505.1 Nitrospiraceae bacterium | reverse complement strand
CTGGGCCTATTTCATTGTCGAACTGTCGAGCATTATCCTCACCGCGCTGGCAGTTCCTGATTAGCACTACATATAAGTCACGCCTGACTATCCAGGCAGGAGTCGCTTCGTCAATTCGTCTACAACACGATCCACCAGGTCATTAATCAATCTGTCGGTCAATCTCTCAATGACCCTGTCAGCAACTCTATCAGCAAGTGCATCAAGCGATCCAACAGGAGGTACCATCGCCGAGCTCCTTGGAGGATCTTCCTCCAGCTCGTATGGGAGCGGCTCAAAGTCTTCAGGAATCGAGCGAGGCTGGGTGTCCTGGCCCGAGGTGGACTGAGGTGAGTCTCTCTGATTGGCTCTCACGGCCTTTGTGAAGTGCTTTTTTTGCCTGGCCGGATCCGCGTCGAGGGACTGCCCCGGCTCCTGCCGGAGATTTTTCACTTTTTCCTCGGCAGGCCCGCGAGGGCCCATCGACCCGTGGATTGGCTCAACAGTGGGGGAGCCTACGGAAGCTAACCGCTCATCAACGGGAGATCCAACATCCGTTGGTAGTTTCGTAGCCTCAAAGTCTTCAGGGGAATACCGGAAATCCGTATTCAAATACTTGACCTCGCACAGAACAGAGCTTGATGGTACCTTGAAGTTGTACGTTGCCGGTAGCCTCAGCATAGTATCGATTGTGACTTCCCTCCGGCATTGAAAATAGGCATTGAATCGCTGCAGCTCGTACTCCACCCACAGCGGATCCGCGATCCGCATGACATCACGGAACAGCCAATACAGGTGCATTCCATATCCGGATTCCACAATGATGGAGGGCGGTAACGGAAAGCTCCGGACAGCTTTAGCTGCCCAGGCTGGGCCGTCGAAGTACGAATCCTTCCCGGAGTACCCATCCGGCGCGAGATCGATTCCGGCCCAAAGAGCGGTGATGTACCGAATATAGGATCGATCCGCCTTCGTTGTCTCGCGAGGACAAACCCCGAAGAACACTTCCTGATCAGGTTGGTACTGCTCTTTAGCCAGAATTTCGACACTAGGGAAAAAGCGTGTGCTCAGTCGGCGATTGAGACCCCTCATGGTCTTGACCATCAAGAAGCCATCCCGCCTCTTGAAATAGTCACCGAAGAGGGCGTCCAAAAACTCCGTGCGAGTGAACCGCTCTCTCATGGAGAAAGCCACCAGTGAGCCAGTTGGTCGAGTCACCACCATTCTATGCGGACTGCGCCTGAATGTCAACAATGCCCGAGTCTTATCTGCTGCCCTAATTGGGCCGGAGCAGCAGTGAGATCAGGAGGCTGTTGCGCAGCGGGCATCTCGTTCCAGGTAGTTTACCACGTAATCGTGTACGCCTTCCTCGAGAGACATGAATCGATGCTTAAAACCGGAGAAGCGAATCTTCTCCATTTGCGCGCACGTATAATACTGGTACTTTGTCTCGAGCCCTTCGGGCATGTCGATATATTCAATCGTCGGGTCATTGCCGAGAGCTGAGAAGACGGCCAACGCCAGGTCGTTGAAAGTTCTCGCTGTCCCGGTCCCCGCGTTGAAGATCCCGTTCACCTCAGGCCGCTCGAGGAAATGCAGCGTGATTCTCACTGCATCCCTGACGTAAATGAAGTCGCGACTTTGTCCCCCATCTTTCCATTCCGATCTGTACGACCTAAAAAGCCTCACCTTTCCCGACCGCTTCGCCTGCCAGTAAGCCCGGATCACAACACTACGCATATCGCCCTTGTGATACTCGTTGGGTCCGAACACGTTGAAGTATTTTAATCCTACGGCATTTTTTAGGACTCCGGTTTTCAACGCCCAGGTATCAAAGTGCTGCTTGGAATAACCGTACATGTTGAGCGGTCGTAACAGCGGAATGGTCGAATGCTCGTCCGAATATCCGATTGATCCATCCCCGTACGTGGCCGCACTCGACGCGTAGATAAATCTGAGGCTGGATTTTCCGGCAAATCGTGACGCTAGCCTACGAGAATAATCGAAATTGTTCCGCATCAGGTAGTCAGCGTCCTTTTCCGTGGTGGAGCTACATGCCCCCATATGGAAGATTGCCCATATGCCGTGATCGAACAGCCCCCGCTCCACTTTGTCGATAAAGTCCTCATCAGTCACCCGGATGATCTCTTTCCCGTCTTCAAAATACCTCGTAACATCCCTGCCGGTGACAACAGGGACCGTCCCCTGGGAAGCTGCCTCGAAAACCCTGTTGGAAAACACCCCCTGCCTCACATGGGAAAAAGCCAGTTTTGAATTTTTCAGAAGGGACAAGTATTCCTCATAGCTGCTGGTCCATGTTTCAATCAGGACATTATGTTTCCTGGACAACCTGGCCAATTTTGCCGCCCACTGAGACCGTTCAGGGCGCGAAAGGTTGTTCAGCCACGAGGCAGTATAGAAAATATCTATCTCCCTGTCCTCCATCCTTTTAGGATGAGGATCAAAGGATTTGTCCATTATGGAGCCAATATAAAAAATCTCCACATTGCCGGCGCCGAGTATCGGGTAACACTCTTCATCGAAATAGCCCGCGCCTACTACGAGGTCCGCCGCCTCCACAATCGATTTGGCATACGGAAGGTCCAGGTCCCAGTCGCCCGGCAAAGGTATCGCCACCACCGGGAAAGGCGCCCTCTCTATGCCGCGCGGCAGCAGGTTATTGTCTATGGCCTGCAGGATGCAGCAGTCAGGAATCCATCCGGCGGGA
Source organism: Nitrospiraceae bacterium (assembly GCA_003599505.1). GTDB lineage: Bacteria > Nitrospirota > Thermodesulfovibrionia > UBA6902 > UBA6902 > SURF-23. The sequence goes on along the minus strand of QZKO01000024.1, from coordinate 18,367 downwards.
AGTTGATTAATGACCTTTTCAAAATCGTCCCGGGGGTCGATGCGTATGGCGACCCCTTCATTATATCCAAAGGTCACTATGTCGATGTCCCGGTCATCGTCACCGGCCGGAAGATTTTCAAAAAAATAAGGGTTCTGGTCAAACTTCAGAGGTGTCTTGCCTAATGCCAGCAGAAGGACTTTCATGATTTACTCCGATTGATCTCAATATGTTTTATACAATCTTTTCTAATATATTATTAATTTCTGCCTTGGCGATTTCTTTTGTACAATTTTGAAAATGATAAAAATTATGCAGCAATCTCGGCCAAAGTTTACAATACAGATCATGAATATCGTCTAATGACATTGCGCATAGTCTGTCAATTTCTTTAAATATGGCTTCAAGACGCTCCGCCGGCTCTTCGATATTATCGTAACTTTCATCAATATAAGGGGAGAAGGTTTGGAAACCTTTTGACCTCAAAAAAGCTAATAAATGCGGCGCGCCCACATGAATAAAATTATAGCCCAACATCTTTATTTGATAATCTTCCAGGCCATGTTGCGAGTTCCATTCAGGATAATGTTCTTCAGCGTGAGAATTCGCGCAAATCAGATAAATCCGCCCTGGATCAATATCTGCGTGGCGCAATATCTGATGAAAAGTCAACAAGATTTCTGAGGTATAATCTGAAAACGTAATTGATTCAGTTGATAAATCAAAAAGGATCTTTGCATTGGACTGTCTATAAGCATTTACTACTTCTTGATTGGTTATGCAATCAGGATCTGCCAATGCTTCAATAAAGGGAATTTTTACCGGAATGAAATATTTTTCATGACAATCATTCTCATTCAGACCATGAATGAATTTGATCTCATCCTTTAATATCTCAAGGAAATTCAATAACATAAAAAGACGACTCGGTTCACCCACTTCCAGAAAAACTTTTTTTGTAATAACGCTGTTAAAATTTTCCATCATTTAATCCTGCAACTTTACAAAATCCACGCTGTTGTTCGACTTGTGCCTGTCGATAAATTTCTTGCAGAGCAGATATGTCTTCTCAGGAGATGAATTAAGATCATCGAGCAGCTTTATCGTATCGTTTTCCAGAGACTCCCTGTACCTCCCGCTCAATTCATGGATGCAATCGGTAAGACGACGGCGCTCATCTTCCTTCCCGCTGAAAAAATTGTCGACAAGCTCCAGCGCAAAATCATAGAACCGGGATAAGATTGAAACGAGGAGCAGGACCTCGATATTCCTTTCCGTGAATTCTCTTGTACTGTTCACAACATCGAGCGGGTCCCTGAAATACAATGCGTCTACCTCGATTATGCGCTCCTCGGAGTCGTATATCCTTCTGTCCAGTCTTTTTGAAGAAACATAGCGGGGCCAGAGCCCGTACAACTGAAACCCCCTCTCGCGCATGGAACTATCAAGGTCTGCGAACAGCTTCTGGCCTTTGTACATCTGAAAGAACGCCGCTTCACACATTATCGCCATGCAGGACTCAAGTGTCTTCTCCGCTCCCTTGAGAATGGAATATTCAGCGCCCTGGCAGTCCAGTTTGATAAACTCTCCCGACAGGCCTTCACCTTTTCGTTCGTTTAAAATTATTTCATCAAGGGAGCCGGTCAGCAGCGGAAGGGTCTTTTCAACTCTGAAACCTTCCAGACGATACCGCGTGACCATCTCATATCTCGGCTCAAGCAGCGAAGTGTTAACGAGACTCCTGGTTACATGCAGCGTCTCCTGAGCTGTTCCGGCGCCGACTGCGCTGTTGATTATGGTCACCCGCGAAAAGGGCGACCCACTCTCGTATTTCTTCAGCAGGTCCCGGTATGCCTCCTCACCCGGCTCGAAGCATATGCAGTGGGTCAGCGACGCCGCAGGCGTTACCAATGGATGGACGCCTCCCGCCGCTCCAATGTCAATGAAGCCGAGAGGCCTGTCCATGAAAGACCGGTAAAGTCCCGTCCTCCGGAACTGTGGATTATCTGAGAGCGCGTTCAGCGATTTCATACTTGTCCCTGAAGTGACTTTTCCTTTTCAGATATCGTCCCGATGTCCGATAAACCCGTTAACTTTTTACATATGTTGACAATCGCGTCTGTATCAAACCCGTAATTCTGCCTGAGCTCTTCCCTGCTGCAATTCCCCAATATCATCTCATCCGGAGGTCCCGTTCTGATGATTTTCGGATGTCTCGAACATGATGCCATAAAAGAACTGACCGCCGACCACAAACCTCCAATAGGTGAAGCTTCTTCAACAATTAAAATCGTATCCACTTTTTCTGATATTTCATTTAAGAAAACAGTATCCAGTGGCTTTATGGTGTGCATTTGATAAACAACAGGGTTTATCCCGGCCAATGCCAGTTTCTTCGCAGCATCAAGCGCAATCGGGGCCATTTCACCCGTTGAAACTATGGCGATTTTTTCACCGCTTTTCAGGAGCCTTGCTTTGCCGATTATTGCGGGTCCATCCGCGTCATATTCAGGGTCTCCCTTTTTACCTATTCTTATATAGGCAGGACCCTTTAATTTCATGATCTGGGGCAAAAGTTCCCTCAACTCAGCCGGACTCCCGGGGGCCATTACCGTCATTCCGGGTATAATCGACATAAGCGCTATATCATCCGCGCCGTGATGGGTAGGTCCATTGGTAGCGTATGCATATCCACCGCCGGCGCCTATAATGGTAACAGGCAATCCATGGTAGGCAATACTTATTTTTATGTGTTCGAAAGGTCTGCCTGTGGCAAACGGCGCGATGGAATATACAAAAGGCCGGAAGCCCTCCAATGCCATTCCCGCGGCAGCACAAATCATCTGTGCCTCGGCAACACCGACATTAATATAGCGCCCGCTGAATCTTTTTCCGAACTCATCAAACATTTGAAAACCCAGGTCCCCCGTCAGAAAAACAATGCTGGGGTCTTTTTCAGCCAGCGATGTTAAAGTGTCGGCCAATGCTTTTCTCATGGTTGTCAACCGGTTTGAATCGGCAGTTCTCCCAGTTCATCAATGGCGGCCATAAGCTCCTCGCCGGACGGGGTCCGGTAATGCCACAATATATTTTTTTCCATAAAAGAAACTCCCACCTTTGTTTTTGCTACTATAACAGATGGTTTGTCCTTCTCAAACGGAAAGCTTTCAAGACAATCGGCAAGTTCGGAAATACTGTTCCCGTTTATTCTTTTTGCGGCCCATCCGAAACTGCGAAACTTTTCTTCCAGCAATGTGTGTCCCATAATTTCATCACTGAAACCGACCGCCTGCATGTCGTTGTAATCAACAATAGCCAACAGATTTTCGAGTTTTTGCGCCCTTGCAAACATTGCCGCTTCCCAGACACTGCCTTCATTGCACTCTCCGTCACTCATCAATACAACGGCCCGTGCAGGATTACCCTTAAGCCTCAGGGCATATAATGCGCCTGTCGCAATGCCGAGACAATGTCCCAAACTTCCTGATGAAGCTTCAAGGACAGGCAACATATGTTTGCATGGGTGGTCGGGCAGGCAGGAACCGCTTTTGGCATACATGGCAAGTTCTTTTCGATCAATGATTCCCTTCTCAGCCAGGACCGCGTACAAAGAGGTTACCCCATGTCCTTTACTCATATAAAACCGGTCACGATGAGGGTCAGCCGGATTTGATGGAGACACTTTTAGCCAGCGCCAGTATAACGCAACAAGTATCTCTACGCAGCTCAGCGCTGATTTCAGATGCCCGTGACTGGCATCAAATGCCATCTGAACGCATGTGGCCCTGATTTTATTTGCGATTTTCTGTAATTCGTTTATTTCGGTCATTTCTATCGAACCCATATTTATCGGATCACGAACTTTTTCCCGGCAGCATAATCTTTTAGCGGCCGCAATGCAGGTGGAGCTATTTCTGAAGGTAATGAGTCCGGATTAAAAAATCTGAGCTCGATACTTTCATGACTTTTTTTCATTTCGCCTGAAATTATCTCAGCAGTAAAAATAACATCGACCAGATGACGGACATCGCCATTATCCGGATAAGTGACTATCCGGCCATCTGCCGGATCAGAATAAATACCAATGATCCCGATGATTTTAATAACAAGATTAGTCTCTTCTTTAACCTCGCGAATTGCAGCATTCAGTATAGTTTCCCCCGGGTCTATTGCGCCGCCGGACAACCCCCATAATCCATTGTCGCTTCTTCTCTCTAAAAGAATACGCTGCTCATCGTCCAGGATAATCACGCCGACTCCGGCCTTCACGGTTGTTTGAGGATCAATCAATGTATTGCCGTACATATATCAATACCCGCTAATCACCCAGCAGCTTTCTTTTCAGTTTTAACTTCGTCATTGCTTCTACATGTTTTCTTGCGTCAGGGCCGAATCTGTTTTTAATCATGCTCAAGTATCCCGGGTTCTTGAAATATGCGTCAAATGCATAATCTCTGAATGCCAGCACTTCTGCTGCTGAAAGATGCTCAGTCGGGAGAGGCATAAAATGATAACCCTGCTGGGCGTATCCAATCCAGCCCGGTCCGCCTTTATCACACGGCAAAGCAATGCCTTTGCGCTGTGCCTCATAAAACAGATCAGAGCCCGGAGGGGCCATGGCAGCAAAAAAACTGGGGAATTCGCAATTCAACTCAAAAGCTAAATTGAGCGTTTCCTGCATGCTTTCATAACTATCTCCCGGAAGACCGAAGATAAAATTTGCGCAAAGACTGATACCGGCGTCCCTGGTTGCCTTAACGACTTCCCGTATATCTTCCTTATCATACTTTCCTTTAGATGCCCTTTTAAGAATGTCCGTCCTGCCCGATTCAATTCCCAGCTTAAACCAGTTGAATCCCGCCTTCTTCAGCTTTCCGAGATATTCTTCCCTGATATTGTCCACCCTTGCAAATGCGCATAGATTAAGTCCATAATCTCTCTCGATAAGTCCTTCAACAATCGGCATGTAATGTTGCGGCTTGAAGACAAAAAACTCATCCATAATATTTATATGTTTTACTCCATATTTTTTGACTAATCCATCAATCTGGTTCAGGACCCAATCCGTCTCCCAGAAACGCATTTTTCTTTCCTTATACGTCGCGTGAATAGCGCAAAAAGAGCACTGATAGGGGCAACCCAGACTCGTATACATGGAGGCGCATTTTGTTCTCGATTGTAAATCACTCAACGCGACCCAGTTAAATGCCCTGTAATTACCGCTGTCCATAGGTAATAAGTCCCAGGCCACAGCAGATAATTCCGAGGTCAGGTTTTTGATATTTTCGGCCCTGGGATTATTCCGTATTTCACCGTTTTCTCTCCACCATAAGCCCGGAACATCATTAATATTTCGTTTTTCGAGCAACCCCAATAATGTATAAAAGCCCTCGCCTTCGGCCACAAAATCACAACCTTCCTCTTCCATGGTCCTTTGAGGCAAAGCTGATGGATGCCATCCGGTCAGGATTAAATTAATTCTCTTGTCTGATTTTTTGATCTCCCTGCACAACTCCCCGACAGAAGTCATAAGCGGAGTGCAGGTGTTCGCCTGCTGCCCATAAACCACAACGGCTGTCAGTCCGGGTTTTCTTTTTATAACAATCTCAGCGGTTTCAGTATTGCTTAACATCTCAACATTTGCATCGAGTATGTCAACGCTGTATCCTCTTTCTCTGATAAAGCCGGCAGTCAACGCGGCCCAGAAAGGCGGTTCAACCGCGGAGAAGTCTTTACTTAAATCCTGATAGATTTTTTTTCTCGTCTCACCGACAGTTACAAGTAACAGGTCCAAATCTCCCGACATCAACAGTTCTCCTAATCAAAAAATATATTTAGCGTTCCTTAGACATTGCCGTACCTGCTGTTTGTTATTATCGTATATCCTTTTATGAGCTCCTTTATCCCCATATCGAGAGAATATGCCGGTTTGAAACCCGTCTTCTCTATCTTTTCATTCGATACGATATAATCTCTCTTGTCGGGGTCTTCGCCGACAGGCGCTTCAAGATATACAAAATCAGGCACATGCCTTTTTATCTTTTCACAGAGCTCGAGTTTGGAGAGATTGGCGTCCGAGAGGCCGACATTATAGGGCCCGCCCTTCATCGTCTCAAAATTGTCTATCGCGTGGATGAACGCCCTTGCGACATCCCGGATATGGATATAATTCCTCTTGAAGTGTCCTTCAAAAACCACCACGAACCTGTCTTTGACCGCTCTGTACGTAAAGTCGTTCACCAGCAGGTCTATCCTCATCCTCGGGGACGTCCCGAAAACCGTGGCAAGCCTTAGGCTGACGGCGTTGCCGCTGTCAAGCAGGATTTTCTCCGCCTCCACCTTGGCCTGTCCGTAAAGGGATATCGGGTTCAAGGGTGTTTCCTCGGTGCAATATATCCCCTTCTGGCCTACTCCATAACCGCTGTTCGTGCACGGATAAATTATCCTCTGCTCTTTTGAGGCGAGCCTCGCGATAGAGGCCACGGCGTCTCTGCCTGTAGTTACAGTGCCTATCCTGTCTCTCCGGCATAGAGGGGCTCCGACCAGCGCGGCGAGAGGGATAATATAATCAGCGTTTTCCAAAAGAGGTTTCAGCGTCTCTTCTTCCCTTGCGTCCCCTCTTGTTACACTAAAATTCTCATTCGCGCAGCACTGAAGCAGCGAATTCTGTCCGAACATGAAACTGTCCAGGACAGTCACCTTATGTCCCCCTCTCAATAATTCCGGCGCCAGTACAGACCCCAGATACCCTGCTCCGCCAGTAATCAAGATGTGATATCCCAAATTATACCTCCGTCATTAAACTGGTTTTCATTTATATAGCCGACCATTCCCGCTGCCGCAGGGCAGCGGCAAGAGGGCCAGGATTATCACACAATCGCAAATAATCTTCGGGGATGCCTATGTCTATAAAGAAACCGTTCGTCGGCATCCCGTATAAACCATTCCCTGAAAAACGAGGCAGCACATCTTCCTCCAGAGAGACCTTGCCGTCTGGCACATGTCTGATAATGTCTCTTTCAAAAATATATATTCCCCCGTTAACGTATCCTTCGACGCCGTTGCCTTTTTCAGAAAAATTCACTACCGCGCCGGCCCCATCGGTCTCTACCCTCCCGTAACGGCCCGCGTTACCGGTTTGAACCAGGGCGATGGTTGCTGACGCATTTTTTTTTGAATGGAAATTCATGAATTCGTCCATATCGATATTCAGAAAAGAATCTCCGTTCATAACGACAAACCGGCCGTCATCCGCTGAACCCGCGGCTTTCTTAAGTGCCCCCCCTGTTCCGAGGGGCTCTTTTTCTTCTGAATAAGATATCCTTATCCCCCACCTTTCACCATTGCCGAAGCAGGCCCTGATTACATCGCCTTTGTAGCCGACCGACATGATTATCTCATCTACCCCCCGTCCGGCAAGCTGTAAAACCAGATATTCAAGAAACGGCCTGCCGTCTACAGGCGCCATCGGTTTCGGAATGTCTTTTATGACTTCTCTTAATCTCATCCCAAACCCGCCCGCTAAAATAATCGCCTTCATATTTAAGCGCTTTTCTCCAGGAATTCGTTGAGGACCTGAATAATGTAATCGCACTCTTCCCTTCCCATGTCCTGATGCACTCCTATGTGAAGTCCGTTTTTGCCGAGATATTCCGCGTTCGGAAACTCTCCCTGCCTATATCCCCTGAATTCGAACCCCCGGCACTGCGTCGGCATTGACGTAAACAGGTCTCTTGTATCGATGCCGCTCTTTTCCAGATGTCTGACCAGATGGTTCCTCGTAACGCGGCTTCCTTCCTGAACGATAATCGGCAGCGCGTGGGGACCTATCTCCTCATGAGGTTCTTTTTCTATTGAAACCAGGTGCCGGCCGAACTGTTTTATTTTCTCAAGCAGGTAATACAGGTTCTGCCTCCTCTTGTTTAAAATCTCGTGATAAATGTCGAGGTTCCCTATCCCTACAGCCGCCTCCATCTCATTCATCTTGGACGAGAAGCCTATCCTTTCAAATATAAACCTTATGTCTCCGTCGCCGTTATTGCCGAACCTTTTTTCACAGTACGCGGAAGAGGTATTGAGCACACAGCTCTTGCACTTGCAAGCCCTTCCATGGCTCCTCAGTGACCTCAGTATTTCAGCAAACTTTTCATTATCTGTTGTGATAATGCCGCCTTCAACAGTAGTGATGATATGGGCCACGTATAAGCTGAAAGCGCCGATGTCGCCAAGCGTCCCCGCGCATTTTCCCCTGTATAAGGCGCCGTGGGCCTCGGCCGCGTCTTCTATTACGTAAAGGTCATATTTCTTTGCGATGCTGTTTATGGCGTCCATATCAGCGGGTTTCCCCATTAAGTGCACCGGCATAATCGCCCTGGTCTTTTCCGTGATGGCGTTTCCAATTTTTGCAGGGTCTATATTCAGCGTTTTTCTGTCCACATCTACAAAGACAGGGGTAAATCCCGCGGCCAGCACCGCGTTGCCTGTTGCAACGAATGAAAGAGCAGGCACTATAATTTCATCGCCCCTCTCTGCGCCGAAGTCGTATAAGACCGCCATCGCCAGCATGTCCGCATCGGTCCCGCTGCTTACGGCGACTGCTTCTTTTGCGCCGACCAGCTCCGCGAACCTCTTTTCAAATTCACGAACAAGCTTCCCGCTGGACAGTCTGTTCGTCTCAAGCGTCTCGATTATCAGTTGTTTGGACTTTTCCGTTACAGATATCGTCCCGAAAGGTATTCTCATTCCGCTCCTCCGTTTCCGGTGTAATAAATGATCTGGCTGCCTGAAAAATCAAACTTGAACGGCACATGCAGGAGGAACCCCAGCGCCTGCCTCAGCCTCTCATGGTCTTCCGGTTTAACAAAAAACAGAATGAATCCGCCGCCTCCGGCCCCGAGTATCTTCCCCCCGACCGCGCCGTTTTGTACGGCCATGTCGTAAACATAATCGATATAATTGGTGGATACCTTCCCTGACAGGCTCTTCTTGAGCCGCCAGTTTTCATGAAGCATTCTGCCGAAGTCCTCAAGCGAACCTTCAGTAAGAATCCTGATTGACTCGCCGACCATTTTGTACATCTCTTTCAGTATCTCCCCGTTCTGCCCGACCTTCCCTATTTTGTCTTCTTCGATTTTGGACGCCGACCTGGCAAATCCCGTGAAAAACAGCATCAGGTGGTCCTGGAAGAGCCTGCATTTTTCCCGTGTGATTATTACCGGCGCGACTTCGATATCGTGCTCCCCCGAAAAACTGATCTTGTTCAACCCCCCGAAAGCGACAGCGACCTGGTCCTGGGAGCCTACATTTTCCCTGATCAAATTTTGTTCGATATGTATCGCGTCAAGTGCCAGTTGTTTCTTCGGCACCATCCTTCCCTTTAACGCGTACAGGGCCTGCGTCAATCCGACCGTAAAGGCCGAGCTTGAAGCCAGACCCGTCCTCGCCGGCAGGTCTCCGTCGTGATGAAGCTCCAGCCCGTCATCGATCTCCATGAACCTAAGCGTCTCCCTGATCGCGGGATGTACGATCTCGTCTACCTTGTCAACCTGTTCAGCTTTTGAATATACAAACCTGTGCCTGTACTCAAAAAAGGGAGGAAGCAGTCTGCAGGATATATAACAATACTTGTCTATAGTAGTTGAAAGTACGGCCCCGCCGTTTTCCCTGTACCACACAGGGAAGTCCGTTCCACCTCCGAAAAAAGAGATACGGAATGGGGTCCTGCTAATGATCATAATACCCTTCCCGGAATTTCAACTGTCCCGCAGCCGCATATAAAAAGTCAGCATTCATGAGTAAACGTTTTTGTTCCTCTGTTTTATTCGTGTCCGCAGAATGAGAAGCAATATCAATGCCACAATAATAAAAAAAGAAGGGTTACTAAATCACCCTAATATTCAAGGAGTTAGCTAATGCTCTCCCTCTTACCTTGTTACCGGCATGATAATCAGCGTCAATTTTTTGAAGAAAGCTCCTTCCAGGCGCTCCTCAATATTTCAATGACCTTCTCAGCCTCATCGAGCGCCTTAGTATCATTTTGGGTTTCAGCCTTGTGAAGACAACCGTGAACAAAGTCATACAGGTTCCTGAGATTCCGGGATATGTCGCCCCCGTCCATGGTTAACGAATTCGAAAGTTCTCTTATGATCGCGGAGGTCTTGCCGATATAATGCGATCTCCCTATCGAGTCCCCAACCTCCATTTTCTTTCGCGCTATCTTTGTAAAATTGGAAGCTCCCTCGTAAAGCATTAAAATGGTCTTTATCCTGTTCAGTTCATTAACATCGGGACTGCTCAATTCCTGTTCCTGCATACTGCCCTCCTTTTAACTATGTTGTAAAAAACATCATCAAACCTTTTGCAATATATATGCCAATAAGAGAAACACAAGTGCGGAAGCGCGGAAGATCGAAAGCGTGAAAGGGTCTTTTTACTTACGCTCTTAAGAGCTTTCGAGCTTGCGCGCTTTGATAAAAATTCTTGACCGTGGTTTACTCCAAATTGTCTGCATGAATAATCAGGAGCGCAGGAAAATAATTCTCATTCAGTCAATTTTTTCCATGTCTGAATGCGAAAATACTACCTTACATTGCCTTTCCCGGCCCTTACAAGATATTGGACTACAAAGAGGTTTTTTATATCGTCAGCCGTGAGGTCTTTCAGTAACACCCTTCCAAATGACAGTTCTCCCCGGGAGGCATTATTAAGCTTGTAATAAGCAGGATCGATATTCGCGTTTATATCCGTTATCTGAAATCCTGCGTCCGCAAAAAGCTTCTCTATCTCTTTCCTGGTGAAAAACCTTAAATGAGTTCTGTCAAGGATGCCGTGGTCTTCATACTTCCAGTGTCCTTCTATCAGCATATTGATGGTCCCCCAATACCCTACATTAGGAATACTTGCCACAATCATGCCTGAATCAGAAATATATTTCCTGAGTTTTTTAACTACCGCCAGAGGGTGCTTCAGGTGCTCCAGGACATCGGCAAGCACTACGCAGTCAAAATATCCCTCGTCAAAATCAAGTTCCATTTCTTCTATATTGCCGCTTACAAGGCCTGACAGATTCTTCCCGGCATTAACGCATGCGTCCGGGTTGACCTCTATGCCAACAACTTCTTTGACCCCTCTCTCAAGAAGTCTTTTGCCGAGAAGGCCCTCTCCACAGCCTACATCCAGGACCCTCATGGTATTTTGAGGTATAAGCGCTTCAACTTCCCTTCTTTCCTGCCGGTAATAGTCGCCTGTCCTGGTGTCCATAGGAGATATTGTCCTCGAAAAATATAACGTTACCGTAAGGGTGCAAGTATCTTGCCAACATATGGAAAATCCGGGACTGAAGGGGTGAGATTATTTAACTGCGTGAAAATACAATTAAAATGGAATTGCAGCTTTGCCGATATTTAAAGCGCTCCTGTCCCGGAAGGTATATTCCCGATAGGTATAGTCAATATAATGACTTGTCCGGGACACAATGAAAGTGTTTTTCAGGCTGAAGTTAAACCCCTGCTCCAACCGGCTGCTGCCTTAATGCTTTCATCATCTCTTTCCAGCCGTCTTTTATCGTGCCGATGATCTTTTCAGCTTCTTCCAGTGCAGCTACATCGTTGTTCAGGTTTGCATAAAGAAGACGCTGAAGGACATAGGTATACAGGTTTCTGAGATTCATTGATATCTCTCCGCCTTTTTCCATATCCAGAACGCTGGAAAGTTCAGTAACTATCAAGGTCGCCTTGCCCAGATGGGTCCCCTTTGACAGGGTGTCCCCTCTCTCTACTTTTTGTTTCGCGATCCTGATATGGTTCAATATGCCGTCAAAAAGCATTAATATGATCTGGACCCTGTCCGTAGTTGCGAGAACGGTTTTTTTATATCCTGTAATATCCATTAAAACAGCCTCCTAAGCTATACGACTCAGAAAACTTCCTATCGTGTTGTAACCGCTGACAAGAGACTCCAGCGCTGTGAACTTTCGCACCAGATCGTCTTCTTCCTTGTCCAGTCTGTATTGCATATTTTTTACAGTAGCATCTATGTCCTCGATAAGGTCCTGCAGGCCTTTTGACCTGAGCGTTATAGACCCGTCGACAGTGCTTGTAGTATTGGTTATATAAGTGTATATCTGATTGGCGATACCGGTCGTCGTTGTCGTAAAAAGGGCCGCAACATCATCCAGGTCGGAAGAGAGTTTTGTCTCCAGGGTGCTGGTGTTCACATCCAGTTTTCCCGTTTTACTGTTCGTTGTTATGCCGAGCTGCGCCAGTATGTTCATATCATCCGGCTGGCCCGATACAGTGCTCGAGACTATGCTCCTTAACTGGTTCCGGATATTTCTTGCGGTCCCTTCGCCCAGGAGCACCCCGCTGACCTTGGTTGTGGAATCATATGCCGTATTTGTAGATATCAGATCGACCACGCTGTTATACGCCGTTACAAAATCATTTATCTGGGCCTTAATCGCGTCTCTGTCGGCAGTCACTGTTATTTTGTTTGATGTGGCGCTGACTTTTTCAAGATTAATGGTCATTCCCGATATTACATCCGTAATGGAATTTGTGCTTCTCTTGATCTGAAGGCTGTCTATCGTAATATCCGAATCCGCCGCGGTCTTTGTCTCGGTAAAAGTTGTGGACCTGAAATCCGTGGTGCTGCCGGTGCCGTCAAGTGTAGTGCCGGCGTCAACTGTTATAGTTTTTGTAGCGCCGGTATCATCGCCCTTGATTATAAGTCTGTAAGGTGTCGCCCCGACCCCGTCATTAACAATCGTCGCTGTAACACCGGGGTTGCTCGTATCATCATTAATAAGGTCTCTTAGCCCTTCAAGCGTGGTCCCGTCAGCTACCGTAAGGCTTCGCTGCGTGCCTGCATATGTATACTGAAATACCTTGGAGCTTCCGCTGTTATTAATCACTGTAGTCGACGCCGCCGTCCCGCTGTGCACCTCCTGTTCCTCGGATGCAAGACTTGTTACTGTAACGGAGTAGTTCCCTACAGCGGCGGAACTGGTGACCGTGGCTTCTAACACAGTGGAATCGCTTACCGAAACAGACTTGGCATAAAAGTTTGAAGAAGTTTTCAGTTTTTCGGCGGCGCTTTTAAGACTCGAAAGCTTTGAGGAAATACTGTTATATTGCGTTATCTTATTATTATATGAGGTCTTTTTGCTGTTTAATATTTTAATAGGCTGGCTCTTGGCTTCAATAAGCTTGGAGATTAAATCATTATAGTCCACTCCTGTGCTAAGGCCGCCGACGGTAAATGACGACATAATATTAACCCTCCTCGTTTATTAGGAGACCTTTTTGATCTATTGCGTTTTTTGATAGTTCAACAAGCTCTTCCGGCGGTATCTGACGGATAACTTTACCGGTCTTTTCATCTACTACCTTTACGATCATGATGTCATTATCTATTTCAATTCTGATTGTACGTTTAAAATAATTCGCTGCGCTAACGATATTATCAATAGCTTCTTTCACCCTGTTGTTTTCATATCTGTTAATGTCATCCGTGTTAACCTTACCCCTGTTTTCTTCCTTTTTCCCTGCGACGGCCGGATAATCATTGCGTTTTATTTTTTTTGTTGAAGCATTATCAAAATCCTGCATTTTAATGATGTCTTCAATCATGTTATCTTCCTTACTGTTTCAAGGGCGGGGCAGGTCTTGCCCCACCCTTGAATATTTACTCTGTTACCTCAAAAGCTGCAGAGCATACTGCGGAAGCACATTTGCCTGTCCGAGGACGGCAATACCTGCCTGTAATATGATCTGGCTCTTTGTAAGGTTTGCGGTTTCTACAGCAAAATCAGCGTCCACAATTCTTGAATTCGCTGCTGTGAGGTTCTCAGACGCGATTCCAAGGTTTGCGATGGTGCTGCCGAGTCTGTTCTGAACACCGCCGAGATTGCCTCTTCTTGTAGAAACAGTCGCTATCGCGCTGTCTACGATTGTCAGCATGGACTGCGCATTGGCTGCGGTATCGATACTTGATACGTTAGTCGTAGTAAGTCCTATCGATGACGCATCAATATCATAGAAAGTGGTGCCGCTGACTGTTATCCTGTCATTGTCTGTATTATTGATACCGACCTGTAGGGAAACGCCGCTTCCACTTAAGGTCCCATCCAATAGGCTAAGGCCGTTAAATTCGGTAGTGTCTGAAATCCTCGTGATTTCACTCTTCAGATCCGCAAACTCGTTGTTCAGAGCGGTCCTGTCACTGGTGGCCAATGTGCCGGTTGAAGCCTGTTGGGCGAGTTCTCTCATCCTTGTGAGGATGTTGTGGATTTCATTCATTCCGCCTTCAGCAGTCTGCACAACGGAAATGCCGTCCTGCGCATTTCTGATGGCCTGGTTAAGGCTTCGGACCTGTGCGGACAGTTTCATGGAAATTGCAAGGCCTGCTGCGTCGTCTTTTGCTGAATTGACTCTTAAACCTGATGACAGTCTTTCAACGGATGTTCCGAGGCCGCCCTGGACTTTACTGACGTTCCTCTGTGCATTGAGAGCAAATAAGTTTGTGTTGACTATTAAACCCATCTTTTCCTCCTTGATTTTCAGTCATCGTCATTTTATGACTCCGACTGTTTGGTTTCCTTACCAATTTTGCGCAAGCTAAAGCTTGCTGCTCTTACTTTAAGGATTAGGTCTTATTTATATTCTTACCTCCTTTCCTGACCATCACCTTTCATTCTTAAGGTTTATTATCGGCACATTTTCGATAAACTTTAGCCCGACTGTAAAAATATTTTCCAGTTTTGCAGTTAGCCACGGATTTTCACGGAGTTGCACGGATTTTTTTAAAAAAAGATTCCCTTGCTTAACGCGCGCCTGGGGCCCGTGACCGTCAACAGGATATTAAAAGCGAGGCGTGAAAGCAGGATCAACTGTCTTGAGGACACTGGCTTAAAGGGAAAGATGCTTCAGAAGGCAAAAGAATACGTCATTATCGAGTGAGGAGGGACTCAAACTCCCCCCTGAACTTCTTCACCATAGTCCCGACGGACATTGCCGCGGCTTCGCCCAGGGCGCAGATTGTGGAGCCTCTTATGTAACGGCACAGCCTCTGTATCTGGGCGATGTCGTCCGGGGCGCCCTGTCCGGCTATTATCCGGTCCATCAGGAATTTGATCACGTTTGTGCCTTCCCTGCAGGGAGTGCATTCACCGCAGGATTCATGGGCAAAGAACTTTGCCGTTTTCTGCGCGACATGGGGCATGGACACGTCTTCATCGAGTACGATAATTCCACCTGTGCCGAGCACCGAGCCTGCGGCAAGGAGGGACTCAAAATCCATAGTGACGTCTATCTCATCAGCCCTGAGAACAGGCGCCGACAGGCCTCCCGGAATGACCGCCTTTAATTTTTTGCCGCCCTTTATCCCGCCGGCGACTTCGTAGATCAGCTTCCTCAAAGACATACCCATCGGATATTCATATACACCCGGTTTATTGACATGTCCGCAAACTCCGAAAAGCTCGGTGCCGTAACTCCCCGGCTTCCCCATCTCTTTGAACGCTTCCGGTCCGTTTTCAATGATAAAAGGGATACTCGCGATAGTGGCTACATTGTGAATCACGGTAGGCTCTCCGAAAAGTCCGTATGCCGCAGGAAAAGGCGGTTTCAGCCTGGGGCGGCCCGCTTTCCCTTCAATGGATTCTATAAGCGCGGTCTCCTCTCCGCATATGTACGACCCGGCGCCCCTGAAGACATCTATGCAGAATTGATAGCCGGTCCCCAGTATATTGCTTCCGCTTAAACCGTTGTCCTCGGCTTCCTTGATTGCCCTGACAAGGACCTTTGCTATCCAGTCGTATTCACCCCTTATATAAATAAAACCCAGACAGGCGCCTATCGCGTACGCCGCGATCGTCATTCCTTCTATTAATAAATGCGGATCAAATTCCATAATCTGCCGGTCCTTGAAGGTGCCCGGCTCTCCTTCATCGGCGTTGCAGATGAGATACCTTTTCTTCGACCTGTCCGCGGGAAGGAACTTCCATTTCATGCCTGCCGGAAAACCCGCGCCTCCCCTTCCTCTGAGCTCAGATTCCACTACCATCGAGACAATGTCTTCAGGCGGCATCGCGAGCGCCTTTTTCAGCGCGTCATATCCTCCGTGTTTGCGATAAACCTCCAGCGAATGCAGCCCCTTAATGTCCCTGTTCCTCAGAAGAAAACCTTCCATCAGGTCCTGCCTTCTTTCTTCATTATTGAATCAATGACCCTGTCCACTTTTTCAATGCTCATATTTTCATAATGCTCCGTGTTTACCAGCATCGCGGGCGCGTAACCGCACGAGCCGAGACATTCAACGGACGAGATACTGAAAAGCCCGTCACGGGTCACTTCTCCTTCCCTGATTCCGATCTTTCCGGCGAGATGGTCCAGGATTGAAAAGCCGTTGAGCAGGCTGCATACGACATTCGAGCACACCTGGACATGATACTTGCCGACAGGCTTCAGACTGAGCATGCTGTAAAAACTTGCCGCGCTGAAGACCCGCGCTTCCGGGATTTTCATTATCCTTGCCATTTCTTCCATGTCATTTCCGGAAACATGCCCGTTCCTTTTCTGTATCATCGCCAAAGCAGGCAAAATGGCGGCCTCTTTTTCAGGAAACCTGTGAGTCAGTTTGATAATGAGTCTTTTTAACTTGTCGTCCATAACTTAATCAAGGCAAGAGGCTATTTTCTCTATCTCCTATTGCCCCTTCTCCAGTCTTATCGCGCATGCCTTGTACTCCGCGGTCGCTGTTACAGGGTCGAACGCGTCATTCGTCAGCGCGTTCGAGCACGCCTCATGAAAGTGAAAGGTCATGAAGCATAAGCCTTGCGGGACCCTGTCCGTCACCCATGCCTTCACCCTGACTTTTCCTCTGCGTGATACCGCCAGGATATATTCACCATCGGATATGCCCAGCCCAGCGGCGTCTTCCCTGCTTACTTCAATCAATTCTTCCGGCAAGATATCTTCAAAACCTCCGGACCTCCTTGTCTGGGTCCCGGTGTGGTAGTGCCACAGTCTCCTTCCGGTCGTCAAAACAAACGGATATTCAGGATCAGGCGTCTCCGCAGGCGGTCTCCAGTGCGCGGGTTTGAACCGGGCCCTGCCGCAGGGGAACACATTATCGCAGTAAAGGAAACATGTCCCGGGGTGCGACGTATCAGGGCAAGGCCACTGTATCCCCTCCCTTTCAATCCTTCCGTAAGTAATTCCGGACATGCTCGGCGTCAGGCTGCGGATTTCATCCCATATCTGTTCTGCCGATGCATATCCCATAACATACCCCATTCTCCCGGCGATCTCACTGACAATCCGCCAGTCTTCTTTCGCCTGACCGGGGGGTTCTACCGCCTTATTCACGCGCTGAACTCGCCTTTCGGTGTTGGTAAAGGTGCCGTCCTTTTCCGCAAAGCAGGCGGCAGGCAGGACCACATGAGCGTACTGAGCGGTCTCATTGAAGAATATATCCTGCACGATCAGGAGGTCGAGCTTTTCAAGCGCCGCGATTGTATGCGCCTGGTTCGGCTCCGACATCACGACATTTTCTCCCATCAGATACAGCGCCCTGATTTCGCCGTGGAGCATGCCGTCAAACATGGCCGGTATCTTTGTGCCCTCCGTGTCCGGCAGTGAATCAATATTCCATGCCTTTGCGAATTTCTTCCTTACCCCTGAGTCCGACACCTTCTGATAAGCCGTCAACACATCCGGCAGGACCCCTACATCACAGGCGCCCTGGACATTATTCTGCCCTCTCAGGGGGTTTACGCCTGTCCCTTCTTTCCCAAGGTTACCGAGGAGTATTTGCAGGTTGGCGCAGGTCTTCACATTGTCGGTGCCGGTGACGTGCTCGGTGATGCCGAGGGTGTAAAAAAGCGCGGCCTTTTCAGCCGTGCCCAATATCCTCGCGAGCTCCCTGATCTCGTCAGGAGAAAGCCCGCATATATCAGCAACCCGTTCAGGAGCATACGCCTCCACAGTCTTTTTGATATCTTCGAACCCTTCAGTATAGTTTTCTATAAATTCAGTGTCATGCCAGCCGTTCCTTATTATCTCGTACATAACCGAGTTCAGCAGCGCGATATCCGAGCCGACCTTATGCTGAAAATGCCTCGTGGCCCAGCGCGTAAGCCCGACCCTCCGGGGGTCCGCGACAATGAGCTGATTGCCTTTTTTTACCGCCCTTTTCATGCAGGAGGCTATCACGGGATGGGTCTCATTCGCGTTTGAGCCGATTACAAAAATAACAGGGCTGTTTTCAATCTCGCCGATGGAGTTCGACATGGCCCCGGCCCCGAGTGTCGCGGCCAGACCGGCCACGGTCGGGGCGTGTCAGGTGCGGGCGCAGTGGTCGACGTTATTGGTCCCGACCACCGCGCGCA